>NZ_JBSFRB010000003.1:0-330636 GCF_053589015.1 Streptomyces sp. NPDC003393 | reverse complement strand
GCGGGAGTCGGGGAGGGGGGATGCGGCATGTCGCGTCTCATGCGATGGACGGCCGTGGTCGCGACCGTGGTGCTGCTGGCCGGGTGCAGCGGATCCCGGGCCTCTTCGCCGGGAGTCCACTCCTCCTCGAGGACGGACAGCCCGGCCGGCCCTCCGGCCCGCCAGGCGCGGACGGCACGCCCGAGTTGTTCCTTGCTGCGGCCCGAGCCCGTGGCCAGCCGCTCCAGCACCGCACCGTCGCAGGGCCGGGCGTCCGGCGCGTTTGAGGCGAGACGCACGGCGTCCTGCGCGACGGTCGGACAGCCGGTGGCGGGAGGGGTCCCGGAGGGGATGTGCAGTGCCTCGCCGAGCCACCTGCGAGCCGCCTCGGCCGTTCCTGCGGCCAGGAACTCCAGCGCCGCCGGATCGACGCCGGGCGCGGGGACGGCCTCGGTGACCAGGCACGGCGGGAGTCCTGGCTCTGTCGGCGGATCGGGCAGCGGCGGCAGCGGCGGCAGGACGCACGCCGCGGCATAGGCCTCCGCGGCGTCCACACCGTCCGGCGCGGAGGGCCCGTCGGCGTCCGCGTCCCCGTCGCGGGCACTCAACTCGCCGAACAGGGCACGTTCGTCACGACCGCGCAGCAACAGCAGCACGAACGGATCCTGGTCCAGCAGCCGCGCCACCAGGTGGCAGAGCGCCGCCGTGTGCCCGCAGTGGTCCCAGGCGCCACAGTCGCACTCCGGTTCCAGGTCGCCGATGCCGGGCAGCAGTTCGATCCCGGCCGCCGAGGCGTCCTCGACGAGATGCGGCGGCAGGTCATGGTCGAGCAGCGCGGCGAGGTGACCGGACCGTTCGGCGACCACGTCGAGGAACCGCGCCCACTGGTCGTCGGACAGCCGCTCCAGCAGGACGTCCGCGCGGTGCGCCGTACCGCCCGGGTCGTGCACCACGGCCGTGATGCGTCCCGGGCGCACCGACACCGCGCCGACGGCTCCGGCACGAGCGAGCCGGCGCCCCGTCCGCACCTGCTGTGCGTCCAGGGCCGTGTCCTCCAGCGCCTTCAGCCAGGCCTCGCCCCACCAGGTCCGGGCGAAACCGCGTCCCGGCGCGGGGGGCAGCGCGGCGAACGTCCGCTCCGTGTCGACGGCGTGGTCGTTCATCGGGATTCTCCTCGAAGCTCCACCAGGTCGGCCAGTTCCGCGTCCGTCAGTTCGGTGAGTGCCGCCTCGCCCGCCCCCAGGACCGCCTCGGCCAGATTCCGTTTGCGGTGCAGCAGGTCGGCGATGCGGTCCTCGATCGTGCCCTCGGCGATCAGCCGGTGCACCTGTACGGGCCGGCTCTGCCCGATGCGGTACGCGCGGTCGGTGGCCTGTGCCTCGACCGCGGGATTCCACCAGCGGTCGTAGTGCACGACGTGCTCGGCGCGCGTGAGGTTCAGTCCGGTGCCCGCGGCCTTCAGGGACAGCAGGAACACCGGTACGTCACCGTTCTGGAAGGACCGGACCATCGCCTCACGTCGCACGACCGGTGTGCCGCCGTGCAGGAACTGCGACCGCACGCCGCGTGCGGCCAGATGATGTTCGATCAGCCGTGCCATCCGCACGTACTGGGTGAAGACCAGCACGCTAGCGCCCTCGGAGAGGATGGTGTCGAGCAGCTCGTCCAGCAGTTCGAGCTTCCCGGAGCGGTCCGCGATCCGCGGCCGCTCCTCCTTGAGGAACTGCGCCGGATGGTTGCAGATCTGCTTCAGGCCGGTCAGCAGCTTCACGATCAGGCCCCGCCGCGCCATGCCGTCCGCACCGGCGATCTCCGCGAGCGTCTCGCGCACCAGGGCCTCGTACAGGCCCGTCTGCTCCCCGGTGAGCGACACGGCCCGGTCGGTCTCGGTCTTCGGCGGCAACTCGGGTGCGATGCCCGGGTCCGACTTGCGCCGGCGCAGCAGGAAGGGGCCGACCAGCCGGGCGAGCCGCTCGGCCGCCGCCGGGTCCCGGCCGCTCTCCACGGCCTGCGCGTGGCGGGCGCGGAAGGTGCTCAGCCGGCCCAGCAGCCCCGGCGTCGCCCAGTCCAGGATCGCCCACAGTTCGGACAGGTTGTTCTCCACCGGAGTGCCGGTGAGCGCGACGCGCGCGCGTGCCCCGATGGTGCGCAGCTGCCGGGCCGTCGCCGAGTACGGGTTCTTCACGTGCTGGGCCTCGTCCGCCACCACCATGCCCCAGCCGGTGCCGGCGAGCCGCCGCGCGTCCAGGCGCATCGTGCCGTACGTGGTCAGGACGAACCCGTGGTCGGCCAGGTCGGCCAGATCGCGCCGTGCGCCGTGGAAGCGCCGCACGGGCGTGCCGGGCGCGAACCGCTCGATCTCCCGCTGCCAGTTGCCCATCAGCGAGGTGGGGCACACGACGAGGGTGGGTCCGGCGGTCGCCGGGTCGCCCTGCCGGTGCAGATGCAGTGCGATCAGTGTGATCGTCTTGCCGAGTCCCATGTCGTCGGCGAGGCAGCACCCCAGCCCGGACGACGTCATGTGGGCCAGCCAACCCAGACCGCGCACCTGGTAGTCGCGCAGCCGGGCGTCCAGCGCGGCCGGCTGCTCCACGGGTTCCCGCGCCGCCGGATCCATCAGCCTGTCCCGCAGGGCGGCCAGCCATCCCGTCGGCCGCACCTCGACCCGGTGGCCGTCGACCTCGGCGGAGCCCGTCAGGGCGGCGCCCAGCGCCTCCACCGGGGTGATCTTCCTGTCCTGCCACGACCTGGCCCGGCGCACCTCTTCGGGATCGACCAGGACCCATTGGTTGCGCAGCCGCACCAGGGGCCGGTTCGCTTCCGCCAGGCGGTCCAGCTCAGCGCGCGTGAGCCGCTGGTCGCCCAGCGCGAACCAGGGATCGAAGGCGAGCAGGGCGTCCGCGGACAGGACCGACCGGGTGTCCGCCGGGGCGGCACCGACGGACACCGGGTCCTCGGGCGGCCCGACGGCCACCCCGGCGGCCGTACCGCGCACCGCCTCCGCGGGCCAGTGCACCTCCACTCCGGCCGCGGCGAGCACGCGGGCGGCCTCTCCGAGGAGCTCGGCGACCTCCTCGTCGGCGAGATCGACGGAGTCCGGCACGGTGGCCGAGAGCAGGGGCGTCAGCGCCGGCCAGGAGCGGGCCGCGCGGCGCAGGGCGAGCAGGACGTCCGTGCGCGCCCGAGGGCCGAACGCTCCGTCCACGGCGCCGGATCCGGTCCATACCTCGGCGGCGTCGGCGACCAGCGCCGGATCACTCACGCTGTGCACCTGCAGCACCGCTCGGCACCGCGGCTCCGGGGCGCCGTCCGGCCCGGCGTCGTCCAGTTCTGCCACCTCTACGCGCAGGGAGATCCGCACCCCGGCGTCGTGACCCGCGGCGACCTCGGCGGCCCACGCCCGCTGCTCCGGGACATGCTGCGGCTCCGGCACGGCGTAGGCCGGTCCACCCGTGACGAGGGACGCGGCGGCTGTGCGGGGCAGTACGTCGGTGACCGCGTCCAGGAAGGCGCGCAGCAGCCGTTCCTGGTCGGGCAGCAGCAGATGCTCGGTGTCCTCGAGCGGGACGGCGTGCGCCTCGGGCGGCATCGAGGCGGCCAGTTCCCGGACCCGATCGGCGTCCTGGCCGCGCAGCGGAGCCGCACGCCAGGCGTCGTGATCACCGGCCGACAGTCCCGGCAGCAGCAGGCCGCGCGCCGTGAAGTGCAGGGCCAGCAGGGCTGCGGCACCCCAGAACACACAGGAACGGTGGCCGAGTTCGGTGGCACGCGCGCGTGTGAGCAGGGGTAGGGCTGTCCGTACGGGAAGCAGGGCCGCGGACACGGTCAACGGCTCGATGCCGCCGTCCAGAGGCACGACGACCGTCAGGTCCTCCACCGATGCGCCGGGGACGGCCGGGGGAGCGTCGCCGTCGGGACGCCAGAAGGCGACCCGGCCGGCACGGGCCGGGTCCGCCTGCAGGAACACGGCACAGCAATGGGCCAGTTCGGAGATCTCGGTCGGTGTTGCCAAGGCAGTGCTGTGCACAGCGATACCGATTCCTCAAATTTGACTACTGGGAGTGGAGCCGCCGAGGGTACAGCACCACGACGGCCTACCGGGACCACAATGGCGGTGACGTACGCCACCGTGCCGGCCGGGGCCGCCGCCGGGCTGACAGAACTGGCCGTCCACCGCGCGTCCACGATCGCCGCCGCGCTGCCCCGGGGGTGCCGCCAGCCCCCTTGGCCGAGCGGGGCTGGCCCCCCTGAGCATCCGGGGGCTGGCGCCATGGTCCGCGAAGGCCTTCCGTTCGTACGTTTCCTCAGGTCAGGCCGTTGCCGAGAGAGAGCCGGAGACCTCACCATGCCCCAGCCCGCCGTAGCCGTCGCGGACGGTACCGAAGCACGGACCGGTGGTCCGTCCGCCGGCAGCGAGTTCGCACCCCTCCTGCGCTCGGTCAAGGACCAAGGCCTCCTGGGGCGGCGGTACGCCTGGTACGCGCGTGTCATCGCGGCCAACGCGCTCGCCCTGGCCGGCGTGGTCACGGGCCTCGTCCTGACCGGAGACTCCTGGTGGGCGCTGCTCCTGGCGCCCCTGTTCGCCGTGCTGTCCGCCCGCACGGCCTTCATCGGCCATGACGCGGGCCACGCGCAGATCACCGGCGACAAGTCCGTCGGCCGACTCATCGGACTGGTGCACGGCAACCTGCTGCTCGGCCTGAGCTATTCCTGGTGGAACAACAAGCACAACCGGCACCACGCCAACCCCAACCACATCGACAAGGATCCGGACGTCGCCGCGGACGTGCTGGTCTTCACCGGCGAGCAGACCGGCGACCGCGAGGGCTGGCGCCGCTGGCTCACCCGCAACCAGGCCTGGCTGTTCTTCCCGCTCACCCTTCTCGAAGGTATCGCCCTCAAGGTGCACAGCTTCCAGGACCTGCGCCGGCAGCCGCCCCGGGAACGGGCACTGGAGGGGGTACTTCTCGTGGCCCACGTCGTGGGTTACGCCGCCCTGCTGCTGACCGTCCTGTCCCCCGGAAAGGCACTGGCGTTCGCCGTCCTCCACCAGGCGCTGTTCGGACTGCACCTGGGTCTGTCCTTCGCGCCCAACCACAAGGGCATGGAGATGCCCGACCCGAACGGCGAACGCTGGGGGCATCTGCGCCGCCAGGTGCTCACCTCACGCAACATCCGTGGCGGCGTCCTGACCGACTGGTTCCTCGGCGGACTCAACTACCAGATCGAGCACCACTTGTTCCCCAGCATGCCCCGCCCGCACCTGCGGCACGCCCAGCGCCTGGTGCGTGCCCACTGCCGGGAACTGGGCATCACCTACGCGGAGACCGGCCTCGTCGACTCCTACCGGCAGGCGCTGCGCCACCTGCACGAGGTGGGGGAGCCGCTCAGGGCGCGGTAGACGCGCAGTGGACGGGGAGCGGGCCGCGGCCCTCAGGGCGCGGCTCAGGGATTTCTCAGGGGCGTCTCGGGGCCGCGGGTGGAACCACTGGGGTCCCAGGGCCGTTTCCACGACAGAGAGCGGCAGCAGTGGCCGCGAAGGAGGCGACAGATGTCGAAGAACGCGAAGATCGCCGCAGGGGGCGTGGCGGCCGGGCTGATCCTGCTGATCTGGCTGCCCTGGTGGGCCGCGCTCCTGATAGTCCTGGGAGTCCCGGCCGCCGCGTACCTCACACTGGACCCGTCGCAGCGACGCCGGCTGCGCCGCGTCACCCGCAAGGAGCTCGGCCGCTGAGCCACCTCACCCCCGGCGCGTTCCCCAGGGGTGCGCACGAGCTGACGACGCCGTCGCCCGCGGACCTGGCCACAGTCCGGTCCAAGGGCGGCGGCGCGCCACGCTCCAGCCACCGGGGGCGTCGAACGCCGACCGGTAGCAGGGCGGGTCGGCCGCAGCCGGTCCGGACAGAGAGGCGCCACGGGCGCCGGGACGTGAACGGTGGGACGGCACACGCCCGGCAGCCCGGGAGCCACCCCGCCCCGCAGGCCCGGTTCCGCCTCCTCCATGGGTCGGCACCGCGTGGAGCGACGACTCCGCACGGGGAGCCGCGGCGGATCGGCCACGGTGGATCAGCTGGGGCGTACCGCCAGCTTGTCCAGGGCTTCGAGCAGACCGGGCAGTTCGGCGCCCCGGCCGACCGGCAGGACCTCGCCGGGCTCCTCGTCGAGGAGGACGAAGGCGATGTCGTCGGTGCGGGCCACCATGGACCAGCCGGGGCCGTCCGCCCGCAGGGTCCGTGCGTCACCGGGGGCGAAGGACGAGCGGACGCGTCCGAGCGGCGGCGGCGAGTCCACATACGCGCGGGCCTCCGCCAGGACGCGCCGGACACCGCGATGCCCCGTGGGCCCGGCCTCCCCGGACCGCTCCGGCGGGGTGCCGTCCGTCTCGGCTCCCCGGCCCGCTCCGGCCCCGTCACCCGCCTGGCCGCCGCCCACAGCTTCCTCGTCGGGGTTCCCCGGAGCGGTGAAGGCGTCGTCGCCGATCTGCTCCCGCCACGTCGCCCACTGCAGCGCGATCTCATCGGCGCCCAGACGGCGCTGTGCCGGCCCCCAGGTACTGGTGTCCGGCGGCGACAGCAGGGGGCCGTCCGAGACCTCCGGCTCGGGGTCGTGCGGCGCGGGCACCCCGGGTGCCGCGACGGCGACCGCGAGGGGCCAGCCCGGCAGCGCGGCGACGACCGTGCGCTCGTCCGGCGACAGGTCGTACTCCATGCCGCAGTCCCAGGAGGCGATGGCCACGGCGACCAGCGACACGTCATCGATGGCGACCGTCCACCGCGCGCCGGTGCCGTCCTGACCGAGCACCAGACCGTACCCCTCGGCCAGCGGGGCGAGGCCCAGAGCCGCGCAGGCCTCCGGGTAGTCGTCGCCCAGCACACTCGGGAACTGCGCGGGTGTCAGCAGTACCGCCGTGAGCACATAGAGCGCGTCGTCCTCGGCGGCGACGGCGTCCTCGTCCGTCCCGGCCATGCCAGCCTCCCTCTTTCGTCCAACGGCGCGCACCCTAGTGCGACTGGAAGGCCGTTGTCACGACTCGGGTGACCTCTCGGACCTGCAGTTTTCCGCCTGGAGGGGGGCGAAACGACCCCTGTGTGCGCACGGTTTTCACACCGCCGGAAGCCCCAGCAGCGCCCGCGCCACCACTCGCGGCGACTCGTCCCGCTCCCGGGCCAGCGCGATCACCGCACGGCAGGCCAGCTCGCTCACCCCGAACGAGAGCGCCTCCGGCGACACCCAGGAGGCGGCCTCGTCCATCCGTTCCTGATCGTCCTCCGTGCAGGCCGATACATATGCGGCAGCGGCCTCGAACAGATTGTGTGCGCGGTCGTGGCCGCCGCTGCCACCCTCCGTGCGCACCGAGGAGACCACTCCGGCGAAGGACTTGCGGAGTCTGCCGAACATGCTGGCCCCTTCCTGAGCGGAAAGCGGTACAGATCGTTCATCTGCTGCCACTCACAGTAGAGTTGGAGCGCCGACGGCAGAAGGGGAACAACCGGGCGAAGGGGAGCGGGATACGGCATGTCCGAGGCTCGGGCATGCCCCGGGCCTCGGGTCACTGGTGTGCCGCGCGGGCTTCCGGCCGCAGCCACCGGGCGGCACTGACGCCGATGGTTCAGCGGGCTGCGGCGTCCAGCGCGTCGGTCGTGGTGCGCAGCCAGGCGAGTTCCGCCTCCGTGGTGGCGCGCGCCACCGTGAGGATGCCGCGCCGGAACGGGTCGTCGAGCTCCTCGGCGCGCACCGGCCGGTCCCCGTCGTAGAAGAAGCTCGAGGGCGTCTCCAGAAAGGCCAGTCTGCGGCGCAGCACGGCGGCCTGGGCGCCGGGATCGTCCAGGTGCCTGAGGAAGGCCAGGACGGTGAACCAGCGGTTCTCGTCGGTGATGTCGCGCTGGACGGGTTCGGCGAGCCGGCGGCGCAGCTCGCGCCGGCCGTCGTCGGTGAGCGTGAGGACGTGGCGCGGTGCCGCCACGGCTCCCGGCTCCGTGGCCCGCTCGAGCAGGCCCGTCCGCTCCAGTCGCTTGATGGCCGGGTAGAGCGTGCTCTCGGCGACCGGCCGCACGTGTCCCGTCAGCGCCGTGATGCGCTTGCGCAGCTCGTACCCGTGCAGGGGCGCGTCGTACAGGAATCCCAGGATGGCCAGCTCCAGCATGCCCGCATTGTCTCCCATCCGCGTGGTACATCGCAGTGTCAGTACTCCATTGACGATATACATCGGTAGCGAGGTATTGTCAGTGGCAGCAGTCAGGCAGGCGACGTCATGAGGGAGGGCCCTATGAGGCAGACCGAGTTCGACGCGAAGGGGAGCCGCATCCGCTGGATCGAGGTGCCCGGAGCGGAACCAGCTCGCATCTACGTGCACGGGCTGGGGGCGATGTCGTCCGTGTACCACGCGCACATCGCGGCCCGGCCCGAGCTCGCGGGCCGGCGCAGTCTCTTCGTCGATCTGCCCGGACACGGCATCAGTGACCGGCCCGAACACTTCGGCTACACCCTGGAGGACCACGCGGACGCCCTGGCGGCCGCGCTCGACACGGCGGGACTGACCGGTGCCGAGCTGATCGCGCACAGCATGGGCGGCGCCGTGGCGATCGTGCTCGCGCACCGCCGGCCGGAGTTGGTCTCCCGGCTGGTCCTCGCCGAGGCCAACCTCGACCCGTTCCCTCCGATGACGGCGGCCAGCAGCGGCATCGCCACCTTCACGGAGGAGGCCTTCGTCCACGACGCCTACGCGCGCGTGCTGGACCGTGTCGGGCCCCTGTGGGCGGCCACCATGCGACTGGCCGATCCGCGCGCACTGCATCGAAGTGCGACGGGGCTCCGGCGCGGCTCGGATCCCACGATGCGCACGATCCTCGAGGGGCTCACCACGCTCGACCGCCTCTACCTCCAGGGCGAGGACAGTGGCGAACTGCCGGGCCGAGCCGGTCTGGAGGCGGCCGGAGTGCGTGTGGTGACCGTGCCCGGCGCGGGCCACAACATCATGTTCGACAACCCCGACGTGTTCGTGGCGGCCGTCGCCGGCGGGCTGTGAGGTACCGCCCCTCGCTCCCGTCGCTTCGGCCGGGGCCCGACCGCGCCGCCCCTCGGCGTCAGTCCTCGCGCACGGCCAGCGTCAGGAAACGGGCGTCCTCGTCGACGTACGACGTCATGCGCCAGCCGGAACCGGCCAGCAGCCGCCGCAGGTTGGGTTCCGCCCGCGGGTCGCCCGGTGTGAGCTGCCGCCCCTGGCGTGCCGCGAGCGCAGCCCGGCCGATCGGGTGGAACAGCGCCAGCCGGCCACCGGGACGCACCACGCGCCGCAGCTCCCGCAGGTTCTCGGACGGCTCCGGCAGGTGCGCGACGAGACCCGCGGCGAACACGGCGTCGAACACCCCCGACCTCAGCGGCAGCGCGCCGACGTCGGCGAGCAGCAGGTGCCCGTCCCTGTGCCGGCCGGCCCGTACGGCGGCCTGGAGCATGGCCGGGGTCAGGTCCACGCCCACGACCGTCCCCGACGCGCCCACGGCGGCACACAGCGGCGGCAGGGCGCGGCCGGTGCCGCACCCCGCGTCGAGCACACGGTCGCCCTCGCGCAGCCCGAGTTCGGCGACCCCGGCCGCGTAGGCGGGGCCGTCGTCGGGGAATCTGCTGTCCCACTCGGCGGCGCGGGCGGTGAAGAACTCCTGGACGTGCGCGCGGTCCTCACTCATGCTCCGCATGATCCCTCACCCGTTCACCTCAGGTCGCGGTGCGTGGCCGCGAGCCGTCCTCAATCGGCGAGATCCCTCACCGCCACCACCCTGTCCACCGGCACCCGGACCAGGAGCTCACCCGGGACGCCGTTGCGAGCACCGAACTCCTCGGCACGCTCCTCACCCATGTAACGGCCGCCGATCCGGGCGGCCCAGTGCCGCAGTTCGTCCAGGTCCTCCGACAGCCGGGCCCGACCGGTCAGCACCACGAAGCTGAACGGCGGCCGGTCGTCGTCCACGCACAGCGCGACCCGGCCGTCGCGGGCCAGATTGCGCCCCTTCACGGTCTCCTTCCCGGTGTTGAACACCACGTGGTCCCCGTCGAGCACAAACCAGACCGGTGCGACGTGCGGACTTCCGTCGGCCCGGACGGTCGACAGCTTGCCGGTGCGGGTGCCGTACGAGACGAACGCCCGCCATTCCTCGTCGGACATCTTCTGTGCCATGCCTCCATTCTCCTTGCCGGGGCAGCGGCGGTGGGGAAGGCTTGCGGGAGTCCTCCGAGAAGGGGGAGCCATCACAGGGGGAGACCGCACATGGCGCAGAACCCGACACTGGACTGGCTGCTCGACGACCTGACCGAACGGGTCGAGCACGTACGGCACGCCCTGGTCCTGTCCAACGACGGACTGGTCACGGGGTCCAGCACCGGGCTGCGGCGGGAGGACGCCGAGCATCTGGCGGCCGTCTCGTCGGGACTGCACAGCCTGGCCAAGGGCTCCGGACGCCACTTCGGCGCGGGCGGCGTACGCCAGACGATGGTCGAGTTCGACGAAGCCGTGCTCTTCATCACGGCCGCCGGGACCGGCAGCTGCCTGTGCGTCCTCAGCGGAGCCGACGCCGACATCGGCCAGATCGCCTACGAGATGACGCTGGTGGTGAACCGCGTCGGCGAACACCTCCACGTGGACGCCCGCCAACCGGAGCGCGCTCCGTCAACAGACTTCTGACCTGCATTTTCTCTGGTTCCCGCAGAGTTATCCACAGGCTCGCACCGAGATGTGCCGCAGCGGCTACGGTTTTTCGCAGCCGAGCGCACACGGCGTCGGCCGCACACTCCACGGGGGCACGAACATGTCCGGTGACACCATCACGCACGAGGTCCCGCCCGCCGTCGCGTCGACCGCCGGGACGCGCGAGACATCCATCGCCACGAGCCGAGCGGCACGAGAACTGGGCCTGAAGCGAAGCGAGTTCGACCTGGCTGTCAGCCTCGGCCGTATCCGCACCCTCTCCGACGACCGGGGAGGAGGCCGACGTGTGGCGCGTGCCGAGATGGAGCGGCTGCGCGCCCAGGAAGGGTTCCCGGAAGCGCTGCGCGAGCGCGTCATGACCGTGGGCACCAGCGAGGCCGCGCGGATCATGCAGGTGAGCCCGGCCAGGTTCACTCGTCTGGCACGCCTGGGCCTGCTGGTACCGGTCGCGTTCTACCTGAACCGGTACCGCGCGGTCGTCTGGCTCTACCTGGCCGGTGAGCTCCGCGACTTCGCGGCCGGCCCGGAGAACGCCTCGCTGTTGAAACGGCCCCTGCCCGAGGGGCTGCGAGACCAGTTGGACACCGGCGTCGATCTGCGCCCCCGCAACTGGCGTGGTCGGCAACTCGGCGTCCTGCTCCGTCAGGCCGCCGACGACCCCTGGGAGCGGGCGGCCGCCGTGGCCTCGTTGCTGGACCCGCTCCAGGTCTCGGAGATCGTGTACGACCCCTACGAACGTGCCCATCTGAACCGCCGTCGAGTTCGGCCGCCCGCCCACGGCGCACCGGGCTCCCCAGCCGCCCGACTGGCCGAGCGGATCACGACGGCTCAGGATGCGGACGAGATCGACTGGCTCCGGGCCGACCTGGCCCGGACCGTGGAAGAGGCGCGGACCCACCGGCCGGCACCCCGCCCCGCTTCACAGCGCACCCAGCGGCCCCCGGTCCGCGCGCAGCATCCGCAGCCGACCGGGACAGCCGGGCAGCCGGAACACCCCGAGCCGTCCCGTCCTCTCGGCCACCAGAAACACCACGGCCGGCAGGACCGCCACGGCCACCGGAACCGCTACGTCCACCAGCGGCACACCGATCACCAGGGGCACGGCGACCGTCTCCGGCGCCCCGGGCGATCGGCGCGGCCCGAACCGCCCCGGCGACCCGGCGACCGGGGCCGGTCACCCGGCCTGCTGGTCCGGCTCTTCCGCAGAGGCGCCTGAACCACGGCCGGGCGTCGCCTGCACCGCCCGGAACAGGCCCTCCTGGACGACCGACACGAGCAGACGCCCTTCCAGGTCGTAGATGCGACCGCGGGCCAGCCCCCGGCCGCCCGTCGCGATCGGTGACTCCTGGTCGTACAGGAACCACTCGTCGGCGCGGAACGGCCGGTGGAACCACATGGCATGGTCCAGCGACGCCATGTCGAAGCCCCGCGGCCCCCACAGCGGCTCGATCGGGAGGCGCACCGCGTCGAGCAGGGTCATGTCACTGGCGTAGGTCAGCGCGCAGGTGTGCACGAGCGGGTCGTCGCCGAGCGGTCCGACCGCGCGCATCCACACGGCGCTGCGCGGCTCGGCGTCCTTGACCTCCTCGGCGGTCCAGCGCAGCCGGTCCACATAGCGGATGTCGAAGGGCTGGCGGCGCGCCATGCGCTCCAACTGCTCGGGCAGCGCGCCCAGATGGGACCTGACCTCCTCGGCGATCGTCGGCAGTGACTCCGGTGACGGGACGGGGCGGGCGGGGGGCAGCTGGTGCTCGAAGCTCCCCTGTTCAGGTTTGTGGAAGGAGGTGGTCAGAGTGAAGATCGTGCGGCCCTGCTGCACGGCGGTGACCCGGCGCGTGGTGAAGGACCTCCCGTCCCGCACCCGCTCGACCTGGTACACGATCGGCACCCCCGGCCGGCCCGGGCGCAGGAAGTACGCGTGCAGCGAGTGCACCGGGCGCTCGCCGTCCGTGGTGCGGCCGGCGGCGACCAGGGCCTGGCCTGCCACCTGGCCGCCGAAGACCCGCTGCAAGGACTCGTGGGGGCTGCGGCCGCGGAAGATGTTGACCTCTATCTGCTCCAGGTCGAGCAGGTCGACGAGCCTTTCGGCCGGGTTCGTCATGGGCGGGATTCTCCTGTGCTGGCTACGGATCGGCACCTGCCGGTGGCCGGCCGGCGGCTGCGCATGGCCGGCCGGCGCCCGTTCACAGCTGCCCGACGTCGGTCACGCGGACCACCGCACGGCCCTCGGCGTCGGACTCGGCGAGGTCGATCTCCGCGCTGATGCCCCAGTCGTGGTCCCCGTTGGGGTCGTCGAAGATCTGGCGCACGCGCCACAGCCCGTGCTGCGGCTCCTCCTCGATCACCAGCAGTTTGGGGCCGCGGGCGTCGGGACCGGTGCCCAGGTCGTCGTACTCGTCCCAGTACTTGTCCATCGCCTCGCCCCAGGCCTCGGCGTCCCATCCGGCCTCGGCGTCCATCTCGCCCAGCTCCCGGACCTGGTCGAGGGCGGCGAGTTCCACGCGGCGGAACATGGCGTTGCGGACCAGCACCCGGAAGGCGCGCGCGTTGGAGGTGACCGGCTTGACCTGGTCGGCCTTCTCCTGGGCCTCCTCCGCGGTCATCTCCTCCGGGTTGGCCAGCTGCTCCCACTCGTCCAGCAGGCTGGAGTCGACCTGGCGCACCGTCTCGCCCAGCCAGGCGATCAGGTCCTGCAGGTCCTCGGACTTCAGGTCGTCCGGGATCGTGTGCTCCAGAGCCTTGTAGGCACTGGCCAGGTAGCGCAGCACGATGCCCTCGGTGCGGGCCAGCTCGTAGAAGGACACCAACTCGGTGAAGGACATTGCCCGTTCGTACATGTCACGGGTCACGGACTTCGGCGACAGCGGGTGGTCGCCGACCCAGGGGTGGCTCTTGCGGTAGGTGTTGTACGCGTGGAAGAGCAGCTCCTCCAGGGGCTTGGGGTAGGTGATGTCCTGGAGGCGCTCCATGCGCTCCTCGTACTCGACGCCGTCCGCCTTCATCGCGGCCACCGCCTCACCGCGCGCCTTGTTCTGCTGGGCGACGAGGATCTGCCGCGGGTCGTCCAGTGTGGACTCGACGACGGACACCATGTCCAGGGCGTAGGACGGCGAATCCGGGTCCAGCAGTTCGAACGCGGCCAGCGCGAACGTGGACAGCGGCTGGTTGAGGGCGAAGTCCTGCTGGAGATCGACGGTCAGGCGGACGATCCGGCCCTCGGCGTCCGGCCGGTCGAGCCTCTCGACGATGCCGCCGTCCAGCAGCGAGCGGTAGATGGCGATCGCCCGCCGGATGTGGCGCAGCTGCTGCTTGCGCGGCTCGTGGTTGTCCTCCAGCAGGCGCCGCATCGCCTCGAAGGCGTTGCCGGGCCGGGCGATCACCGACAGCAGCATCGTGTGCGTGACCCGGAACCGGGACGTCAAAGGCTCCGGCTCGGAGGCGATGAGTTTGTCGAACGTGGTGTCCGTCCAGCCGACGAATCCCTCCGGTGCCTTCTTGCGGACCACCTTGCGGCGCTTCTTCGGGTCGTCGCCCGCCTTGGCGAGCGCCTTCTCGTTCTCGATGACGTGCTCGGGTGCCTGGGCGACGACGAAGCCCTCGGTGTCGAAGCCCGCCCGCCCGGCCCGGCCGGCGATCTGGTGGAACTCCCGGGCGCGCAGCGTGCGCACACGGCTGCCGTCGTACTTGGTCAGGGCGGTGAACAGCACGGTGCGGATCGGGACGTTGACGCCCACGCCGAGCGTGTCCGTGCCACAGATCACCTTCAGCAGGCCGGCCTGCGCGAGCTTCTCCACCAGGCGCCGGTACTTGGGCAGCATGCCGGCGTGGTGGACCCCGATGCCGTGCCGGACGTAGCGGGAGAGGTTGCGGCCGAACTTGGTGGTGAAGCGGAAGTTGCCGATCAGCTCGGCGATCCTCTCCTTCTCCTCGCGCGAGCACATGTTGATGCTCATCAGCGCCTGCGCCCGCTCCACGGCCTGCGCCTGGGTGAAGTGCACGATGTACACCGGCGCCTGCCGCGTCTGGAGCAGGTCGGTGAGCGTCTCGGTGAGCGGGGTGCGGCGGTACTCGTAGGACAGCGGCACCGGGCGCGTCGCCGAGCGGACCACGGCGGTGGGGCGGCCGGTGCGCCGGGTGAGGTCCTTCTCGAAGAACGAGACGTCACCGAGTGTCGCCGACATCAGGACGAACTGCGCCTGCGGCAGTTCCAGCAGCGGGATCTGCCAGGCCCAGCCGCGGTCGGGCTCGGCGTAGAAGTGGAACTCGTCCATGACGACCTGGCCGACGTCCGCGTCCTTGCCGTCGCGCAGCGCGATCGACGCCAGCACCTCGGCGGTGCAGCAGATGACGGGCGCGTCGGCGTTGACGGACGCGTCACCGGTGAGCATGCCGACGTTCTCGGTGCCGAACAGCTTGCACAGCTCGAAGAACTTCTCCGAGACCAGGGCCTTGATCGGCGCGGTGTAGAAGGTGACCTCGTCCCGGGCCAGGGCGGCGAAGTGCGCACCCGCGGCGATCATGCTCTTGCCCGATCCGGTGGGCGTCGACACGATCACGTTCGCCCCGGAGACGGCCTCGATCAGCGCCTCCTCCTGGTGCGGGTAGAGCGTGAGACCCCGTTCCTCGGCCCACGACTCGAAGGCTTCGTAGAGGGCGTCGGGGTCGGCGGTCGGCGGCAGCTGATCGATGAGGGTCACGCACCCATCTTGCCTGGCCCCTCGCCCGAAGGGGGAATCGCCTGCCGGACGGAAGATCATGAGCGCTACGCTGTGGCGCCGACGTGGCAACAGTGCGCCAGGACAACTGGACAGCGGCACACGAGGAATGGGGCGGGCAACGGCCATGATGGGACCAGCACACTCACTGTCGGGCGCGGCGGCCTGGCTCGGCGTAGGAGCCGCGGCCGCGGCGGCCGGACACCCGATGCCCTGGCCGGTTCTGCTGTGCGGCGCCCTGATCTGCGCCGGGGCGGCGCTCGCGCCGGACCTCGACCACAAGGCCGCCACCATCTCGCGCGCCTTCGGACCTTTGTCGCGCTGGCTCTGCGAGATCGTCGACAAGCTGTCCGCCGCCGTCTACAAGGCGACGCGCAAGAAGGGCGACCCGCGCCGCTCCGGTGGCCATCGGACACTGACGCACACGTGGCTGTGGGCGGCGCTGATCGGTGCGGGCGCCTCGGCGGCGGCGATCACCGGGGGCCGCTGGGCGGTGCTGGCGATCCTCTTCGCGCACATGGTGCTGGCCATCGAAGGCCTGCTGTGGCGCGCGGCCCGCGGCTCCAGCAGCGACATCCTGGTGTGGCTGCTGGCCGCGACCAGCGCCTGGATCCTCGCCGGGATCCTGGATCAGCCGGGCAAGGGCTCCGACTGGCTGTTCAGCGCTCCGGGCCAGGAGTACATGTGGCTGGGGCTGCCGATCGTGCTGGGCGCACTGGTGCACGACATAGGGGACGCGCTGACCGTCTCGGGCTGCCCGATCCTGTGGCCGATACCGGTCGGCCGCAAGCGCTGGTACCCGCTCGGCCCGCCGAAGGCGATCCGCTTCCGGGCGGGCAGCTGGGTCGAGCTCAAGGTGCTGATGCCGGCGTTCATGGTCCTGGGCGGGGTGGGCTGCGCCGGCGCACTGAACTTCATCTGAGGCGCGCGCCCGGCGCGCCGCGGCCCACCCTAGGGCGCCCGGTCACCGCCCTGCGCGGCGTCTTCGCCGTAGCGCCGTGCGAACCGGGCGATGCGGCCCTCGGAGTCCACCGTGCGGGCCTTGCCCGTGTAGAACGGGTGGCTCTCCGAGGAGATCTCCACATCCACCACCGGGTAGGTCTGCCCGTCGTCCCAGTCGATCGTCTGGTCGCTGGTCGCGGTCGACCGGGTGAGGAAGGCGTATCCGGCGGCCCGGTCGCGGAAGACGACGGGGCGGTAGTCGGGGTGCTTGTCCTGCTGCATGCGTACTCCTCGTGCGGCGGGGACGGGGGACCGGGCCGAGTCGGCGCCGACCGGGCGGCGGTTTCAGCCCGGCAGGGTGTCCTCGTCGACGACGTGCACAGCGGCCTCCTCGGCAGAGGCCGCCGCGCCGTCGATGCCCACGTCCGTGGCGACCAGCGCGCTCTCCTCGTCCTCGTGCGCGCCTTCGTCGGGTGCGACGAGACGGCCGGAGCGTGCCGCGCCGACCTCGTTGTCCAGGACCTCCCCGTCGGAATCTTCCCAGTCGCCGATGCCGTCGCTGTCCGGGACGGCCAGATCGGGCAGCTCCTCGGCCAGGCGCTGGTCCAGCGTCTCGCCCTGCCGGCGCTCCGCCGCGGTCACACCGGTGTGCTCCACGGCCCATGGCCGCTCCGGAGGGGACCAGCCACGGTCCAGGGGATCGTCGACACCGTCGTACTCCAGCGTGTCCTCCGAGTCGAGCACTCCCGTGTCTTCCTTGACCTCGGAGTCCTCATCGGGCTGGTAGACGTCGTCTCCCCATCCGTCGGCGTTGTCCACGGATACCTCCAGGTGGTGGGGACGGGCCCGTTCTCACCGCGGCCGACGGCCGGCCGCCGGTGCGCGGGGCACGGCTGTCACCCGGCACGAACCGGACGGTTCCCGGGCGCTCCCCGAGCCGCTGCCGCTTTCCAGCCTTCCACCCCTGTTCGGGACCGCGCAACGGCACGGCAGCCGCATTCCGCCGGCACACCATCCGGCGACGCAGCGGCACCCGGCATCGCGCCCAGTATCCGGCCCGTCACCGGAGCCGAAGCCGCGGACGCGGCCGGCGCCGACGCGGCGACCGGCTTGCGGCGCGGCCCTGGCCCGGCGGCCGACCCCAGTGCCTGCACGCGGGCGACCCCCATCTGCCCGCGCGGGGCGGCGACCCGCGCTTACGTCGCCGCCCCCCGCGCGCATACGGCCCTCGCCCGGCTGGGGCGGTGCGTCGCCTGCTCAGCCGTGCCAGGAGCGCCACAGGGCCGCGTACGCGCCGTCGGCCGCGACGAGCTCGTCATGACTGCCCAGTTCGCTGATGCGGCCGCTCTCGACGACGGCGATCACGTCGGCGTCGTGGGCGGTGTGCAGCCGGTGGGCGATGGCCACGACCGTGCGCCCGTCGAGGACCCTGGCCAGGGACCGCTCCAGGTGCCGGGCCGCCCGCGGGTCAAGGAGCGAGGTCGCCTCGTCCAGGACCAGCGTGTGCGGGTCGGCCAGGACCAGGCGGGCCAGCGCGATCTGCTGCGCCTGGGCCGGTGTGAGGGCGAGGCCGCCGGAGCCGACCTCCGTGTCCAGGCCGTCGGCCAGGGCACGGGCCCAGGCGTCGGCGTCGACGGCGCCCAGCGCGGCCCACAGTTCGGCGTCGGCCGCGTCGGAGCGCGCGAGCAGGAGGTTGTCGCGCAGGGAGCCGACGAAGACGTGGTGCTCCTGGTTCACGAGGGCGACATGGGAGCGCACCGCCTCGGCGGGCATCCGCGACAGTTCGGCACCGCCGAGGGTGATCCGGCCGTCGCGTGGAGCGTAGATCCCCGCGAGCAGCCGGCCCAGCGTGGACTTGCCGGCACCCGAGGGACCCACCAGAGCCAGCCGGGTGCCCGGTGCCACCCGCAGGGACACCTCGCGCAGCACGTCGACGCCCTCCCGGTAGCCGAAGTGCACCCGGTCCGCGTCGACGTCCCTGCCGTCCGGGGCCAGCGAATCGTCCCCCGCCTCCGGCTCGATGTCGCGGACACCGACCAGCCGGGCCAGCGACACCTGCGCCACCTGCAACTCGTCGTACCAGCGCAGGATCAGCCCGACCGGGTCGACGAGCATCTGCGCGATCAGCGCACCCGTGGTGAGCTGTCCGACCCCGACCCAGCCCTGGAGCACGAACACGCCACCGACCATCAGGACCGAGGCGAGCACGGTCACATGCGTGACGTTGACGACCGGGAACAGTACCGAGCGCAGCCACAGCGTGTAGCGCTCCCACGCCGTCCACTCCTTGATCCGGCGCTCCGACAGGCGGATCCGCCGGTCGCCGAGCCGGTGCGCCTCCACGGTGCGCCCGGCGTCGACCGTCTCGGCGAGCGCGGCGGCCACGGCGGCGTAACCCGCCGCCTCCGACCGGTACGCGGACGGCGCCCGCCGGAAGTACCAGCGACAGCCGATCACCAGCAGCGGCAGCGCCAGCAGCACGGCGGCGGCGAGCGGGGGCGCCGTGACCACCAGCCCCGCCAACAGCAGTGCCGCCCAGACCAGGCCGATCGCCAGCTGCGGAACGGCCTCGCGCATCGCGTTGCCGAGCCGGTCGATGTCCGTGGTGATGCGGGACAGCAGGTCACCGGTGCCCGCCCGCTCCAGCACGCCCGGCGGCAGCCCGACCGACCGGATGAGGAAGTCCTCGCGCAGATCGGCCAGCATCCGCTCACCGAGCATCGCGCCGCGCAGCCGGACCTCGCGGACGAACACGGCCTGTACGAGCAGAGCCAGCACGAAGAGCGAGGCGGTGAGCCCCAGACGGAGCTCCCGCGCGTCGTCCGAGACCCGCTCGACCAGGCCGCCCAGCAGCCAGGGTCCCGCCATGGAGGCGAGCACGGCGACGGTGTTCACGGTGACGAGGAGCAGGAAGGCCCGGCGGTGCCGGCGCAGCAGTTCCAGGACGTAGGCACGTACGGTGGCCGGGGCGCCGACGGGCAGGGTGGTCGCCGTCGTCGGCGCCGCCGGGTCGTATGCCGGTGGGGCGACGCCCATCATGCGCTTTCCTCGATCTCTTCCAGGGCACCCCGCAGGGCTGCCTCGTCCTCGAGCAGGTCCCGCTCCGCGCCCCGCGGGGCGGAGCCGCCCGCCCGTGGACGCCGCGCGTCGCGGGCCGGTGTTCCGTCGCCGCCGAGCACCTCGTGCACGGCGCGCTCCTCGTCCGTCTCGCGGGTCACCACCGCGCGGTACAGCGGCTCGGTGCGCACCAGGTCACGGTGCACGCCGACGGCCACAGCCGTCCCCTCGTGGACGAGCACCACCCGGTCGGCGTGGTCCAGGAGCAGCGGCGAGGAGGTGAGGACCACGGTGGTGCGTCCGCTCCGCAGGGCGCGCAGTCCCTCCGCGATCCGCGCCTCGGTGTGGGAGTCGACGGCCGAGGTCGGCTCGTCCAGGACGAGCACCTCCGGGTCGGTGATCAGGGACCGGGCCAGAGCCAGACGCTGGCGCTGGCCGCCGGACAGCGACCTGCCGCGCTCGGTGATCCGGACGTCCATCGGATCGCCGGCCACCGGCGACGCCTGGGCCAGCGCGTCCAGAACGTCGGCGCACTGGGCCGCCGCCAGTGCCGCATCGACGGAGACACCACCGCGGGAGGGGACATCGAGCAGGTCACGCAGCGAACCGGAGAGCAGCACCGGGTCCTTGTCCTGGACCAGGACGGCCGTGCGGGCCGTGTCGAGCGGCAGATCGTCCAGCGGTACGCCGCCCAGCAGCACCGAGGCTCCCGCCTCGGGCTCGGCCGGGTGGCCGCCCAGCCGGTCCGCGAGACGTCCCGCCGCGTCCGGGTCCCCGCACACCACGGCGGTCAGGAGGCCGGCGGGCACCCGCAGACCGGTCACCGGGTCGTACAGGTCGCCGGAGAGCGCAGGGTCGCCGGGGAGGGCGGACACGGGTGCGGCGGCCGGCGGCGAGGAGACCTCCGTGGTTCGCTCCAGCGACAGCACCCGTGCGGCTCGTCTGGCCGACGGGCGGGAGAAGGAGTACGCCATGGCGATCTCCTCGAAGTGCCGCAGCGGATACGTGAGCACCATCACGGAGCTGTAGACCGTGACGAGTTCTCCCACGGTGATCCGCCCGGTCCGGGCCAGATGCACGCCGTACCAGATGACGGCGATCAGCAGCAGGCCCGGCAGCAGGACCTGGATGGCGGAGATCAGGGACCACATCCGGGCACTGCGGACGGCCGCCTGCCGCACCTCCTGGGAGGCACGGCGATAGCGGTCCAGGAACAGCTCCTCGCCGCCGATGCCGCGCAGCACCCGCAGACCGGCGACGGTGTCGGAGGCCAGCTCGGTGGCGCGCCCCGCCTTCTCGCGTTGCAGGTCGGCGCGCCGGGTCGCGCGGGGCAACAGCGGCAGCACCGCGAGCGCCAGCGCGGGCAGTCCCGCGGCGACGACCACGCCGAGCGCCGGCTGGTAGACGAGGAGGGCGACACAGACGAGCACGATGGTGACCGCCGCCGCCGTGAACCGGGACACCGCCTCCACGAACCAGCCGATCTTCTCGACGTCGCCGGTGGAGACGGCCACCACCTCGCCGGCCGCCACCCGCCGGGTCAGGGCCGAGCCCAAGTGGGCGGCCTTGCGGGCCAGCAGCTGCTGCACCCGCGCGGCCGCCGTGATCCAGTTGGTGACGGCGGCGCGGTGCAGGAAGGTGTCACCGAGCGCGTTGCCGGCGCAGGCCAGCACCAGCAGTCCGCCGGTCAGGGCGAGTCGCGTGCCGGAGCGGTCGACGACCGCCTGGACGGCGAGGCCGACGCAGAACGGCAGTGCGGAGACCGAGGCGAAGTGGAGCAGCCCCCAGGCCAGTGCCTTCAGCTGCCCGCCGAGCTGGTTCCGTCCCAGCCACCACAGGAATCGGGGACCCGAGCGTGCGTCCGGCACACCCGGGTCGGGATACGGAAGGTCTTGAATCTGCATGACGTCCCAGTGGCTCGTGTCAGGGGCGAAGAGGCCGTGGAGGGCGGCGACAAGTCGTGACAGCGTCGCTGCGCCCAGTCGCGAAAAGCAAGCGGTTTTCCGCGCGGTGGGACGGGATCGCGTGCCTCCGGGCGTACTGCGTGCGCCGGTGCGCCTGCTGTGGTTCCGGGCCGACCGACATGCCCGTACATGGCGGAGAGAGACGGATAAGGCTATTTGGACCAATGCTGAGTAGATCACCCGTATTGTGATGGCCACCATGGGTTCATGCGAAGCGGTGGTGCAAGGCGTGCGATGGCCGCGGGTGTGTCCTGCGGTCTCCTTCTGACGACCCTGGCCGCGTGCGGTGGTGAGCGGACCGAGAGCCGCCACGCGGACGTGCCGAGGCCCGGCGGCCCCTCGGGGACCGCCCGTCCCGTCCCGTCCGTGCGGCCGACCCCGGCCCAGGTCCCCGGCATCGGCGAACAGCTGTGGCAGCAGGTGCCCGTGGGTACTCGTCAGGTCGTGACGGTCTACGGGGAGGACGAGGACTCCCCGGACTCCACACTTGTCCTCTACGAGAAGCGCGGGTCCACCTGGCACCTCATTCGCAGTTGGCCGGCGCACAACGGCAAGCGGGGCTGGACGACGAACCACCACGAGGGTGACGAACGCACTCCCGTGGGCGTGTTCACGCTGTCCGACGCGGGCGGCATCCTCGACGACCCGGGTTCCCTCCTGCCGTACACCCAGGACGAGGAAGCCTTCCAGACCCCGTACTACTGGGACGAGGCGCACTGGCACGACTTCGACTACGTCATCGCCATCGACTACAACCGCCTGCCGGGCACCCGCCCCGACGACCCGACCCGCCCCCTGGGCCAGAAGAAGGGCGGGGGTATCTGGCTGCATCTGGACCACGGCGACGGCACGTTGGGCTGTGTCAGCGTTCCGGAGTCCGCGATGAGGTATCTGCTGCGCCGGCTCGACCCGCAGGACACGCCGATCGTGGTGATGGGGGACAGGGCCAACCTGCGGGCGTAGTCACCGGTCCGCTGCCCCACCATGCGATCGGCGCGCCGGCGCGGCCGCATGCCGACGCGCCGGCGCTCCGACGTGAGGTCATCGGGGTAGCCCACCTACATGAGTTGGACCGAAGCGGACGCGAGCCCGGTGGATCAGCAGCCGCGTCCCCGCGCCGGTGCCGCGCCCACCAGTGTGTCCAGCAGCCCACCGAGCGCCTCGCGCTGTTCACCCGTCAGCGGGGCCAGGATCTCCGCCGCCGCGGCCCGGCGCGCGCTGCGCAGCTCTCGAAGGGCGGTGCGCCCGTCGTCGGTGAGCTCGACACGGATCACCCGGCGGTTGACCGGGTCGGGAACCCGGTGCACCTTGCCGCTCGCCTCCAGCGCGTCCACGAGCGTGGTCACCGCGCGGGGCACGACCTCCAGGGACGCGGCGAGGTCCGCCATGCGCGGCGGCTCACCGAAGTGCGCGAGGGTGCGCAGCAGCCGGGACTGGGCAGGTGTGATGCCCAGGGCGTGTTCCTCCAGATGACGCTTCTGGATGCGGTGCACCCGCCGGGTGAGCCGCAGCAACTGCTCGGCGAGGAGGCCGTCGGGGTCGGGGATGGTCATGCGGGAACACTATCAGGACCAGATTCATTATGAGCATAGGTAACAATGAGCTAGGATCCGTAAGTCGTCGCCGGCCGCATGCCAGGGCAGGCGCCCGCCCACCCGTAGGAGCCCATGCATCCCGACCGCCAACCCACCTGGACCCCGCCCCTCGACGCCAAGGACCAGCCTCGGCAGGTCCGCCGCATCCTGCGGCTGTTCCGCCCCTACCGCGCCCGGCTCGCCGTCGTCGGCCTTCTGGTCGGCGCCGCCTCGCTGGTCTCCGTCGCCACACCCTTCCTGCTCAAGGAGATCCTCGACGTCGCGATCCCGCAGAGCCGCACCGGACTGCTGAGCCTGCTTGCTGCGGGCATGATCCTGAGCGCCGTCCTGACCAGCGTCTTCGGGGTCCTGCAGACCCTGATCTCCACGACCGTCGGCCAGCGCGTCATGCACGACCTGCGGACCGCCGTCTACGGCCGCCTGCAGCGCATGTCGCTCGCCTTCTTCACCCGCACCCGCACCGGCGAGGTGCAGTCGCGCATCGCCAACGACATCGGCGGCATGCAGGCCACCGTGACCTCCACCGCCACCTCGCTGGTCTCCAACCTGACCAGCGTGGTCGCCACCATCGTCGCGATGGTGGCCCTCGACTGGCGGCTGACCGTCGTGTCGCTGCTGCTGCTCCCGGTGTTCGTGTGGATCAGCCGCCGGGTCGGCAACGAGCGCAAGAAGATCACCACCCAGCGCCAGAAGCAGATGGCCGCGATGGCCGCGACGGTCACCGAGTCGCTCTCGGTCAGTGGCATTCTGCTCGGTCGCACCATGGGCCGCGCCGACTCGCTGACCTCCTCCTTCGCCGAAGAGTCCGAACGCCTGGTCGATCTCGAGGTCCGGTCGAACATGGCCGGACGCTGGCGCATGGCCGTCATCACCGTCGTCATGGCCGCCATGCCGGCCGTCATCTACTGGACCGCGGGCATGGCGCTCCAGTTCGGCGGCCCGAAGGTCTCCATCGGCACCATCGTCGCCTTCGTCTCGCTCCAGCAGGGACTGTTCCGGCCGACCGTGAGCCTGCTGTCGACCGGCGTCCAGATCCAGACCTCGCTGGCGCTCTTCCAGCGCATCTTCGAGTACCTGGACCTGCCGATCGACATCACCGAGCGCGAGCGGCCGGTCCGCCTCGATCGCGTCAAGGGAGAGGTCCGTTTCGAGAACGTCGTCTTCGGTTACGACGACAAGGGCGGCCCCGTCCTCGACGGCATCGACGTCACGGTCCCGGCGGGCAGCAGCCTCGCGATCGTCGGTCCCACCGGCGCGGGCAAGTCCACCCTCGGCTACCTGGTGCCGCGGCTGTACGACGTGACCGGCGGCCGCGTCACCCTGGACGGGGTCGACGTGCGCGACCTCGACTTCGACACCCTCGCCCGCGCGGTCGGCGTCGTCTCGCAGGAGACGTACCTCTTCCACGCCTCGGTCGCCGAGAACCTGCGGTTCGCCAAGCCGGACGCCACCGACGACGAACTCCGGGCCGCGGCGAAGGCTGCCCAGATCCACGACCACATCGCGGCCCTGCCCGACGGTTACGACACCGTCGTGGGCGAGCGCGGCCACCGCTTCTCCGGCGGCGAGAAGCAGCGCCTGGCGATCGCCCGGACCATCCTGCGCGACCCACCGGTCCTTCTCCTCGACGAGGCCACCAGCGCCCTGGACACCCGTACGGAGGCCGCCGTGCAGGAGGCCATCGACGCGCTGTCCGCCGACCGGACCACGCTCACCATCGCGCACCGCCTGTCGACCGTCCGCGAGGCCGACCAGATCGTGGTCCTCGACTCCGGGCGCGTGGCCGAACGCGGCACCCACGAGGAACTGCTCGAACTCGACGGGCGCTACGCGGCGCTGGTCCGCCGGGACGCCCGGCCGGCGCCTGCGGACGCGGACGCCTGACGGACCCACGAGTCAGGACGCCCGACCCGTACCCGCGAGCAGGGGTGCCCGAACGGAGCCGTCCGGCCGACGTAACCGACCGGTGCTCCGCAGCCCGGGAGTTCGGAGTTTCCGCCGGCCTCAGGCCTTCGAGACGCCCGCCTCAGGCGCGCAGCGCTCGGGCCTTCGAGACACGCGCGTCAGCGCAGTGCTCGGACCTTCGAGACGCCCCCGTCACGCGGCAGCGGCCGGCTCCCCGGCCGCGAGCAGGCGCCGGATGTCCCGTACAGCCGCGCGTCCGGCCCGGTTGGCGCCGATGGTGCTCGCCGACGGCCCGTAGCCGACCAGATGGATCCGGGGATCGGCGACCGCCCTGGTCCCCTCGACGCGGATGCCGCCCCCCGGCTCGCGCAGCCCGAGCGGAGTCAGATGCCCGAGCGCGGCCCGGAACCCGGTCGCCCAGAGGATGACGTCGGCCGATACGCGCTGCCCGTCGTCCCACTCCACCCCGTCCGGTGTGATCCGGTCGAACATCGGCCGGCGGTCCAGCACCCCGTCCTTCAACCCCTGCCGGACGGCGTCGTTCAGCGGCAGTCCGGTGACCGAGACGACACTGCGGGGCGGCAGCCCCTGCCGCACCCGTTCCTCGACCAGCGCGACCGCGGCCCGACCCACGTTCTCGTCGAAGGGACCCTCGCGGAAGACCGGCGGGCGGCGAGTCACCCAGGTGGTGGCGGCCGCGTACGGGGCGATCTCCAGCAGGTGCTGCGTGCCGGACGCGCCGCCGCCGACCACGATCACCCGCTGCCCGGCGAACTCCTCCGGACCGGCGTACTGGGCGGTGTGCAACTGCCGCCCGCGGAAGCTCTCCTGGCCCGGATACCTCGGCCAGAACGGCCGGTCCCAGGTGCCGGTCGCGTTGATCACGGCGCGCGTGGACCACACGCTGTCCGAGGTCTCCACGAGCAGCCGTCCCGCGCTGCCCTCCCGTACGGCCCGCACGTCCACCGGGCGCCGCACCCGCAGGTCGAAGGCGCGCTCGTAGGCGGCGAAGTACTCGGTGACGACCTCCGACGACGGCCGCGCGGGATCGGCGTCCGTCAACTCCATGCCCGGCAGCGCGTGCATCCCGTGCACCTTGCCGTAGGTGAGCGACGGCCACCGGAACTGCCAGGCGCCGCCCGGACCGGGGGAGTGGTCCAGCACCACGAAGTCACGGTCCGGCTCGAACCCGGTGCGCCGCAGGTGATACGCGCTCGACAGCCCGGCCTGACCGGCGCCTACGACGACCACCTCGATCTCGCGTGTACTGTCCACGCCAGCCCTCAACCATGCCGGGTACGGGGATCTTCCCGCGATCAAGGAAGATGGGTGCATGTCACATGCCTTCACCACCCGAGTGCTGAACGTCACCTCCGGCTCACGGGAGAGGGTCGTCGACCTCACCCGCGACTGCGAGGCGTTCCTGCGCGAGACCGCCGACGGCCGTGACGGCCTGCTGAACCTGTTCGTGCCGCACGCGACCGCCGGGATCGCGCTCATCGAGACCGGCGCCGGCAGCGACGACGACCTCCTCGCCGCCCTGCACACCCTCCTGCCCGCCGACGACCGCTGGCAGCACCGCCACGGCAGCCCCGGCCACGGCCGCGACCACGTCCTGCCCGCCATCGTCCCGCCCCACGCGACCATCCCGGTCCTCGGCGGCCGGCCGGCCCTGGGCACGTGGCAGTCGGTGTGCCTGGTGGACACCAACAAGGACAACCCCGACCGTCAGGTGCGGCTCAGCTTCCTGGGCTGACCGGGCTCGGCCGCCCGCCACCGGGGTCCGGGTTCCGGGTCAGTGGGCGGGGTCCTCGGATGGGGGCGCGGAGACGAGACCGCGCAGCATCGGGTCGAGGGCGGCGAGCAGTCCCTTCGTCAGCGTGCCGGTCGAGCCGTCGGGGCGGCCGTACCAGCGGTAGAGGGCGTCGAGGCAGAGATCGCGCACGGCGTTGCCGGCGTGCTCGGGGGCGACCCGTTCGCGAAACTCGCCGCTCCGCATGCCCGTAGCCGCGATCCGGGCGAACAGGTCGGCGAGGTAGGGCTCTTCGACCAGCGGGTGTCCCGCGCGGACCCAGGCCAGGAGCAGGGCGCCGGTCTCCTTCCGGTGCTCCTCGCGCCACAGAGGTCTGCCGGCGCATCGTCGAGGACGCCAGCGCCCACACGCACCGCGCCGCCGCGCCCCGGGCACCGGACGGGCCGGCCCTGCCGGACCAGATGGATCCGCGGACCGCCGCGCCGCGCCCAGCCGTATCCCCGTCGCCCTGACAGCGGCCGGCGGGCTCCCGAGGCCCGTCGTCCGTGCCCGCCTTTCGGCCGACTGCGAAACGAGAGATGCTGGTGTGACGTCGCCCGCGGACGAGCGAACAAAAGCGGAGCGGAGCGCATCTCACGCTTCGCGAGGCCCACCTCATGCTCATACGGCCCTCAGCGCGACGGGTGCCGCCGCGCGTTCCGAAAGGAGATCGGGCGATGCATCTCTCGTCGTACCGGGACAGCAGAAGCGTGACGGCAGCCCGGAGAAGCGCGACCGCTCCCCGGCGGCTGCGCGGCCGGGGGAGGACCGCCCGCAGGGCGAGGGGCGCCGCCGCTGTGGCGGCGGTGGTCCTGGCCGGCTGCGGCGCGGGCACCGGGACCCCCAAGGCGACCCCGCACACCAGCAGCCCCGGCGTGTCCCTGGCCCCGCCCACCGCGTCCACCGCCTCCGGTCCTCCGAAGCCGACGCACACCTCGCTCTCCCCGGGCCTGCCCGCCACCACGACCGCCCAGGCGTGCACCAACACGTCCGAGCTGACCGGGTGGTCGGACCGCCGGCTGGCCATGCTGACCGTCGCCGTCCCGGTGTCGGAGACCTCGGTGGCCGACGCCACCGCCGAGGTGAAGGCCGGTGCGGGCGGGGTGCTGCTCTTCGGTAGCAAGGCGCCCGCCGACCTCGGCGCCCGGCTGACGACCCTGAAGTCCCATGTGCCCGGCAACCTCGGCCTGCTGGTGATGACCGACGAGGAGGGCGGCGGCATCCAGCGCATGGCCAACCTCGTCGGCGACCTGCCCTGGGCCGCGTACATGGGCGCGCACTGGACCCCCGCCCAGATCCAGCAGAACGTCACGAAGGTCGCGACCAGGATGGCGGCCGCCCAGGTGAACATGAACCTCGCGCCCGTGGTCGACGTCGACGGCAGGAACGAGGCGCCCAGCAAGACCAACCCCGACGGATGGCGGTCCTTCAGCGGCGACACCTCGGTGGTCTCCAAGGCCGGTGTGGCGTACATGAACGGCATGCGCGCCGGGAACGTGATACCCGTCGTCAAGCACTTCCCGGGCATCGGCGGCTCCACCTACAACTCCGACTTCGGCCCCGCCCGCACCCTGCCCTGGTCCACCCTGCAGAAGCTGGCCATCCCGCCCTTCAAGGCGGCCATCCAGGCCGGTGCCCCCGCCGTCATGGTCGCCAACAACACCGTGCCCGGCCTCGGCACCAACCCGGCGAGCCTGTCACCCAGCGTCATCGGCGAACTGCGTGGCAGCCTGGGGTTCAAGGGGCTGGTGCTCACCGACTCGCTCAGCGCCAAGGCGATCTCGGCCGCCGGCTTCAGCGTTCCCGCCGCCGCCGTCCAGGCCCTGCGCTCCGGCGCCGACATGGTCCTGTTCGATCTGACGGGAGACGTCGGCTCCCAGACGTCCGCGATCGCGACGGCGATCACCAAAGCGGTGGACGGTGGACAGCTCTCCCGCGACCGCCTCGTCGACGCGGCGGGGCACGTCCTGGCCGTCCGGCACGTGAACCTCTGCTCCTGAACGAACCAACCCCGCTCCGGGCCCGCAGGGCCGACCGGCAGGGCAGCCCCGTTCGACGGGGCGGCCCGCGCGACGCGGCGCGGCCTGGAACAGGGGCGTCCGGGTACCCGCAGGGAAGGACGGGGCCGCTCAGGTGAGGAGGTGCGAGTGGCGTGGAGACACCTTCCGGGGGTCGCGGCATGCACCGCACCCAGCTGCCACCGCTCCTGGGCGGCGACGACCTGGACCGCCTCCAGGCCGGACTGCAGCGGCTGGCCCACGCGCACGGCCGTATGCGCTCCCTCCTGGACGCGGTGGTCGCCATCAGCAGTGCCCTGGAACTCGACGCCGTGCTGCACACCATCACCGAGTCGGCGCGGCGGCTGATCGACGCGCGCTACGCCGCCATCGGGGTCCTCGGTGAGGACGGCAAGTTCTCCGAACTGATCACCTCCGGATTCGGCGCCGACCAGTTCCGCAAGGACAACGGTGAGGAGTTGCCGCACGGCACCGGACTCCTGGGTGAGCTCGTCCGTGACCCCGGTCCGCTGCGGGTGGACGACCTGTCGGCACACCCCCGCGCCGTGGGTTTCCCCGAGGGCCACCCCGTCATGACCAGCCTCCTCGGGGCGCCCATCTCGGTGCGCCGCACCGTCTACGGCAACCTCTACCTCGCCGACAAGCACGGCGGCGCCTTCACCGACGACGACGAGGAGATCGTCACCGCCCTGGCCAGCGCGGCCGGCGTGGCCATCGAGCACGCACGTCTCTACGAGCGGCTGCGCCAGGCCACCGAGGAGTTCCAGCGCCGCCTCCTGCCCGAACTGCCCAGGCTGCCCGGCCTGGAGCTCCAGGCCCGCTACCAGCCCTCCACCCAGGCCCCCAGGATCGGCGGGGACTGGTACGACCTCATCCGCCTCCCGGACAGCGTCCCCTGCCTGATGGTCGGAGACGTCATGGGCCACGGCCTGGAAGCCGCCACCCTCATGAGTGAGATCAGCAACGCCCTGCGCGTGATCGCCTACGAGGAGCGGGAGCCCCCCAGCCGGATCCTCCACCACCTCGACGAGATCCTCCACGACCTCTACGGGGGGCCCATGGCCACCGTCCTCGTCGCCCGCCTCGAGGCACCCGCCGCCGACAGCAGCCGCGCGCTGCGCTGGGCCAGCGCGGGCCATCTGCCACCCCTCCTGGCCACCGCCGAACACCAGGCCCGCTACCTCGACACCGACACCGTCGGTCACCCTCTCGGTGTCGACCTCGGGCTCAAGCGCCCCGACCACGAACTGACACTCCCACCCGGCTCGACACTGCTCCTGCACACCGACGGACTGGTCGAACAGCGCGACCACTCCCTCGACGTCGGCATGAACCACGCCACCCACCTCGCGGCCGGCTACGCGACACGGCCGCTCGCCGACCTGTGTGACGCGCTGCTCGACCAGGGCGGCGGGATGTTCCCGGACGACGTCGCCCTGCTCGCCGCCCGCCTCGCCCACTGAGAGGACCCGAACGGGGCCGGAGGGACCGGGTGCGACCGGGGGCGATCACGGTGGGGGATCGACGTTCGGGGCGATGGCGAGGACGGCGACGTCGTCATGGAAGTGGCGGGTGTGGCGGGGAAGGTCCGTGTTGAGGAAGTCGACGACGTCGGCGGGGCCCGGCGCGGGCCGGCCGGCGAAACGGTGCCGGAGCCGGTCGAGCAGGGGGTAGAAGGAGCCGGTGGCGTCGCCGACCTCGCCGGGCCGGTAGAGGGCGGCCGCGAGAAGATGCCCGATCCGGTGCGGCACGGGCCGCAGCAGGGTGCGCATCAGCGCCTCGGCCACCGAGTTGTGCACCAGCGACCGCTCCTGGCGCCGGCGGTGGGCAGCGAGCGCGGCGCCGAGGAGGCCGACGAGCGCCGTGGCGATGTAGGCGGCGACGTGGTGGTCCTCCCACAGGTGGAGGTGGACGCCGGCGATGACGCCCTCCAGCACGATGGCGACGACCGTGAGAGCCAGGACCGGGCCGGGGCCCAGGGTGTAGGCGGCGAGGGTGGGCAGCGCGATCAGCAGGAAGCTGGTCGCCCAGTGCGAGGGCAGCAGAAGGCCGAGGACGACGACGAACACGATGTAGGCGGCCGGCAGCCACCGCATCCAGGCCGGCGGCGTCGGCACCTCGAAGCCGTTGGGCGCCTGGGTCGCCACCACCTGGGCGGTGCCACCGGACACGGCGTCGGGGCGCCTCACCCGCATCTCTCGGTCGCCTTCGCCCTGCGTCGGCCTCGGTGCCCATGGGACGAACGTAGGCGCGCATCGCCCGCCGGGCCACTCGGCCGGCTCGGCCCGACCACACCCGGGCGTGCACCGCGCGGAACCCCCTGCGGCGTGACGCAGGGTCGGCGCGTTCACGGCCGGCCCACCCTCCGGGCAGCGCCCGCACTCCTCGATCGGAACAGGGCCGATCGGCCCTGTCCACCGGCCCCCTTTTCCGGGAAGGTGAGGTGTGGAACGCGATACCGTGGCAAGGAGTGACTGACTCATGGCGGACCGCGAGCAGGCCGGCCCCGACACCCCGGTTCGGGTCTTTCTCCTCGACGATCACGAGGTGGTACGGCGCGGGGTGCACGACCTGCTGAACGACGAACCGGACATGGAGGTGGTCGGCGAGGCCGCCACCGCCGAGCAGGCGCTGGTGCGGGTGCCGGCGCTGCGTCCGGACGTCGCGGTGCTGGACGTCCGGCTGCCCGACGGCGACGGTGTGACGGTCTGCCGTGAGCTGCGCTCCCGTCTGCCCGAGCTGGCCTGTCTGATGCTGACCTCGTTCGACGACGAGGAGGCGCTGCTGGACTCGATCATGGCAGGCGCGTCGGGGTATGTGCTGAAGCAGATCCAGGGCTCCGACCTGGTCTCGGCGGTGCGCACGGTGGCCCGCGGCCAGTCGCTGCTCGACCCCAGTGCCACGACGAAGCTGATGGCCCGGCTGCGGGGAGATCGGCAGCAACAGGAGGAGCCGGATGTACTGCCCGGTCTGACCGAGAGGGAGCGGGAGATCCTCGACCTGATCGGTGAGGGCCTGACCAACCGCCAGATCGGCCGGCGGCTGTACCTGGCGGAGAAGACGGTGAAGAACCACATCTCCCGGCTGCTGGCCAAGCTCGGCGTCGAGCGGCGCGTCCAGGCCGCGGTCATCGCCACTCAGGCCCGCGACCGGCTGCGCGGCCAAAGCCCCTGACCTCCCGGCGGGCCGAGCCCGGACGCCCGGGCTGGGAACGCGTCGGCCGACCAGGGGACAGCCGGGGCCGTGGCCTCAAGGGGTGCGCCTCGACCGTGCGCGCCGCACCAGCAGGGGGCCGAAAGGCCCGGTCCCGGGTCCGAGTGGCCTTTGCCGGAGCCCGCCTCGTGGCGGGACGCCGGCGGTGAGAGCGCGTCGAGCGCAGGAGGTGGGGACATGCTGTCGCCCGTCGTCGTAGGAGTCGATGGTTCCGCGGAGAGTCTCGCCGCGACCGATTGGGCCGCCCGTGAGGCCGAGCGCAGCGGCCGTGACCTGCGGCTGTGCCACGCCTGCAACGGGCGCCCGAGCCAGGCGCGCGACGCACGGGACGAGGCCGCCCGGCAGGCCCCGGCCCGGCGAGCGCTGAGCCGGGCCCGAGAGCGGGCGCGGGCCCGCTGCCCCGGTCTGCGGCTGGAGGAGGAGCAGGTCGGGGGACCGGCGACGGCTGCGCTGCTGAAGGCCTCGCAGCGGGCCGGGCTGCTGGTGCTGGGCTCACGCGGCCTGAGCGGCTTCACCGGGTTCCTGGTCGGTTCCGTCGCGCTCGGCACCGTGGCGCGGGCGGCCTGCCCGGTCGTCCTCGTACGGGCCGGCGAGGGGGCTGGGGACGAGCACCTCCCGGCGGCCGACGGCAGTGGCTCGCACCGTGCCGGCTACGGGGACGTGGTGCTCGGCCTGGACGTCGCCGCCCCGTGCGACGAGGTGATCGCGTTCGCCTTCGAGGAGGCCCGCCTGCGCCATGCCCGGCTGCGCGCCGTGTACGCCTGGCAGCAGCCGTCCGCCGTGGGTCTCGGGCCCGGCGACATCGCGCTGGTGGGCGACCCGTTGCGGGCCGAGGAGTGGCAGGGCTTCCTGTCGGCCGTGCTCCGGGTGTGGCGGGACAAGCATCCCGAGGTGGAGGTCGTGGAGACGGTCGTCCGGGAGAAGCCCTCGACCGCGCTGGTGCGGGCCTCTTCCGGGGCGAGCCTGCTCGTCGTCGGCCGCCGCCCCGCCGAGTCCCCGACGGGCGCGCGTATCGGCCCCGTCACCCACGCCGCCGTCCGTCACGTCGGCTGCCCCGTGGCGGTCGTCCCCCATGGGTGACGGATGCGGCCGGGAGCACGGCGCGAAGAGGGATGTACGGGGGCGTCACGGCCGCGGCGGGCGGGCTCGGTCGCGACGACGGCTCTCGGATCCGCGCGGCGAACGGAGCGCCGTGGTGTCGGTGCGTACCGGGTGCCCCGCTCTCCTGTCCCGGACGGGGGATCGGGAGCCGCAGACACGGGCGCACCCGGTCGCCTTCCCAGAAGATCATGGTGCCCGGCGGCGCCGACAGGGCCCAATGGCCCTGTCCGACAGGGCCGAACGGCTGGTCCGCGCGTCCTCGCCCCGACGCGGGCGCCGGGCGGCGTCACCGGGTACGGCCTGCCCCGGTCACGGGCCGCGCGGCGCCCGGCCATGACATCACCCCACCGGCTGCGCCCGCCGGTCGGGTCCTCGGCTGGTACGACAACGAGTGGGACCGCACGACCCGGCTGCTCGACCTCACCGAGTACGTCGCCACCGGGCTCCCCGGAACGGGCGGAGACCGGTCACGCCCTGTGCGAAGAGTGACCAGAGCGAGGAGAGGAGAGCAGTGGAGATTGTCGCCTACGGTGTCTTCCGGGACGAGGAGCCGCTGTTGCGCCGGGCGTTCGAGCAGGAGTTCGGCGGCCGTCATGAGCTGCGGTGCCTGGGGCTGTTCCTGAACCGGGACACCGTCCCGACGGCGGGCGGCCACCCGGTCGTGCTCAGCAGCGTCAACGACACCCTCGACGGCGAGGTCCTGCGCTCGCTGACGAAGGGTGGCACGAGGATGATCGCCCAGCGGTCCACCGGCTACAACAACATCGACCTGACCGCGGCCGCCGAGCTGGGGCTGACCGTGGCGCGGGTGTCCTCCTACTCGCCGTACGCGGTCGCCGAGTTCGCGTGGACGCTCGCGCTCGCCGTCGACCGGCGCATCGTGCGTGCCGCGCAGCGCACCCGGGACTTCGACTTCCGGCTCGACGGGCTGATGGGCCGCGAACTGCGGGGGCGTACGGCCGGGGTGGTGGGCACCGGAAAGATCGGGACGGCGTTCGCCCGGATCGCGCACGGTTTCGGCATGCGGCTGCTGGGCTGGGACGCCACCGGGAATGCCGAGTGCCTGGCCCTGGGCATGGAGTACGTCGAGCGGGACCGCCTGTTCGCCGAGGCCGACGTGGTCAGCCTGCACGTGCCACTGCTGCCGGACACCCATCACCTGGTGGACGCGCGCGCCCTGGCGCTGATGAAGGACGACGCGATCCTGGTCAACTCCAGCCGGGGCGGCCTGGTGGACACCGACGCCCTGCTGGAGACGCTTCGCGCGGGGCGGCTGAACGGTGTCGGCCTCGACGTGTACGAGGAGGAGGCCGGTGTGTTCTTCCTGGACAAGTCGCTGGAGGTGATGACCGACGAACGCCTGGCACGGCTGATGACCTTCAACAACGTCCTGGTCACCTCGCACCAGGCGTACTTCACCAGGGACGCGGTGGGGCAGATCGCCGAGACCAGCGCGCGCAACGTCGCGGACTGGTTCGCCGGCCGGACCGGTGACAACACGCTCGTCGGGCACGAACTCGGTCCAGGGGCCGGCGCACGTTCGTGACAGGGGCAACGGGGGATGGGCCCCTGCGGCCGACGGGGCCGGAGGCGTCGGTTGCCGGCCTGAAGCGGCGGTCAGTCAGTCCCCGGAAGGCGTCCCGGACGCCGAATGTCCGGCGTCGGGCAGCACGGTCAGCAGCATGACGCTGGGTTCGGCGGCCCGCACGCTGTGCGGGAGCCGCGCGGGCAGATGGATCCAGCTCCCGGGCCGTGCCTCGGTCTTCTCCTCGCCGAGAACCAGTTCCAGGCGGCCCCGGACGACCTGGATCACCACGGGCCGGGCCGAGGTGTGCTCCGTCAGTTCCTGTCCGGCGGCGAAGGCGAACCCGACCACCCGCAGGCGGTCGTCGCGGTACAGGACGCGGCTGAGCGTGCCGTCCTCGGGCACGGCCAGCTCGGCGGCCAGATCGGTGATCACGGTGGCGGACATGCGGGCACTCCTCAGGACTGGGACGTGGTGGACAGGGCGACCGGACCGATGCCCCCCAGCTCCCGTCCGGTGACCATCTCCGGCTCGATCCGGACGAGGACCTCCCCCCGATGCGGCATCCAGGAGTCGGGGCCGGCCTTGGACAACCGTTCCTGTTCGGCCGGGTCCGTGACCACGGTGGCCCGTCCGGTGATCACCACACTCCATCCGGAACGCGTCGCGGCGTCGAACGCGTCCGCCTCGAAGGCGACGACCACGCCGTCGATGGCGCGTACGAGATCCGAGCCCGGGGAGGTGCGCAGCAGCACGGAGGCGTCGGTGTCCAGGGAGAAGTTGACCGGGAGGACCGCGGGCAGCGCCTGCCGCGTGTACACCACGCGGCCGACCGGCACCTTGGCCAGCAGGTGCAGGCACTCCTGCCGGTCGAGTGCGCGAAAACCGTCGTCGTGGAGCATTCCTCCATACTCCGCGCGGCCGCCGCGACGGGATAGGGCCGGTCGGCCCTGACCCGCGCCGCCCTGGACCGGTCACGTCCTTGAGTTTTCGATCCAGGTGCCGTCCGCCCGCCGCGGGGACTCATGGCCCAGGCGACGTCAGCCTCACTGCGACGGCCGGTTCGCCTCCGTCTGGACGGCCTGCAGGTCGGCAAGCAGTTCGGCCTGCCCGGCGAGCACGCCGGAGAGGATGGTGCGGGCGACCCTGAGCAGCTCGGCGATGTGCGGGCTGGTCAGGGAGTAATAGACGGTGGACCCTTCCTTGCGGCTCACCACCAGGTTCGCCCGGCGCAGCACCGCGAGCTGCTGCGAGAGATGCGCCGGCTCGATCCCCACCTCCGGGAGCATCTCCGCCACCGCGTGTTCGCGCACACTCAGCAGCTCCAGCACCCGGATGCGGGCCGGGTGGCCGAGGGTCTTGAAGAACTCGGCCTTCAGCTGGTACAGCGGCGTACTCATCGCGCCGTGGCCTCCCCGGTACAGCCGCCCGGTCGCACCGACCGGTCTCCGACGCCTCGCACCCACCCATGTGTCAACACCATGGGTCCCATCCTCGCCTGCGCCGTCGCCCGGACCGAATCGGGGCAGGCACCTTGCCCCGCTCCGCCGTCGTCACGCCTGTTCATGTTGTCACTCCTGTTCACACGGCCGCTCCCGCGACGATGGGCACCTGTTCACAGCGGGAGAGTGATCCAGATGCTCTTGCCGTTGCCGTCGGCGTCGCCCCGGACGACCGCGGTGCCGCCGAGGCCGAGGGTGAGCTCCATGACGGTCGCCAGGCCGCGAGTCGCCTGCCCTGCGTCGGCGCCGGTGACCGCTCCGCACAACGGCGGCTGGTACGGATGCCGATCGTGCACCGCGAAGGCGAGGCAGTCGGCTCCCACCGCGTAGATCACGGTCACTTCGGGGGAGAGCACCGCGGCGTGCCGGACGCTGTTGGTGACCAGCTCGCTCAGGATCAGCAGGGCCGGTCCGACCGTGGGGTGGCCCGGGTTCACCCCCCACTCGGCCAGAGCCTGCTCGGCGGTCTGCCGGGCCAGCCGTACCGCGGACGGATGCGTCTGCACGGTCAGGACGTGCCGGTGGGGCAGGGCCTCCAAGGCGCGCATCAGGCCTCCACCCGGGTGGCAGCGAGCGGAGACACCAGCACGCCCGCGCCCTTCAGGTAGGTGCGCGCAGCCTCGATCGCCTCGGGCGTAGTGGCGTACTCGCGTCCCTCCCGGCGCAGCAGTTCCAGCGCGCCGACGGAGTCCAGTACCCGCCGGTGGCCGGTACGTATCCCGGAGGTCATCACAGCGATCCCGCGCCGGTTCAGCTTCTCCACCGCGTCCTTGAGGACCAGGGCGCCGGTGGCGTCGACTGTGGTCACACGGGACATGCGCAGGATCACCACGCGCACGTCGGCGACCTCGGCCAGCTCCAGCAGGAAGCGGTGGGCGGCGGCGAAGAACAGGGGCCCGTCGATGCGGTAGGCCACGATGTGCTCGGCGAGCAGGGCGTGCTCCTCGGCGCTGTGGTCGCCCCGGTCGAGCGGGACCTGGTCCAGGCGGGCCTGCTTGGCCACGGCCCGCAGTGCCAGGGCGCCCGCCACCACCAGCCCGATGATCACGGCGTACACGAGGTCGAGCGCGAGCGTCGCGACGGCGGTGAGGACGAGGATCAGGGCGTCGGAGCGGGTCGCCCGGGCCATCGCCCTGATCGAGCCCACCTCGACCATGCGGACCGCGGTGGCCAGCAGCACCCCGGCCAGCGCGGCGAGCGGAATACGGGAGACCAGGGGCGCCGCCGCGAAGACGATCACGGCGAGGACCGCGGCATGGGTGAGGGAGGCCAGCCGCGAGCCGGCGCCGGTACGGACGTTGACCGCGGTCCGTGCGATCGCGCCGGTGGCCGGGACGCCGCCGAACAGCGGGGCGGCGATGTTGGCCAGTCCTTGGCCGAACAGCTCCCGGTCGGGGTCGTGTCTCTGCCCGACCGTCATGCCGTCGGCCACGGACGCCGACAGCAGCGACTCCAGGGCAGCCAGCGCCGCCACCGCGACCGCCGGCGCCGCCATCGAGCCCAGGGCGCCCGGATCCAGGAAGTCCAGGGAGGGGGCGGGCAGGCCGGACGGCAGATCGCCGATCGGCGTGGCCGCGTCCAGCCCGACGACCTGCGCGACGACGGTGGCCGCGATCACCGCGACGATGGAGAAGGGGACTGTGGGCCGCAGACGGGCGCCGACAAGCATGACGGCGGCGACCGTCAGGGCGAGACCGACGGCGGTCCAGTTCGGGTGCTGCGCGGCCTCCCGCACGGCACGCCAGGCCACGACCAGCACGCGGTCGCCCTCGGGCTTGGGCACGCCCAGCGCGTTGGGGATCTGCTGCAACCCGATCACGCAGGCGATGCCCAGCGTGAAGCCCTCGACGACCGGCGCCGGCACGTAGCGCATGTACTTCCCGGCCCTCAGCACGGCGAGCGCGACCAACATCACGCCCGCCATGAGCCCGACGGTCAGCACCCCGCCCGGACCGTACTCGGCGACGATGGGCACCAGCACCACCGTCATCGCGCCGGTGGGCCCGGACACCTGGAGACGGGAGCCGCCGAACACCGCCGCGACCGCCCCGGCGACCACCGCGGTCGCCAGGCCCGACTCGGCGCCCAGCCCCGAGGAGACACCGAAACCGAGCGCCAGCGGCAGCGCCACGATCGCGACGGTGAGACCCGCGAGCAGGTCGCGCCGCGGGTTCCGCCGTACGTCCGCCAGGTCGGCGCCACCGGGCAGCAGCGCGGCGAACCGGGTCCCCGCCCGGCCGAGCGACCGCCTCATGATGCGTGGACCCCCGCATCCTGCGGCTCGGCAGGCAGCTCCCGCACCGGAGCCGGCCTGTCCGGGAGCGGTTCCGGGACCCGTATCCGTACGGGATGCCCCGGCATCCGGTGGAACTCGGCCTTGGCCTGGTACAGCGGCACGGACACGGACCCTCTTCTTCGCCGACGGCGCCCCGGTCGGGGCGCGCACAGAAAGCCGGCCCCACGACCATGTGCGGGCACAGCGCAGTCAGCATCTAATGAATTGCGAAATCTTGCAATTCGTTGAGTACGCAGAGGGTGCGAACGCCTCCCCGTCCGGGCCGGCGGGCGGTGGGGTGTCAGCTATGCGGTGATGTCGACCATCCACGGAATGCCGAACCGGTCCGTGCACATGCCGAACACATCGCCCCACATCTGCTTCTCCAGCGGCACGGCCACCGAGCCGTCGGCGGACAGCTTCTCCCAGTAGCCGCGCAGATCGGCCTCGTCGTCGCCGCTCAGGCTCACCGTGATGTTGGTGCCGGGGGTGCGCTCCATGCCGGGCGGGATGTCCGAGGCCATGAGCGTGAAGCCGCTGGGGGTCTCCAGCGTGGCGTGCATGATCCGGTCGGCGTCCGGGCCTCCCGGCTGGCCGACGTCGCCATAGGTGTTGAGGGTCAGGGTGCCGCCGAAGACGTCCTGGTAGAACTCCATCGCCTGGCGGGCGGCGCCGTCGAAACTGAGGTAGGGGTTGAGACGGGATGCCATGAGTGCCTCCTGAACGGGGCCGAGGGTCACTTCGGCACAGTAACGCGGGCCACTGACAACGGCCCGTCGACGCGGCGCGCGGTCTCACAGCCCGGTGGTGGGTACCGAGTTGACGGTGTGAGGACACCCCCGGCGATCCCTTCCGAGGGCGTCCCGGACCGGCACCGGGCGGCAGCCCGACGCGGACGGGGGAGGGACGATGGGAAGCGGCGAGGCCGACGAGGGAGAGGGCCGGTGACGGCGGTGACGACCACCCGGACGGCCGAGACGTGGGAGTACCAGGGCTACGACCCTGTCCAGGAGCGCCTGCGGGAGGCGCTGTGCACGCTGGGCAACGGGTGCTTCGCCACCCGCGGGGTCCTGCCGGAGTGCGACGCGGACGACGTGCACTACCCGGGAACCTATGTGGCCGGGTGCTACAACCGGCTCACCTCCGAGGTCGCGGGCCGACTGGTCGAGAACGAGGACATGGTCAACCTGCCCAACTGGCTGCCGCTGCGCTTCCGGCTCGCGGGCGGCGACTGGCTCACCCCGGACACGGCGACCGTCCTCGCCCACCGGCAGGTCCTGCACGTGGACGGCGGGCTTCTGGAGCGCCGTACCCGCTTCGGGCTCGGGGCGGGACGGACACTGACGGTGCGCCAGCTACGGATCGTGCACATGGTCGACCCGCACCTGGCCGCGCTGCGCACCGAGTTCACCACCGAGGGCTTCACCGCGGACCTCGAGGTCGAGGCCGCGATCGACGGGGGCGTCACCAACGCCGGGGTGGCCCGCTACCGGGACCTGGACGGCCGTCACCTCACCCATGTGCACACCGGCACGGCCGGGCCCGGCACGGTCTGGCTGCGCTGCCGCACCCGTACCTCCGACATCCGCATCGGCATGGCCACCCGGCTGACCGGCGCCGGAACGGTCGCCACCCGGCACGAGCACCCGTGCGCCGTCCAGCGGCTGCGCGTGCGGGTGGCACCCGGCGACACCGTCACCGTGGACAAGACGGCCGCACTCCACACCTCACGCGACCCGGCCATCAGCGACCCGCGGCACGCCGCGACCGAACGGGTGGCGTCGGCGCCCGGCTTCGACGACCTGCTGCGCAGCCACCGGGCGGCCTGGGACCAGCTGTGGCGTCTGAACGAGATCGACGTCCCCGGTGAGGCGGGCCGCATCCTGCGTCTGCACCTGTTCCACGTGCTCCAGACCCTCTCCCCGCACACCGCGGACCTGGACGTCGGCGTGCCCGCCCGCGGACTGCACGGCGAGGCCTACCGGGGGCACGTCTTCTGGGACGAGCTGTTCGTCCTGCCGTATCTCAACCTGCACCTGCCCGAGGTGTCCCGCGCCCTGCTGCAGTACCGGTACCGGCGCTTGGGCCAGGCCTGCGCGGCGGCGCGCGCGGCCGGCCGGCGCGGCGCGATGTACCCCTGGCAGAGCGGCAGCGACGGCCGGGAGGAGACCCAGCGACTGCACCTCAATCCGCACTCCGGGCGCTGGCTGCCGGACCACTCGCACCTCCAGCGGCACGTCGGCTCGGCGGTCGCCTACAACGTGTGGCGGTACTGCGAGGCGACCGGCGACGCCGATTTCCGTCACGGCCAGGGCGCCGAGATGCTCCTTCAGGTCGCCCGCTTCTGGGCCGACTCGGCCACCTGGGACCGAGGTCTCGAACGGCACCGCATCCTGGGCGTGATGGGCCCCGACGAGTACCACGACGCCTACCCGGGCGCCGACCGGCCAGGCCTCGACGACAACACCTACAACAACGTGACGGCCGCATGGGTGCTCGCCCGCGCCCTGGAAGTGCTGCGCAAGCTGCCGGAGCCGCGCCGGCGTGAACTCGTCGAGCGCCTCGGCCTCGACGACGCCGAACCGGACCGGTGGGAGGAGATCTCCCGCACGTTGCACGTTCCCTTCCACGACGGCGTCATCAGCCAGTTCGCGGGCTACGGCGACCTGGAGGAATTCGACTGGGAGGGCTACCGCAGGCGCTACGGCGACATCCGCCGCCTGGACCGGATCCTGGAGGCCGAGGACGACACGGTGAACCGCTACAAGGCGTCCAAGCAGGCCGATGTCCTCATGCTCGGCTACCTCTTCGCGCCCGGCGAGCTGATCGGCCTGTTCGGACGGCTGGGCCACCGCCTGGACGAGGAACTCTGGCAGCGCACCGTCGATTACTACCTGGAGCGGACCAGCCACGGCTCCACCCTCAGCGGACTGGTGCACGGCTGGGTGCTGGCCCGCTGCCGGCGCTCCGAGGCATGGACCTACGTCCAGGAGGCCCTGTGCAGCGACGTCGCCGACCTCCAGGGCGGCACCACCGGCGAGGGCATCCACCTCGGCGCCATGGCGGGCACCCTCGACCTGGTCCAGCGCGGACTGCCCGGCCTGGAAACCCGCGACGGCGTGCTCCGGCTCGATCCCGCCCCGCTGCCCGAGCTGTCCTCCTACGGCTTCTCCGTCCGCTACCAGGGCCACTGGGGCGTCCGGTTGCGGCTGGAGCACCGCCGGTCGGAGATCGCCGTGCCCCTCTCCGACCGCTCACCGATCGAGGTCCGGGTGGCCGACCGGGCCGTCCGGGTCCGTCCGGGCGAGACGTGCCACGTGGTACTGCCCGAGTGATGCGGCGGACGGCGCGAGATGCCGGTAGCCGCCCGTGATGCCGGTACCTGCCTGTGATGCGCGTACTGCCGGGACGCCGGTTCTTGCCCCGCCGCCGGGGCCCCAGTACCGCCGCCGCGGCCCGCGATCGCTTCGCTGCGACCAGCCACCGCGTCCACGCCCGGCGATCGCCGTCACCGGCCGCGTGCTCCCGCGCGCAGGCCGTCCATGACGAGGTCCAGGAGGCGGGCGGCGCGCGTCTGCCAGTCGCCGTGCGGATCGAGCTGCCAGAGTCCGGCGATGGCGAGGACGAAGTCGTCGGAGGTCACATCGGGACGGATCGTGCCGGCCTCCCTGTTGGCGCGCAGCAGGAGTTCGGTCGCCGCCGTCAGCGCGCTGTTGCCGGGCTTCGCCGGGCTGCCGGGTCCGCTCGTGGCCTGCCGGATCGCGTCGGCGAGACCCGCCTTGGTCATGGCGAACCGGGCCAGGTGGTCCATCCACTCGCGCAGCGCCCGGTCGGGCTCGCGGCACCGCAGCAGATCGGCCGCGCTGTCGGCGACCTGCTGCATCTCGTGGCGGTAGATCTCCAGGACGAGTGCCTCGCGGTTGGGGAAGTTCCGGTAGAACGTGCCCTGCCCGACTCCGGCCTTGCGGGCGATCACACTCAGCGGGGTGTCCGCGCAGCGGGTCAGTTCGGCCACCGCCACTTCCAGGATGGTCTCGCGGTTGCGTTGCGCGTCCGAGCGCAGCGGCGCGTCCTTCTTGGGCCGCACTCGTCCTCCTTATGGGTACGTCGCCGAACCCGGTCTTGCTAAGCGGACAGCTGTCCGGTAAGTTCCTGGATAACGGACAGCTGTCCGCTTAGGTCCACCATAGGTGCGGGACGCGTGTTTCCGCCATGCACGGCACTTCCTCTTCCTGTTCTCCTCCCGTCCCAAGGCACTGCCGGCTCCTCGACTCGCCGTTCTCCGCCCATTTCTGATTCGTCCGTCCGTCTGCCAGGCCGTCCCTCGACGCGCTTCCGGATACGCGAAAGAAGCTGATCATGGACCCAGCCTCCCCGGCCCTCCCGACGTACAGTGCCATCACCTTGAACATCAACGGCGAGAAGCACGCCCTGACCGCCGACCACCGCACCACCCTGCTCGACGCCCTGCGCGAGCGTCTGGACCTGTCCGGCACCAAGAAGGGCTGCGACCAGGGGCAGTGCGGAGCCTGCACGGTCCTGGTCGACGGCCGCCGGACCGTCGCCTGTCTCCAGCTCGCGGTGGCGGCCGAGGGGCGCGAGATCACCACCATCGAGGGCGTGGCCGAGGGCGACACGCTCCATCCGGTGCAGCAGGCCTTTCTCGACCTCGACGGCTTCCAGTGCGGTTACTGCACACCGGGACAGATCTGTTCGGCCATCGCGATGATCGAGGAGCACGCGGCGGGCTGGCCGAGCGCCGCCACCGACGACGTACGGCCCGAGGCGGGACCACCCGCGCTGACCGCCGACGAGATCCGCGAGCGGATGAGCGGCAACCTGTGCCGCTGCGGCGCATACGTGTCGATCGTGCGCGCCGTCGCCCGGGCCGCCGAGACGGCCGCGGGTGCCCAGGACGCGCGAGCCGTGCGGGCGGGCGAGTCCGCGCCGGCCGTCGAGGGCGAGGACAAGGAGGCCGCAGCATGAAGGAGTTCGGCTATCAGAGGGCTCACGACGTGGCCGGCGCCGTGGCGCTGCTGGGCGCCGACCCCGGGGCCCGCTTCCTCGGCGGCGGCACCAACCTCGTCGACCTGATGAAGACCGGCGTCGAGCGCCCCGCCCGCCTCGTGGACGTCCGCGAACTGCCGCTCGACGAGATCGAACCCACCGAGGACGGCGGACTGCGCATCGGCGCGACCGTCACCAACAGCGACCTCGCCGCCCACCCCGAGGTCCGTCGCCGCTACCCGGCGCTGGCGCAGGCCGTCCTGGCCGGCGCCTCCGGACAACTGCGCAACATGGCCACCGTGGGCGGCAATCTGCTCCAGCGCACCCGCTGCGGCTACTTCACCGACGTGACCCAGCCGTGCAACAAGCGCACCCCCGGCAGCGGGTGTCCCGCGATCGAGGGCGAGCACCACAACCACGCCGTCCTGGGTGCCTCCGCCCACTGCGTGGCCGTCCACCCCTCCGACATGGGCGTGGCGCTGACCGCCCTCGACGCCGTCGTCACCTACGAGACGGCCGACGGGCCGGGCGAACTGCCGCTCGACGACTTCTACCTGCCCATGGGCGACTCCCCGCACCGCGAGACGGCCCTGCCGCCGGGCGCGCTGATCACCGGCGTCATCCTGCCGCCCGCGCCGGTCGCCGCACACTCCCGCTACCGCAAGGTCCGCGAGCGAGCCTCCTACGCCTTCGCGATCGGCTCGGTCGCCGCCGCACTGGACGTGCGGGACGGCGCCGTGCGCGATGTCCGTCTGGCGTTCGGCGCGGTGGCCTCCCGGCCCTGGCGGGCGCGGACGGCCGAGCAGGTGCTGGCCGGGGCACCGGCCGACGCCGAGACCTTCGCCGCCGCCGCTGACGCCGAACTGGCGGCGGCCGACCCGCTGCCCCACAACGCCTACAAGGTGACCTTGATCCGCAACCTCGTGGTGGCCGTGCTCACCGAACTCACCGAGGAGGCCACCCGATGACCACCGCCACGACCGGGACCCGTACGCCCACCAGGGGCGTCACCGGAACCTCGCACACCCGTGTCGAGGGCCGCGACAAGGTCACCGGAGCCGCCCGGTACGCGGGTGAGATCCCCTTCGCCGACCTCGCCCACGGCTGGCTGGTGCTGTCCACCATCGCCCGCGGCCGGATCCGCTCCCTCGACACCGCCCCCGTCCTCGCCCAGCCGGGTGTACTCGCCGTACTGCACCACGGGAACGCCCCGCGCGTGGAGACCGACTACGTCGGCATGATGGGCGTCCCGGACCCCACCTGCGCCGTCTTCCAGCACGACCGGGTGCCGCACCTGGGCTGGCCGGTGGCACTGGTCGTCGCCGAGACGTCCGAACAGGCCCGTGAGGCCGCCGAGACGCTCGTCGTGCACTACGAACAGGAGCCGCACGACATCGACTTCGACGCCGCCCGCCCGGACGCCCACCCGGTGGACGGCTACATGCCGGCGGTGACGGAGAAGGGCGACGTGGACGCCGAACTCGCCGCGTCCCACGTCGTCGTCGACGAGCAGTACACCACCCCCGAAGAGCACCACGCCATGATGGAGCCGCACGCGGCGACCGCCCGGTGGGACGGCGGCCGGCTCGAACTGGCCGACTCCAACCAGGGCACCACCTGGGTCGTCGCTGAACTCGCCAAGATGTTCTCGCTGGACCCGGACTCCGTGCGGGTACGTTCCGAACACGTCGGCGGAGGCTTCGGCAGCAAAGGCGTTCGCGCCCATCAGGTGGCCGCCGTGATGGCCGCGACGGTCCTCCAGCGGCCCGTCCGGGTCGTCTTGACGCGCCGTCAGATGTTCTCCCTGACCGGCTACCGCAGCCCGACCGCGCAGCGCGTCCGGCTGGGCACGGACGCCGACGGACGGCTGCGGGCGCTGGAGCACCGCTCCGTGAACCTCACGTCGACCGTGCACGAGTTCGTCGAGCCCGCGGCCGGTCCGGCCCGGGTGATGTACGACGCCGACGCCCACCACACCGCCAACCGCGTCGTACGGCTGAACGTGCCCACCCCGACCTACATGCGCGCCCCGGGCGAGGCGCCGGGCTCGTTCGCCCTGGAGTCCGCGCTGGACGAACTCGCCGAGAAGTGCGGACTCGACCCGGTCGAACTGCGGCTGCGCAACGAACCCGAGCGGGGTCCCGTCTCCGGACTGCCCTTCAGCAGCCGCAACCTGCCCGCCTGCTTCCGCGAGGGCGCCCGCAGGTTCGGCTGGGCGGACCGGGATCCGCGCCCCGGTCTGCGCCGTGAAGGGCGTTGGCTGCTCGGCACGGGTACGGCCGCCGCCTCCTTCGGCGCCGGAGCCGGGCCCTCCACGGCGGCCGCCACGGCCGAACCGGACGGCACGTTCACGGTGCGGATCGCCGCCGCCGACATCGGCACCGGAGCCCGCACCGCGCTCACCCTGATCGCGGCCGACGCGCTGGAGGTCGCACCTGACCGGATCAAGGTCCGGATCGGCGACAGCGACTTCGGACCGGCGATGATCGCCGGTGGGTCCATGGGCACCCGGTCCTGGGCCTGGGCCGTCATGACGGCGGCCGGCGAACTGCGGGAGCGGTTGGCACTGGGCGCCGACATCCCGCCGGAAGGCATCACCGTACGGTCCGACACCACCGCAGCGGTCGGAGCGCTCGCCCGGAGGGAACGGCACTCCTTCGGCGCCCAGTTCGCCGAGGTGGCGGTCGACGTCACCACCGGCGAGGTACGGGTGCGCCGCATGCTCGGCATCTTCGCGGCCGGCCGGATCGTCAACCCGCTCACCGCACGCAGTCAGCTCATCGGAGGCATGACCTGGGGCATCTCCATGGCCCTGCACGAGGAGGCGGTCCGCGACCGCGCCACCGGCGGCCTCTACGGCGCCGACCTCGCCGGCTACCACGTCGCCACGCACGCGGACGTCCCCTTCGTGGAGGCCGACTGGGTGGACGACCCGGACCCGGACGACCCGGTGGGGATCAAGGGCATCGGGGAGATCGGCGTCGTCGGCGCCGCCGCCGCGATCGCCAACGCGGTGTGGCACGCCACCGGCGTCCGCCACCGCGACCTGCCCATCCGTCCCGACCGCGTCCTGCAGGCCCTGGCGGGGGAACGGCATGCTTGACATCGCCGGCGAGCTGCACCGCTGGATCGAGGAGGATCGGGACTTCGCGGTCGCCACCGTGGTGGCCGTCGGCGGCAGCGCACCGCGCGGTCCCGGTGCCGCCCTCGCCGTGGACAGCAAGGGCTCCGCGATCGGCTCGGTGTCCGGCGGCTGTGTGGAGGGAGCGGTCTACGAGCTGTGCCGGCAGGCGCTCCAGGACGGCGAGAGCGTCCTCGAACGGTTCGGCTACAGCGACGAGGACGCCTTCGCCGTGGGACTGACCTGTGGCGGGGTCATCGACATCCTCGTCACCCCCGTCCGCGGGGACACACCGCTGCGGGCGGTGTTGCGGGCGGCGCTGGCGGCCGCCGTCCGCGACGAGCCGGTGGCCCTCGCCCGCGTCGTCCGGGGACCGGCCGGTCTCCTCGGCGCCACGATGCTGGCCGGGCCCGACGGCAGGTACGAGGGCGGCCTCGGCGGCCGTCCGGAACTGGACCGCACCGTGGCGGCCGAGGCCCACGCCCTGCTGGAGGCCGGCCGCACCGGCACCCGGGAACTGTCGGAGGACGGATCGCACTGCCCGGGCGGCCTGACCCTGCTCATCGAGTGCACCGTGGCCCCGCCGCGCATGATCGTGTTCGGGGCGGTCGACTTCGCCGCCGCACTCGTCACGGCGGGCAAGTTCCTCGGCTACCGGGTGACGGTGTGCGACGCCCGCCCCGTCTTCGCCACGCGGGCCCGCTTCCCCGAGGCCGACGACATCGTCGTCGACTGGCCCCACCGCTATCTGCGGGGCACCACGACCGACGCGCGCACGGTGCTGTGCGTGCTCACCCACGACGCCAAGTTCGACATACCCCTGCTGACCCAGGCCCTGCGGATGCCGGTGGCGTTCGTCGGCGCGATGGGCTCACGCCGCACCCACGCCGACCGTGAGCGGCGCCTGCGCGAAGCAGGCCTGGGCGAGCCGGAACTGAACCGGCTCAGATCCCCGATCGGCCTCGACCTCGGCGCCCGGACACCCGAGGAGACCGCCCTGTCGATCGTGGCGGAGATCGTGGCCATCCGGCGCGGCGGCACCGGCGTCCCGCTGACCGGCTCGCAGACACCGATCCACCGGGAGGAAGGGAAAGAGACCGAGCACCGCGACGACGGCACCCGCGCGGCCTGAACGCCGGCCGACCACCTGCACGCGGACGGGGCCGGCGGACCGGGCACCCGGACGCCGGCCGCCGAGGACGCCGGGCCCCGCCAGTGGCGGGTCACGTACGGGGCCGGGAAACGTCTCCAGGGCGGCGGCCGGCCCGGCGGTGTCGGTGCCGACCTTGCGGTACAGCCCTCCAGCCACTCATCGACGTCGGTCGGCAGCGCCGCCGCATCGGCGTACAGCGCGCTCGGCGCACACCGTGCGCGGACAGGGGCAGATGACCGCGTTCAGCCGGTGGTCCCCGGTGTCAGGCGCGCGAAGTGCCGTTCTGTTCGGCGTGCCGGGCCGCGCGTTCGGCGTTCCGTTCCTTCAGGCGGGCCGCCTCCTTGCGGACCTCGGCCTGAGTGGCCCGCTCCTTCTCCAGCCACTGCGGCCGGTCCTGCTTCAGGGCGTCGATCTGCTCCGTGGTGAGGGCCTCGGTGATTCCTCCGCGCGCGAGGCCCGCGATGGAGACGCCCAGCCGGGCCGCGACCACCGGGCGAGGGTGGGGGCCGTTGCGTCGCAACTCGCGCAGCCACTCGGGCGGCTCGGCCTGGAGCTCCTCGAGCTCTGCCCGCGAGACGACGCCCTCCTGGAAATCGGCGGGCGTGGCGGGCAGGTACACACCCAGCTTCTTCGCCGCGGTGGCGGGCTTCATGGTCTGGGTGGTGCGGTGCGACTTCATGGTGCCCAGCCTATCGACCGGTCGCGGGTGGTCCGACCACGCCGGGTAACCTTGGCGGGGTGACAGGCTCGGAAGCATCCCCCTCGTTCCGGCTCGCGTACGTTCCCGGGGCGACGCCCGCCAAGTGGGCGCGGATCTGGAGCGAGCGGTTGCCCGACGTCCCCCTCGAACTCGTCCAGGTCCCGGCCGCCGACGCGCCCGTAGTGCTGCGCGACGGTACGGCGGACGCGGGACTCGTACGGCTGCCCGTGGACCGGACCTTCTTCAGCGCCATCCCCCTCTACACGGAGACGACGGTGGTCGTCGTCCCCAAGGGCCACCTGGTGACGGCCGCGGACGAGGTGTCGGTCGTGGACCTCTCCGACGAGGTCGTCCTGCACCCCCTGGACGACGTCCTGGGCTGGGAGAGGCCACCGGGGGAGCCCGCCTTCGAGCGCCCCGCCACCACCGAGGACGCCGTCGAGCTGGTGGCCGCGGGCGTGGGTCTGCTCGTCGTCCCCCAGTCGCTGGCCCGCCTCCACCACCGCCGGGACCTCACCTACCGTCCGCTCGTCGACGCCCCGCAGTCCAGCGTCGCGCTGGCGTGGCCGGAGGCGAGGACCACCGACCTGGTCGACGACTTCATCGGGATCGTCCGGGGCCGGACGGTCAACAGCACCCGGGGGCGCGGCACCGTCCGGGCCGCCGGCGGGTCCCAGGACGACCGGACCGGGGCCGCGGACGGCCGCCGCAAGCCCGTGGCGGGCAAGCCGACGGGACGGGCCGGCAAGGCGGCCACTCCGAGAGCCGGCTCGGGCGGCTCCCAGGGATCACGCGGCGGCAGGGGCGCGAAGGGCGCGAAGAACACCAGGACCAGCAAGGACACCAAGGGCGGCAAGCGCGGCAGGCCGCGCCGCCCCTAGGTAGGTGCGGCCGCACCGGGACCAAAGGCCGACATCAACTGCCGGCCTGGACCTGGGTGCCGTCGGGCGCGCAGCGGCGCCCCGGCCGGGTCCCGACGGGGTCACCTCTTCGCCGCACGGCCGATCGACTCCACCAGCGGCAGCAACCGGTGGGGGACGCGCTCGCGCAGGGCCACCTCGGTGCGGGTGCGGACCACGCCCGGCAGGCTGATCAGCTTCTGGATCACGTCCTCCAGGTGGGCGTTGTCCCGCGCGACGACCCGGGTGAGCAGATCGCCACCGCCGGTGATCGAGAACGCCTCGACGATCTCCGGCACCGCGGCCAGCGCCTCACCGACGTCGTCCAGATGCCCCTGGGTGACCTCGATGTGCACGAAGGCGAGCACCGGATGGCCGAGTGCGGTGGGGGAGAGGACGGGCCCCGTGCCCGTGATCACGCCGTCGCGTTCGAGGCGGTCCAGGCGGGCCTGGAGCGTGCCGCGTGCGACACCGAGGACGCGGGCGTACTCGCGCACACTGGTGCGCGGTTGTTCGAGGAGCAGCCGCAGGATACGGGTGTCGAGTTCGTCCACGGCCATGGCGTCGCCCGTGCCCTCCTGCGTTCGTCGATCGACGCCGACTGTACCAATGGCTCAGTGCGGTGCGACCCACCCCGGCCGGGCGTCGTGGTCCATTGGCCCTTCAGCGGTATCGGATCTCAGCGTGCGGCTGGGCCAATGGTCCAGTGGCTCGGCCCTCGCTTGAGCCATGGGCGTGCGGATGGTGTTATGGACACGTCGATGGCGCTGCGGACCTCCGCGGCGCCTTTTTCATGCCGGTGGTCCGCACCGGCGTCCCATGCCGGTGTTTCCAGGTCTGCCAAGGGGGCGGTAAGCAGTGTTGAAGAGGGTGTTCGCGGCTCCGGACCCGGGACGGGCGCGGCTGCGGTTCGCGGCCCGTGCCGTCCTCGGCATCGGCCTGGCGGTCGTCGTCTGCGGATCGGCCGGGCACTCCCTCGCGGGTGCCGTCACCGGAGGGCTCGCCGCGCTGCTGGCACTGTTCACCGTCACCGATCCCACGGTCCGGGGCCAGGCGGTCACCACCGCGCTGCTGCCGGTCGTCGGCATCCCCGTTCTTGCCGCCGCGGCCGAACTGCACGACCACCCAGTGGTCCGGGACCTCGCCTTCATCGCCCTGGTCGGCGCGGGCGTGTACGCGCGTCGCTGGGGGCCGCGGGGCCACAGCCTGGGCGTGTTCGCGTTCATGACCTTCTTCGTGGCGCAGTTCCTGCACGCGGCCAGCGGGCAGCTGCCCGAGCTGTCCGCCGCCGTCGTCCTGTCCGTGCTCAGCGCGGCGGCGGTCCGCTTCGGGCTGTGGTGCTACGAACGCCGACTGCCCCCGGCCGTCACGCCCGCGCCGCCGGCCGGCAGCGCACTGGTCCGGGTGACCACCCGGCAGGCCGTCCAGGCCGCCTCCGGCGCCGCCTTCGCGCTCGTCGTGGGGCAGATGGTCTCCGGACAGCGCTGGTACTGGGCCGTGGGCGCCACCTGGTGGGTCTTCGTGAACACCGTCTCGCGCGGCGAGACCCTGGTGCGCGGCTTCCGGCGCGTCCTCGGCACGGTGCTCGGCCTGGGCCTCGGCGCCCTCCTCGTCGTCCCGCTGCACGGCGCCGTCCTGCCCACCGTCGCCCTCGTCGCCGTCAGCGTCTTCGGCACCTTCTACACGGCCGCCGTGTCCTACACCTGGATGATGCTCTGGGTCACACTGCTCGCCGAGTCGCTCTACGGCCTCCTCGGCGTCCTCACCCCCGGCCTGGTCGCGCTGCGGCTCGCGGAGACCGCCGTCGGCGCACTCGGCGCCGGGCTGGCCGTGCTGTTCGTGCTGCCGGTCACCACCCACTCCGTCACCGACGCCTGGATCCAGCGCGCTCTGCGCTGCGTCCACGCGTGCACCGCCGAGGCCGCCGCGCGACTCGCGGGCGTCGCGGACGCCGACCCCGCGCCCCGCGTGGCCGAACTGGAACAGCTGCTCGGCCGGGTACGGCTCTCCGTGGCGCCCCTGGTCCACCCGCTCAACCCGATGCTCGGCCGCAAGCGTCGCGCCCGCCAGGTGCTCGCGCTGCTCGACGACTGCGCCCGTGAGATCCGCGGTCTGGTCGCCGTGGCCGCCGATCCGGAGGCCTCGCACGACGCGCGCCTGGCCACCGCCTGCCGGCGAGTGGAGGCGGCCGTGGAGGCGCTCACCGGCGACACCGGACGCATCACCGCCACGCCCGCCGCGGACACCGCGCGCCCGAGCGTGGAGGCGGGTGCCCTCGCCCACCTCCACGGTTTGGAACGGGCCCTGACCGACCTGGCCGCCCCTCTGCGCGCGCCCTCGGGGTCCCTCTTGGTCGGGGCCTGAACACCGCGGCGCCCTGCCACGGGTAGCCCGAGAGCCGGCCCACCCGAGGCTCAGAAGGCTCTCCCGGCCCGCACCCCACTCACCCCCCCGACCACTCTGTCCTGACGTCGGACACCCGGAGAGTCTCCGTGCTTGGTCTAGACCGCAGTTGATCGACTGCTAACGTCAGCCCGAGACGGGTCGAGCGGGCGAGCGAGAGGGGACAACGGTGGCAGGCGAGCGCGGCGGGCGGCGGCGGGCGTTCATCGGGTCGTTCACGGCGGCGGGAGGACCCGGAGTGGTCACCGCGGCCGTGGCCCCCAGCGGCGGCGCGCTGACCTTGCTGAGCAACGTGGACGGCGTGCTGGACCCGTCGTACCTGGCCCTGTCGCCCGACGGCCGCACGCTGTACGCGGTCAGCGAGACCGCCGAGGGCGCGGTGGCCGCGTACCGGGTCAAAGAGGAGACCGTCGAACTCACCGGGGCCCCGGTGCGGGTCGGCGGGAGCGGACCGACCCACCTGAGTGTGTTCGACGGACACGTCCTCACCGCCAACTACGGCTCCGGCAGCGTCAGCGCCGTCCCCGTCCGCGCCGACGGCCGGCTCGCCCACGCGCCCTCCGACGTCCTGCGGCACACCGGGTCCGGCCCGCACGAACGCCGGCAGCGCGGTCCGCACGCCCACCAGGTGCAGCCCGACCCGAGCGGACGCTGGGCCGTCGGCGTCGACCTCGGCACGGACTCGGCGCGGGTGTACGCGCTGGCGGACGGCAAGCTCACCGTGCACCGCGAGATCGCGCTGCGGCCCGGCTCCGGACCCCGCCATCTGGCCTTCCACCCGGACGGCCGCCACGCGTACGTCGTCAACGAACTCACTCCCACTGTCACCGCCTGCCGCTGGGACGCCGCGAGCGGCTCCCTCAAGCCGCTGGCCGAGACGCCGGTCATGTCGCACGCCCCGGCCGGTGACGCCTACCCGTCGGGTGTCGTGGCCGCCCCCGGCGGCCGGTTCGTGTGGACCGCCACCCGCGGCGAGGACGTGCTGTCCGTGTTCGCCGTCGAGGCGGACGGGGAGCGGCTGGAGCTGGTGGCGACGGTGCCGTGCGGCGGTCACTGGCCCCGGGCGCTCGCCCTGTACGCCGGTTTCCTCTACGTCGCCAACGAGCGCTCCGGCGATGTGACCTGGTTCGCGGTGGACCCGGACACGGGGGTCCCGGAGCGCACCGGTGCGGTGCCGGTGGCCGCGGCTTCCTGCGTGGTCTTCGGCTGAGGCCCCCGGCCCGGTCCCGTACTGCCGCCCACACCATGTCGAAGGGCCCGCCCCGGCTGTCCGGAGCGGGCCCTTCGACGTGGTCGTACGGGTCGTACGGGTCGCGCGGCCGTGTGCGGGCCGTTCGGATCATGTGATGGTTCGTAATGCCGTCGGATGCCCGCGACGTGCGGGTCAGCGGACCGGCGCGCCCTGTGACTGCGGCGGGGCGATGCCCAGCGCGGTCGTGTACTTGGCCAGGGCGAGCTTGCCGATGGCCGGGTAGGGACCGAGCGCCTCGGCGGCCGGGCAGTCGACCTCCTTGGCGGCCGCCTCGAGCAGCTCCGCGTCGATCTCCGGGCCGATCAGGTACGGCGCCAGGGCCAGCTGCTGGGACCCGGCGGAACGCAGCTGTTCGGCGACGGCCGTGATCGAGCCCTCCTGGTCGAGGGCGGCCGCCATCACCGGCACCGCGAGGCGGGCGGCCAGCAGCATGCCGGTGATCCCGGCGGCCTGGACGGCCTCCTCGCCGCCGACCGACGCGAGGATGATGCCGTCGGCGGCGGTCGCCACGGTGAACAGGCGGGCGCGGTCGGCGCGGGCCAGGCCGGCCTCCGACAGGCGCACGTGCAGCGCCTCGGCGAGCAGCGGGTGCGGGCCGAGCACATCGGTCAGCTCGGCGGCGACCCGGCTGTCCATCACGGCCTGCCGGATCTGGCGCAGCAGCGCGCTGTCCGGGCCGGCCAGCAGCGGCACCACGACCCCGACCGGGCCGTCGGGCTCCTTGGCCTCGACGCCGGCGGCGAGCGCCTGCTCGTAGCGGGCGGTCCGCTGGTCGGCCGCGTGCGCGAGCACGGACCGCAGGGTCGGGAACTCCTCGTCGTCCCCGTCGACGTACCCGATCAGGGCGTCGAGGCCGGGCAGCTCGGAGCGGGCGATGCTCACGACCTCCTCGGCAAGGCTGCGCGTGGCGGCGCCTGGCTTGCCCGGCACCGCGAGGACGAGCGCGGGCGCGCCCTCGGGAGCCGCCAACGGTTCGGGTCGGCGGTGCCGGCCGGGCTGGCGGGGGCGCGGCATTCGTACTGGCAGGCCGGACGCGGGCCCAGTGGGGGAGCTCATGGCGCCGCATGTTACTGGCTTTCCGGGTCCTGCTGTTCGGGGAGGGTGCAGGTGAGCGGTATCCGTCCGCTTTTGTCGGATGAGTCACGCGGTGATGCGAACCGGTGGATGTGCGCAAGGGGGCGGATACGGCAACTCGACCGGGACATGGGGTCACTTGTCCGACTTACGATGGATGCATGCGGACACTGCGGACGAGAGCGGATCAATCCCGGTGTGCTGGTTGGCAGTTGGCGCATAGAGCAGTTCCTCGGCACCGGCGGCGGCCGACTCGGCCGTGTTGCCGCGCCGTCGTCGGACGACGTCCCTGTCCGTCGACGCGAGTTGCTCCACCGGGTGTCCGGGATCCGTCGGCCGGCCACCGGTGCACCGGTTCCTTCGAAGCTCACTGAACGAGCGGCTCGGCCACGGGCGCACCGACGGCCACCCGCGTTCCCCAACCGCCCGAGTCCGTGACGGCCCGGACGGCAGCCGTGACGGCCGCCGTCCGGGCCGTCACGGCAGGCGCCAGTCCACGGGCTGCGCCCCCTGCCGGACCAGCAGGTCGTTGGCCCGGCTGAACGGGCGCGAGCCGAAGAAACCGCGGTCGGCCGACATGGGTGAGGGATGGGCCGACTCCACCGAGGGCAGATCGCCGAGCAGCGGACGGAGATTGCGGGCGTCACGGCCCCACAGGATCGAAACCAGCGGCTTGCCGCGTGCCGCCAGCGCCCGTATCGCCTGCTCGGTGACCTCCTCCCAGCCCTTGCCGCGGTGGGCGCCCGGCTTGCGCGGGGCAGTGGTGAGCGCCCTGTTGAGCAGCAGCACGCCCTGGCGGGTCCAGGGCGTCAGGTCGCCGTTCGACGGCTGGGGCAGCCCCAGGTCGCTGTTCAGCTCCCGGTAGATGTTGACGAGGCTGCCGGGCAGCGGACGCACCTCGGGTGCCACCGAGAAGGAGAGGCCGACGGCGTGCCCCGGGGTCGGGTACGGGTCCTGACCTACGATCAGGACCCGTACGTCGTCGAAGGGTTGCTGGAAGGCGCGCAGAACGTTCGCGCCGGCCGGGAGGTAGGTGCGTCCAGCGGCGATCTCCGCGCGCAGGAAGTCGCCCATCCCGGCGATCCGCCCGGCAACGGGTTCCAGGGCTTTCGCCCAGCCTGCTTCGACGATTTCATGCAACGGTCGTGGTGCCACGGGCGTCACCCTACTGCCGGGCACCGGCCGTTGATCAAGCTGTGGCCGAAACCCGGACCCGGCCGTCACGGGGGGACGGCCGGGCGCCGCGCCCGGACCGGCGGGTGGCGCCGTGCTCAGCCGATCACCGCCGCTCGTACGCAGAGCACGTCCGGCAGATGCGCGGCCAGTTGCTGCCAGCTGTCGCCGTCGTCCGCCGAGGCGTACACCTCGCCGTTGCGGTTGCCGAAGTAGACGCCGGCCGGGTCGGCGTCGTCGGTGCACAGCGCGTCGCGCAGCACCGTGCCGTAGTGGTCCCCCTGCGGCAGGCCCGCCGTGAGCGGCTCCCAGCTCTTGCCCGCGTCGGCCGTGCGGAACACGCGGCACCGGCGGTCGGCGGGCACCCGGTCCGCGTCCGCGTTGATCGGGAAGACGTACGCCGTGTCGCCGCGGTGCGGATGCGTGGCCGCCGCGAAGCCGAACGTCGACGGCAGGCCCGCACCGATGTCCGACCAGTGCGCACCCCCGTCGTCGCTGCGGTAGACACCCCAGTGGTTCTGGAGGTAGAGCCGGTCGGGGTTGGCCGAGTCCCGCGCCACCTTGTGGACGCACTGGCCGAACTCCGGGTCCGGATCGGGCAGGAACACCGCGGCCACCCCGGAGTTGGAGGGCGCCCAGCTCGCGCCGCCGTCGGCCGTACGGAACACCCCGGCGGTGGACACGGCGACCGTGATGGCCCTCGGATCGCGCCGGTCCGTCAGCACGGTGTGCAGGCCCTCACCGCCGCCGCCCGGCACCCACTTGGACCGCGTCGGGTGCTCCCACAACGGGCGGACCAGTTCGAAGCTCTCGCCGCGGTCCTCGGAGCGGTAGAGCGCGGCCGGCTCCGTGCCCGCGTACACCACGTCCGGCTCGGCGGCCGCCGGGTGCAGCTGCCACACCCGTTCCAGCGAAGCGCCCGTCTCCTGGGGGAACTTCACGGCCGGCCGGGCCGGCTCCGTCCACGTACGGCCCAGGTCGTCGGAGTGGAACACGGACGGACCCCAGTGCGCGCTGTCGCCGCCGGCCAGCAGCCGCGGAACGGTGCCGCGGGTGTCGATGGCCACCGAGTACACGGCCTGCGCGTTGAAGTAGGGGCTGTCGTCGAACTCCCAGGCGCCGTCCCGCCGTCGTCCGAGGAACAAGCCTTTTCGGGTACCCACGGCGAGCAGTACCTCGGTCATGCCGATCACCTCCGAGAGGTCTTCGTCCGGACATGCTTGTCGCGGACACCGGTCAGTGTGCACCCCACCACTGACAGTCACCCTCGTGAGGACGTCGCCGCAGGTCGGACCGGCATGGCCGGCGTGCCCGCGAGCCGGGCGGCGGGGGAGCGGCGGTTCCGCGCCACCGCCGCACTCTTGGGAAGGCCGGGGACGGGGAACCCGGGGTGAGCGTCGAGGAGCCGGCTGCCGTAAGGAAGGACGGTGGGGCAGGTCCGTGTGATCCGTGCGCTGGTGAGGAGGATGCCGTCGATGGCGTTCCGGGGTCCCGAGGTGTGGCTGTGGCGATGGCGCCGCAATCCGCTCAAACGCCGTTCCGACACGGTCGAGGCCTGGGTCGTGCTCGGGGCGTGGCTGCTCACTGTGATCGCCGGGGTGCTCACCGGGTGGGCAGCCGCCGGCGGGGTGGAGGGCGTCATGGCCCGTGAACGCCTCGAGTGGCGGCCCACGGCGGCGCTGGTGACCGAGCAGGCGCCACGCGCGCGGTCCGGGGACACGGAGCCGGCGGGCGGCGGAAGCGGCCGCGGGGTCGCACAGGAGACCGACACGCTCAGGATGTGGGCGAAGGTGCGCTGGAGCGCGTCCGACGGTTCCGCACACACCGGCCAGGCACGGGTGCCGTCCGGCAGCGCGCCCGGCACCCGCGTCACCGTGTGGACCGACCCCGACGGCCGGCTGGTCACCAGGCCCGCCACGGCCACCCAGGCCCACACACGCGCCGTGTTGATCGGCGGGCTGGCAGGCCTGAGCGCCGCCGCCGTCCCCCTGGCCGGCAGCCGCGTCCTGCGCGGCCGCCTGGAACGCCGCCGCCTGGACCGGTGGGAGACCGAGTGGGCCCGCTTCGACCCGCTGTGGGGCCGCAAGACCTGGTGAGCCCGTGGAATCCGGCAAACCGCGTACGCCGGTGCCGAGCCGTGGCTCCACCACCCGGACCGCCGTCACCACCGCGGCGTCCCCGGGTGCCTCCGCCGCGGTGGACGCCGGGCTCGGAGGCAGGGGGCCGGGTGGCGCGGGCGCAGCCCCTGGCGTTCCCTGAGAAATGGCGGGATGACCAGCACTGCCGAGGGCACCCGGCCACGGAAAGGGATCTCACCCCCAGGCGAGGAGAGTCATGGCTGAGCAGAAGTCGTCGTCGATCCTTACGGCGCCCCTGCACGGCGCTGCCTCGGTGCTGCGGCGGGTACCCGGCGCAGGACTTGTGGGCAGGGCGGCCCAGGGAACGCTCGAGAAGGTCGGCGCCGTGTCGCCGAGGGGCCGGCGTATCGCGGTCTACACGGGGGCCGGGGTGCTCGGCGTCGCCGGGGTGGTGGAGTGGCCGGTCGCCCTCACGGGCGCGGCGGTGGCTTGGCTGACGCAGCCGAGGCCCGATCACCCCGAGGGAGCCGGACAGCCGTCGCGGGTCCAGGTCACCGCACCGGACGGCGGCCCGGAGACCGGAGAGGCCACGCCGGTCAGCGAGCCGGCCGCCCGCAACGTCGCGCGACCGATCGGCACCACGGCCGCCGCCCGGCAGGCCGCGCGCAAACGCGCCACCGCCCCCCGCGAAGGCGCCGACGAGCTTGGCACCGCGGCCCTCGGGTCCGCCGGCACCCGGACCCGGTCCACACCGTCCGCCGGACGGACCTCCGCGGCGAAGTCGGCGGCGAAGTCCGCGACGGGCAAGTCGGCAACGGCCAAGTCGGCGACGGGCAGGCCGACGACCGCCAGGGCCGCCACCGCGAAGGCGCCGACGGGCGGGACCGCCACGAGCAAGGCGTCCACGCGCAAGGCCGCCACGGCGAAGGCGGCCGCCGGCAAGGCCGCCACCCCCACATCCGCCACGCCCAAGACCGCTGGCAAGGCCGCCACCCGCAAGACCGCCGCAGGCAAGACCGTCGCCGCCAAGGCCGCGGCGGCGAAGGCGGCGGCCGGCAGGTCCGCCGCCGGGACGCTCGGCCCGACGGCGCGGCGCGCCCGCACCACCCGCTGAGGAACGTCATGGTGCTAGGTCTGCTGACGGCCCCCGCGGCCGCCGCCCAGCGGCTGCGCGAGACGCCCCGGCTGCTGTCGCGAGCCGCGGCCCCGGCGTTCGGGGTGGCCGCCGGGGCGGTGGCCGGCACGGCACGCGCCGGTGTGCACGGCATGGACACCGCGGCGCGGGTGGCACGGGTCGCGCGCAACGCGCTGCCCGGCGCCGGGATCCACTGGCGCTCCGGCAGGCGTGCGCACATCGCGCTGCGCGCAGCGGAGCCGGAGCGGGTCCGGCGCGCCGGTGGTACCGAGCACCTCGCGCGCCGCGTCGCGGCCGCCCTGGCCGAGCACCCCGACGTGTTGTTCGCCTACTGGGACCAAGGGCTCGGACGCCTGGTCGTCACCGCCACCCAGGAGGAGGCCGCCGACCGGGTGATGGATCGCGCGGCCGAACTGGCCGCTCGGCACGACCTCACGCTCGCGGGCGGCGACCCCGAGGAGACGACCCATCCGGCCGACCCGGCAGGGGTGCGGTTCGCCGCGGCCACGCTCGCCGCCGACGTCGTGGGCATCGCCGTGGGACTGACCGCCTTCGCCCTGCGGCTTCCGCCGTCACCGCGCATGGCCACCGCCGCACTGACGCTGCTGCGCGAGAACCCGCGTTTTCGCGCCCGGCTGCGCGCCAGGCTCGGCCACCAGCGGATGGACCTGCTCCTGGCCTGTGCCAACGCGGCCGTCCACGGCGCCGGGCAGACCCCCACCTCGCTCGTCCTGGACGGCGTGCTGCGCGCCTGCCAACTGGCCGACACGGTGGCCCGCTCGGCCGCGTTCGACACGGTCCACGACCGCCTGTGCGCCCCGGACCGGGTCAGCGTCGCCGCCGGCGCTCTCCCCCGCCCGCCGCTGCGCCTGACGCCGGCCCAGGAGTACGCCGAACACGCCTCCGCGGGCAGTCTGGTGGGGGCGGCGGTCACCCTGCTGGTCAAGCACGACGCAGCCGAGGCGGCCGAGGCGGTGCTGGCCGGCTCGCCGAAGGCCGCGCGCTACGGCCCCGCCGTGTTCCACTCCGTGCTGAGCGCGTCGCTGGCCCGCACGGGCGTGCTGGTACGCGACCCGGAACGGCTGCGGCAACTGGGCATGACCGGCACCGTCGTGCTGCACCCGAGCGCACTGCGCACCGAGACCGGGGACGCCGATCCCTGGGCGGAGGCCGTGCTCGACGCGGCCCGCCGGGCCCGGCTCAGGGTCGTCCTCGTCGACGATCCGGCACTGGAGGACCTCACCGGCCTCGCCGACGAGGTCGTGGACCTCCGGCGCCCCCTGGACGACGTGGTGTATGGGCTGCGCGGCGGGGAGGACGAGGGCGTGGTGCTCACCGTCGCCCGGATGCGGTCGCACGACGAACAGGGTCTCCTGGCCGGGCTGCGCGGCAGCGACATCGCCGTCGCCCTCGCCGACCGCGACAGCGCCGTCGTGTGGAGCGCGGACATCCTGGCCGTGCACGGCCTGCCCGACGTGTGGCGGGTGCTGACCGCGGTCGGGGCCGCCCGCGCGGTCGGCGGCCGGGCGCAGACCCTGGCCCGGTCCGGCGCCGCGCTGTCCGGGCTGCTCGTCGCCATCGGCGAGTCCAAGGGCGGACGCGGGCGCCGGGCCCTACTGCCCGGCCTGCGGCACGCACCCGTCGACGCGGCGGCGGCCGCCGCCCTGCTGTCCGGAGCGCGAGCCGCCCTGGGCGTCGCGGCCGCCCGCACCCCGCACCCGAGTCCGCGCGTGCACTGGCACGAACTGGACTCGGAGGAGGCGCGCGAGCAACTCGAGCAGCAACCGGCCGCCGAACCGACCGCGTTCGAGCGGACCACCGGCCGCCTTCGCAAGACGGCCGACGGTGTCACCCGGCACCCGGCACTGGCCCCCGTGCGCTGGACCTACGAACTCGGCGCGGCCGTACGCGGCGAACTGCACGACCCCCTCACCCCGGTGCTGGCCGTCGGCTCGGCGGCCTCCGCGATCCTCGGCTCGATGCTGGACGCCCTGCTCGTCGTCGGCGCCCTGGACCTGAACGCCCTCGTCGGCGGCGTGCAGCGGCTGCGCGCCGAACGGGCGCTGTCGGGGCTGCTCGCCGATCAGAAACGCAAGGCGCGCGTCGCGCCCCCGGAGGCGGAGGCGCCGGCCGGAGGCACCCGCACGGTCGACGCCGGCAAACTGCGTCCGGGTGACGTGATCGAACTGCAGGGCGACGACGTGGTGCCCGCCGACGCCCGCCTGCTGTGGGAGGACGGCCTGGAGGTCGACGAGTCCGCGCTGACCGGGGAGTCCCTGCCGGTGCAGAAGCAGACCGCCCCGACCCCGCACGCGGCCGTCGCCGACCGGCGGTGCATGGTCTTCGAGGGCACGACCGTGGTGGCCGGACGGGCCCGGGCCGTCGTGGTGGACATCGGCGAGCACACGGAGGCCGCCCGCGCCGTGCACCTCGCCGCCCGTACGCCCCCGGCCGCCGGGGTCCAGGCCAGGCTCCAGGAACTCACCCGCAAGGCCCTGCCGTTGACGCTCGCGGGCGGGGCCGCGGTGACGGGCATCGCGCTGCTGCGCGGCACCCCCGTCCACGAAGCGGTCAGCGGCGGTGTGGCCGTCGCCGTGGCGGCCGTGCCCGAGGGCCTGCCGCTGGTGGCCACGGTGGCCCAGCTGGCGGCGGCCAGGCGACTCACCCGGGGCGGTGTGCTCGTGCGCACCCCGCGCACCCTGGAGGCGCTGGGCCGCATGGACACCCTCTGCTTCGACAAGACGGGCACGCTCACCGAGAACCGGCTGCGCCTGGTTCGCGTCTGCGACGCGGACGGCACGGTCCACGCGGTGCGCGACGAGGCCGCCGCGGAGACGCTGCGCGCGGCCGCGCGGGCCTGCCCGCGGATGAACGGCGGCTCGGGCCGGCCGGTGCACGCCACCGACGAGGCCGTCCTGGACGCCGCCCGCCCCGACCCGGAGTGGACCCAGCTCGAGAGCCTCGGCTTCGAGGCCGCCCGCGGTTACGCCGCCGCCGTCGGCCGGGGCGCCGACGGCATGCGGGTGCTCGTGCTCAAGGGCGCCCCGGAAATCGTGCTGCCCGCCTGTTCGGACCTCCCGTCCCGCGCCTCCGACGCCGCGCACGCGCTGGCCGGTGACGGGCTGCGGGTCCTCGCGGTGGCCCGGCGGCGGCTCACCGCGCGCGAGAAGGAGACGGACGTACTCGAACAGCCTCTGGCGGGGCTGGAGTTCGTGGGTCTGCTCGCGTTCTCGGACGTGCCGCGCGAGACCTCCACGGCGCTCGTCCACGGCCTGTACGAGGAGGGCGTGCGGCCGGTCATGCTCACCGGTGACCACCCGCAGACCGCGCGGGCGATCGCCATGGAGCTCGGCTGGCCCGCGGACACCCCTGTGGTCACCGGCGACGAACTGGCCGCGGCCGACCGCTCGGCCCGGGCCCGCATGCTGCGCGACGCGGGTGTGGTGGCCAGGGTGGCGCCCGAGCAGAAACTCCAGGTCGTCGAGGCCCTGCGGGACGCGGGCCGGGTGGTCGGCATGGTCGGCGACGGCGCCAACGACGCGGCGGCGATCCGTGCCGCCGACATCGGCGTGGGCATCAACGCGCGCGGTTCCGCCGCCGCGCGCAATGCCGCGGACATCGTGCTCACCGACGACGACCTCACCGTCCTGATCGACGCGATCGGCGAGGGCCGCGCCCTGTGGCACAGCGTCGCGGACGCCATCGCCATCCTCATCGGCGGCAACGCCGGCGAGGTCGGTTTCGGCATCCTCGGCACCCTGATGTCGGGCAGGGCGCCGCTGTCCACCCGGCAGATGCTGATGGTGAACCTGTTCACCGACCTGTTCCCGGCGATGGCGGTGGCGGTGACACCCAAGGGGGACGTCGAGCGGACCCGCGCCGGGTCGCCCGAGGACGCGGCCGGCGGCGTCCTCGGAGAGCCGCTGATCCGGCAGATCCGTCACCGCGCCCTGACGACCTGCGTGGGCGCGGTCACCGCCTGGCTGATCGGACGCTTCACACCGGGCACCGCCCGCCGCTCGGGCACGATGGCCCTGTGCGGAGTGGTCGGCACCCAGCTCGCCCAGACCCTCCTCGACCGCCGCGACAGCCCGCTGGTCAGGATGACCTCCCTCGGCTCCGCCGTCGTCCTGGTCGCCCTGGTGCAGACCCCGGGCGTCAGCCGGGTCTTCGGCTGCACTCCGCTGGGACCGGTCGCCTGGGCCGGCGTCGCCGCGGCCATCGCCCTCGCCCTCGCGGGCCAGCGGACGGTGCCCCGACTGGAGGAGACGGTGTCCCGCCTGCTGCCGCCGCGCTGGGGGAGCGGGGTTGCGACCCACCCTCCGGGCGGCCGGGAGCGGGTTCGGGGCTGACGGGCGACGCGGGGCCGGGGGCGGCGTGGCCCGGGTGTGGCTCGGGGCGTCCGGGCGGCGTGTGCCGGCCCGTCGAGGCCGGAGCGAGCCTCGGCCGGGGCGCGGGCGGTCGTCAGACGGAGCGGTGGTACTGGTCGGGAACGTGCACCTGGCCGCCCAGTTCGCGGGCCGCGTGCCGGGCCCAGGACGGGTTGCGCAGGAGTTCCCGGCCCAGGAGGACCGCGTCGGCCTCGCCGTTGGCGATGATCTTCTCCGCCTGCTTCGCGTCGGTGATGAGTCCGACCGCGGCGACCGCCAGCGGCGATTCGCCCTTCACACGGGCGGCGAACGGCACCTGGTACCCCGGCCCCGTCGGAATGGTCACGCCGGAGGCGTTGCCACCGGTGGAGACGTCGAGCAGATCGACGCCGTGCGCGCGCAGCTCGGCCGCGAAGCGCACCGTGTCGTCCGCGGTCCAGCCGCCGTCCTCCAGCCAGTCGGTCGCGGAGATGCGGAAGAAGAGCGGCTTGTCCTCGGGCCACACCGCGCGCACCGCGTCGACGACCTCCAGCGCGAAACGCACCCGGCTCTCGTACGAGCCGCCGTAGGCGTCGGTGCGATGGTTGGAGTGCGGGGAGAGGAACTCGTTGATCAGGTAGCCGTGCGCGCCGTGGATCTCGGCGATCTCGAAGCCCGCGGCCAAGGCCCGCCGCGCCGCGTCCGCGAACTGCCCGACGACCTCCTTGACCTGCTCGGTGCCGAGCTCCTCGGGAACCGGGTGCCCGTCGGCGAAGGGGACGGCACTCGGCGCCACCGGCCGCCAACCGAGCGACTCAGGTCCGAGCGGCGCCCCTCCCTTCCACGGCCGGTCCGTCGATGCCTTGCGGCCGGCGTGCGCCAGCTGGATCGCCGGCACGGTGCCCTGGCTCTTCAGGAAGCCGGTGATCCGGCGGAACGCCTCGACCTGGGTGTCGTTCCAGATGCCGAGGTCGTACGGTGAGATCCGGCCCTCGGGCGACACGGCGGTGGCCTCCGTGATGATCAGGCCCGTGCCACCGGTCGCCCGCGCCGCGTAGTGGGCGAAGTGCCAGTCGCGCGGCACGCCCGCCTCGGGGCCCTCGGGCTCGGCCGAGTACTGGCACATCGGGGGCATCCAGACCCGGTTCGGGATCGTCACTTCGCGCAGCGTGCAGGGCTCGAACAGCGCACTCACGGCGGACTCCATTTCGTCACGGGGACCGGTCGCGATCGTCACCGGTCGGATCGCGACTAGTACGATAACTCTCGTAGTACGGTGAGTGTCAAACTACGATGATCCTCGTAGGATGAGGGCCTCGTACGAAGTGGAGTCGCCGTGATCGCCACCGCCCCCGCCTCCGGCAGCCGTGACCTTCCGCATCCCACGCGGGAGCAGATCCGCCTGGAGGGCGTGCTGCACGCGCTGGCCGACCCCATGCGGCTGCAGATCGTGCGGGAGCTCGCCGCCGGCGCCGAAGAACTGAGCTGTTCCCAGTTCGACCTGCCCGTCTCCAAGTCGACAAGCACGCACCACTTCAGGGTGCTGCGCGAGGCGGGTGTCATCCAGCAGATCTACCGGGGCACGGCGAAGATGAACGGCCTGCGCCGCGACGACCTGGACGACCTCTTCCCGGGACTGCTCGACAGCCTCGTCGATGCCGCCACCCGGCAGGCCGCCCGCCTGGGCGAAACCGCCGGCCGGGATGCGGACGGGTGAGGCGGCGGGCCGCCGGCCCGGGCCCTACGGCACCGAGGTGCGCGCCGCCTTCCGCAACGACTCCCAGTCGGGGAGCTTGACCACGCTCCGCCCGAGCGAGGCGCCGAGTTCCGCCTCGGCCCGCTCGATGGCCCGCCATCCCTCCCACTCGACCGGCTCGACACCCTCGGCGCGCAACACCTCGACGGCGTCCTCGGGCACCTGCGCACGTACGAGTTCCGGTGCGTCCGCGAGCAGTGAGGTCACCGTCTCCTTGGCGCACGGCCGGTTGGTGCCGATGACGCCGGTGGGTCCCCGTTTGATCCAGCCGGCCACGTACTCGCCCGGCGCGACCGCTCCGCCGCGCAGCACCCGCCCGTCCTGGTGCGGCACCGTGCCCGTGCCCGCGTCGAACGGCAGCCCCTCCAGCGGCACTCCGCGGTAGCCCACGGAGCGCAGCACCAGCTGCGCCGCCACGTCCTCGTACCGTCCCGTGCCCGTCACGCCGCCGCGGCCGTCCGGAACCGTCCGCTCGAACCGCACGGCCCTCACCCGGCCGTCCGCGCCGAGCAACTCCACGGGACGCAGGAAGAAGCGCAGCCGGATGCGGCGCGCGGCACCCCGGGGAGGTGCCGCCGCCCACTCGCGCAGCACCTCGACGTTGCGGCGCTGGGAGGCGGGCAGCGCCGAGGGATCCACGTACCCCGGATCCAGGGCCAGCTCCTCCGGATCGACGACGACCTCGGCGTCCGGCAGGGTGGCCAGCTCGCGCAGTTCCTTGGTGGTGAAACGGGCCTGCGCGGGGCCGCGCCGGCCCACCATGTGGATCTCGGACACCCGGCTCGCGGCCAGCGCGGCGAGCGCGGCCTCGGGCACGTCCGTGGGGTTCAGTTCGGCGGCGCCGCGCGCCAGCATGCGCGTGACGTCCACGGCCACGTTGCCCACGCCGATCACCACGGCGCTGCGTGCCCCGCGCACGAACCCGTCGTCCACGGCGTCCGGGTGGGCGCTGTACCAGGACACGAACTCGGTCGCCGACCAGCTGCCCGGCAGATCCTCGCCCGGGATCCCGAGGTGGCGGTCGGTCGCGGCGCCCACGCAGTACACGACCGCGTGGTACAGCTCCCGCAGCCGGTCGGCCGGCACCCCGCCCGGGCCGCCGACCTGCACGCCGCCCAGGAACCGGACCCGGTCGTGTTCGAGGACCGTGCGCAGGTTGTTCTGCAAGGACTTGATCTTCTCGTGGTCCGGTGCCACGCCGTAGCGCACGAGCCCGTAGGGGCACGGCAACCGGTCGAGGACGTCGACACGCACCGAGGGATCCTGCTGGACGAGACCCTGAGCGGTGTAGCACCCGCTCGGACCCGAGCCGACGACGGCGACACGCAGCACGGCGGAACTCCTTACCCCGGTGGTCGGAGGAGATCGCTGATGAGTCCAGCATGGCAGCAAGCGGCCCGCCGGGGGAGTGTGGCGACACGCCACCGGACGGCGTGTCGCCCGCCCGTCTTCTCCCGAGCCGCTCGCCGACCCGCCGGTCGGCCCGTCCGCTCCTGCCCAGGTGCTCAGGGCACGCAGAGCGCGAACCCGACCCCGATTCCTAAGCCGGACCCGCCCGATTCCGAAGCCTACCCGGTGGCCGGACCCGGCGCCGGGTCCCGGATCCCGGTCGGCTACTCCCCGCGGTCCGCCGGGTGCTGATCGGTCGCGAAGAAGCGGGAGACGTCCGTGCCGCACGAGCCGGTGGGCGCCTCGGTGTCGGGCGGGAGACCCATGTCCCAGTCGAGCCCGTAGCGCTTGAACAGCTCGGCCCGCAGCATCGGCACCGGCATCGGCGCGCCCGGGACGAGTGCCGAGTAGACCGCCCCCATCAGCAGCGCCCGCAGCATCGGGTAGTCGGTGTCGACGTCCGTCGAGCCGCGCCGGGCCACGGTGTCCCGCAGCAGGTGGGACAGCCGCTGCTGCTCGGGGCACTGCACGAACCCCTCGGCCTGGAGGATCCCCGCCATGTGGTGGCGCATCAGCACCGGCCGGTCCCGGGCCAGCCCCAGGATCGCGTCGATGGCCCGTGCCATCCGCTCCCGGCCGTCCTCCGTGCGCGGCTCGCGCTCCAGCGCCTCCTCCAGCGTGCGGTGCATCAACCGGTGCACGGCCGACTGCACGAGCTGGCGCTTGCCGGGGAAGTAGTACGACACCAGCCCTCGGGCCGATCCCGCCCGGTCGGCGATGTCGCCCAGCGTCGTCGCGTCGTACCCGCGCTCGCCGACCAGCTCGACCGCCGCCTGCAGGAGCCGTTCCCGGGAACGCCGCCGCAATTCTTCATTGACCGAGGCGCTGCGCGGGGACATGCTGAAACTCCTGCGTTGACTGGCTGCCAGCCAACTATACTCAACGCGAGCGGACCGGCCCCTGATTCGGGGGTCAGGTCGTGCTGCCGCCCGTCTCGGGCGACGCGGGGGATCGTCCGAGACGGGCTCAGCTGTGCCCGAATGGTGTCCTGAGGCTACCTTCGTGGTCGTCCGGCACGGGCGTTCTTCCGGATCTCGCGCCAGATCATGCGCGGCACGCTGGGCCGCACCCGGGTGGTGGCCACCCCCATCGCCCGGCGCACGAAGCGGTCGTCGGCCAGTTGGGCGAGCATGCTCACGGCGAGGTCGGAGCGGGCCGTGAAGACGCCGTCCGCGCTGTTCTCGGCGAGCAGGTAGGGCGTCGTGCCGGGATGGTCGAAGAGACCCGACGGGCGCACGATCGTCCAGTCCAGATCGTGCGCCCGGACCACTTCCTCCATGCGCCGCATGTCCTCGTGGGCGGTGCGGGCGATCACCCGGTTGACGTAGGGGTCGAGGACGTTGTTGAAGAAGAAGGCCCCGCTGGGCCGCCAGTCGGGGTCCAGGACGCTGGAGCTGACGACCATCAGCCGTTTCACTCCGTGCCGCTCCATGGCGGCGGTCATATGGGCGGCCGAGGCCGAGTAGAGGCTGACCGGTCCCTTTCCCGGAGGGACACCGAGCGCCGAGAGGACCGCGTCCTGGCCGGCGACCACGGCGTCGACGGCCCGCGCGTCCAGCGCGTCGGCCTCGGCGACGACCAGACCGTCGCGGACGGGGACGAGTTCCGGTCTGCGGGTGACCGCGGTGACCTCGTGCCCGTCGGCGAGGGCCTGGTCGAGCAGTTCGCGACCGGTGGGGCCGCCGGCTCCGAAGACGGCGATGCGCATGGGGTTCTCCTTTTCGAGAGACGTGGGGCCGCCGCGGAGGCCCCGGTTCGCGGAACGCCTTGACGGTGCCGCTCGGGAGGGCGGATATTCAACGCTGATGAATAAAAACCGAGGCCGCCCGCGCGGCCGTCCCGCCACCAAGGCCCGGATCGCCGAGAAGGCCCGCGCCCTCTTCCTGGCCCACGGCTACCAGGGCACGACGCTGCGGGCCGTCGCTGCGGCGGCCGACGTGGACGTGGCGCTGATCGGCTACCACTTCGGTTCCAAACAGGGCCTGTTCGGCGAGGCGATGAATATCGACTGCGGCCGCTCGACCGCGATCGTCTCGGCCTTGGACGGCGACCCGGCGCACCTGGCCGAACGGCTCGTCGACGCGGTCACGGCGCTGTGGGAGGAACCGGACGCGGACGGTGCGGGGTTCGCGGCCCTGGAGCCGGTGGCGATGCGGGACGAGGACGTCATGCGGGTATTCCGCGAGTTCCTGGAGCGTGAGGTGCTCGGCAGGATCGCCGACCACCTCGGCGGCCGGCACGCGACGGAACGGGCCACGGCCGCGGTGGCCGTGCTCGGCGGACTGATCTTCACCCGTTATCTGAATCCGCTGGGTCCCGTCGCCGCCCTCGACACCGCCGGTGTACGCCGGATCCTGGCGCCCGCGCTGCGGGCGGCCCTGTACGGCGGGTCGGTGCCGGCCGGCGCGCACCGGCCACCCGCACGCCTGCCACGGACCGCGTGACCGGCGACACCTCGGGTCAGGGCCGACGCGGGCCAACCGCGGCGGCTCAGCCCGGCAGTTCACCCGCGATCCATCCGGGCCCGGTCCGGTCCATCCCGGTCCGGTCCATCCCGGTCAGGTCAGTCCCGGCGGTCCGGCCCCGCCTGTCCGGGCGCCGCCACCAGGTCGAGCACCGGCCGAAGCGCGTCCGGCCGCTTCTCCACCGGCAGATGGTCCACGAAGTGCACCGCGCACCCCAGGGCCGCAGCACCGCCGTCGGCGTGGCGGTCGTCCCCGACCATCAGCGCATCACCGGGGTCCGTGCCGAGCGCCTCGCACGCCACCGTGAACAGCCTCGGGTCCGGTTTCTGGATGCCGTGCTCGTACGACAGGACGTATGCGTCGACGTAGGCGTCCAGGCCGTGTGCGCGGAACACCGGGCGCAGGTCCCAGCCGATGTTGCTCACCACGGCGACCGCGATCCCGCGCTCGTGCAGGGTGCGCAGCACCTCGGGCGCGTCCGGGTACGGGGCCCAGGCGGCCGGGGTCTTGTGCCGGTCGTACAGTGCGTCGTGCAGCGCCGGATCGGGCAGCCGTACCTGACGGGACAGACCGGTGTAGGCGGCCCGATGCGCCTCGGCACTGCGGTCGCGGTTCTTCCAGAGTCCGGCCAGTTCCCCGGGGATCCGCACGGGGGGCGCCCCGCCCGGCAGCGCACCGGCCTCCTCCAGCGCCCGTGCCGCCTCGGCCAGATCCCGTTCCCCGAGAGCCGGACCGGCTTCGTCCAGTACGGCACGCAACCAGGACTCGGTGGACTCGATGCGGAAGAGGGTGCCGGAGAAGTCGAAGAGGACAGCAGACATGGAGGTGATCATCGCTCATCCGGACGACGCGGGCCAGCGGTCGTGGACGGCCGCCGCACCCGCCGCCAACGCCGCGCCCAGCAGCCAGCCGCCGAGGACGTCCGAGGGCCAGTGCACGCCCAGCCAGACGCGGGTCAGGCCGACCCCGACGACCGAGAGCACGGCCAGCGCCACGGCGGCGCCCCACAGCGTGCCCGTGACGCCCTCGCGCCGTAGCAGCCACAGGAGCAGGCCGCACACCACCGTCGCGGTCATGGCGTGACCGGACGGGAAGGCCGCGTAGTGTGCGGAGTCCACCGGGTCGGGCCACGCGGGGCGGGGCCGGCCGACCGCGGCCTTCAGCCCCTGTTGCAGCACGGCGGTCAGCGCACACGCGCCCACCAGCCACGCCGCCGTCCACCAGGCCGAGCGACGCCACAGCAGCCACACCGCGGCCGCCGCGCACAGCAGGCGCATCGTCACCGGGTCCCACACCCAGTCGGTGAGGACGCGGCACGCCTGCGTGAGACCGGGCTCGTCCACCGCCCAGCCGTGACTCGTACGGGCGACAGCGCCGTCGAACAGCATCAGCGGCCGCCATCGGACGACGACCAGCGCCGTCAGCACCGCGGAGCACAGGAACAGGACCGAGGCAGCGGCCCGCGCGGCGACGGTACGCCGGTCGGCCGGACAGGGCGGGGACTCCACGGGAGCGGCAGGCATGACTCGATCCTCGCCCACAGGCACACGGAGAAACACCGTCGACCGTGCCGACGGCGGGCGCCCCGGCGGTCGGCATCATGGGCGCCGGGGCGGCCGCCCGTCGCCGTGCCCTGCCGGTCAGCCCAGTGCCCGCAACCCCGGCACCAGCGTCACCAGGACCGGGATCACCGGGACGAGCGAGGCCAGCGCCGTCAGACGCAGCCGACGGGCCGCGGTGAGCCGGTGCGGCGGGGTGAGCAGGCGGTGCACCCGCTGCGGAACATGGGCATGCGCGGCGGGGACGGGGCCGAAGACGCCCCGGTCCTCGTTGAGTTCGACGAGCGCCAGCGCGGTCGTCAGCCGGCCGAAGCGGCGCGAGGCCATGTCGTCGGCGGCGAGTTCGACCAGACGGTGCATCTCGTCGCGGAACGCGGCGAACACCGGCACCTGGGGAAAACCCTCCGCCAGCGCGGCCGAACAGTGCAGCAGCCAGTCGTGCCGGGCCCGTGCGTGCCCCTGCTCATGGGCGAGGACGGCGTCCAGCCGGCGCCCCTTCAGCCTCCGCAGCGCGGCCGTGGTGACGACCAGTCGCGGTGGATCGCCCGGCAGCCACCACGCCTCCGGCCGATCGCCCTCCAGGACCAGGAGCCGGTCGGCGCCGGGCTGCTCACCCGGCAGCAGCGGGGCACGGACGAGGAGTTCGGCGCGCCGGCGACTGCGGCCCGAGCGGGCCCGTACGACCTCGCGGACCAGCATCGCCGCGCTCCACACCCCCGCGCACGCCAGCGCCACCGCGGTCGTCGGCGCCCAGGCGCCGGCCGCGCCGAAGGCGTAGGCCTCCACCACCGCACGCGGAGCCGTGGCGAACACATGGCCGCGCACCGCCTGCCAGGCGGCCGCCGCGCTGAGGACCATCGACAGCGCACAGCACAGCAGGACGCCGGCCACCACGCACTGCCACACCCACAGCGCGACCACCGGCTCCCGGTCCGTCCAGTCGCCCCGGGTGAGCAGCCGGGGAGCGGCCACGGCGGTCAGCGCGCCGAGCAGCAGCAGGACTGCGGGCACCATCATGCGATCACCCTATGAGCGGCCCACGCCCCGGACACGGTTCCCCGCGCCGAAGTGACACAGACCACGGACCCACGGCTGCCGCACGCCCGGCCCGCGTCCGAGGCGTCCCGCCTCGCCGCCGCGCCGAGCGGTCTCACACGAGGAGCCCGCTCAGCGGCACGTCGCTCACAGCGTCAGCAGCATGGCGACCATCGCCATCCCCATCGACAGCCGGCACGCCCGTGACAACTCCGGCCGGTCGCCCCAGCGCGGGCTTCCGGCTCTCGGCGTCCCCGGACCCGCGCCCGCACGCACGGTCGCCGTCGTGGCCGCCGTCGGCACCAGTCGGGCGCCCGACAGCAGGACGTAGCCGGCGAAGTACAGCAGCAGGGCGCCGGTAAGCGGCGGGACGCCGGATCCGCCGTGCCCATGGTGGTGGGACTCCGGCGCGACGGCCATGACGACGGACATGTAGACCATGGCACCCGTGCCCACCAGGTGGTGCAGATGGTGCGGACTCGTCCGTGCCGACCACAGCGCGCGCAGTGCCGCCGCGCCGAAGACGGCCGCGTAGCCGGGCCAGGCCCAGGCCGGCGGGGTGAACACGGCCGCGGGCACGGCCATGGCGGCCATGCCGAAGCCCATCAGCGCCTCGCCGCCCGCGGCGCGGCGCTGCTCCTCCAGGGGGCTGCGCATGCGCAGCAGACAGTAGGCGCCGGTCGCCGCGCAGAGCGCGACCAGCAGCCAGCCGGGCGAAGCCGGTCCGTGCACCCGCCACCTCCCCGTTCGACGGGTCCGGGCCGCCGGGCGGCGATCCGGTCGGTCGCTCTTGCGATGCCCGGGGCACGCGGTGCGCACACGAGCGCAAAGGTGTACGCGGGGAGCATGCCCGGTGGTGCGCGCGGTCACCCCCTGCCCAACGGAGACGACGCGAAATCATTTACTGGTAAAATACCTGTTAACCTTGTGCCATGAGCAGTGCCACCCCCAGCCCCGACCCCACCCTCGCGACACGCCCCGTCCGCCGTCTTCCGCTCACCGGTGTGCTGAGGCTGGGCCGTCCCTCCGACATCTGGTTCAAACCCGCCCTGAGCGTCGTCGCCTCAATCGTCCCGCCCACTCTCGTGCTGCTCGCCCTCGGCAGGCTCGACCTGGCCGTGTACACGATGGCCGGATCGCTGTGCGCCCTGTACGCCCACAACCGCCCCTACGCCGCGCGCGCCCGCGTCCTCGGGTGGGTGGTACTGGGCATGCTCGGCGGTCTTGGTCTCTCGCTGGTCGCCGCCTCGCTGACCTCCGACGCGGTCGTCCTGGTCGCCGTCGGCGCCGTCATGGCGGCCGCTCAGAAGGCACTGTGCGACGCCACCCGCGTCGGCCCGCCCGGCAACGTCGTCCTGACCTTCGTCAGTTCCGCCTCCCTGTTCGTCCCGCAGACCCTCGGCCAGGTCCCCGGCCATCTGGCGCTGGCCGCCGCCGTGGCCGCGTGGGCCTGGCTGGTCGGGATGGCGCCCGGCCTGCTCCGCCCGCACGGCCCGGAACGCCGCGCCACCGCCCGGGCGCTGGACACGGCCGCCGCGTACGCCGCCACCCGCGGCACTTCGGACGGCCAGGCCCGGACCCGTGCCGCCGCCGCCACCGCCGTCCAGGCGGCCTGGCAGGCCCTGTCGGCCACCGGCTCGCGCCCCCGGCCCCGGCGCGCCCTGGAGCGTCTGCTCGTCCGCGCCGAGGTGGCGCTCGCCGCCCCCGCCGACACCGACGCGGACCGGCTGCGGAACTGGGCACGGCAACTGCGCGGCACCGGCCCGGTCCCCGATGCCGGCGAGACGGCGGCGGCCGCGGAGGAACTCCTCGGCGTGGACGCCGAGCACACCGTCCGGCACCGCCCCTGGTGGCGCCGGCTCGGCCCGCTCACGCCGGTCGCCGTGCGCACCGGTCTCGGCTGCGCGCTCGCGGGGTACGCCTCCCTCGCGCTCGGCATCGGCCGGCCCTACTGGGCCCTGGTCACCGCGGCCTCGCTCTACCAGGCCAACCTCGCCCTCACCTGGAGCCGGAGCGTCCAGCGCGTCGTGGGCAACCTCGTCGGCGTCCTCGTCTTCGCCGCGATCGCCCCGCTCGCGCACTCCGGCGGCCTCGGCCTCGTGCTGTGCTGCGCGGCCCTCAACTTCGGTGCCGAGGCACTGATCGCCCGGAACTACTGGCTCGGCACCATCCGCGTGACCCCGATGGCGCTGTTCATCACGGAGTTCGCCGGACGGCAGGCCGAGGGCGAGCTGATCACCGAGCGGGCCGTGGACACCGTCGTCGGCGCCGTGGTCGGCTTCGCGGCCGCCGTCGCCGTCACCAACCGCCGGACCGGCGACCGCGTCGAGCACGCCCTGACCGCCGTCGACCGGGCCCGCGAGCGGGCCGCGCGCCTGCTCGCCGAGGAGCGGCCGGCGCCCGCCGCCCTGGAGGCCGGCCGCCGGAGCCTGTCCGTCGCGCTGGTGGAGCTGCGCGGCAGCGTCGACGCCGCGTCCGGCGAGTGGTGGCAGCGGGCCCTGCCCCAGGAGCGGGTCGTGCTCACCGAGCAGTCCGCACACCGTACGCTCGCCGCGACGGTACGACGCCTGGGCCTTCACGCCCCGGCGGGGAGCACGGGCAGGACGACGGAGGACGTACGGCCATGACGGCGCACGACGGACGGCCGGAACCGGGTGAAGCGGCATCCGGAGAGGCGGTCGCGGGGCAAGCGGCAGCGAGACGGACGGCGGTCGGGGAAGCGGCCGCGGAGGGCCAGGGCCGCTCCGCGTCGTGGCCCGCGCCGCAGCCGGTGCCGGGCGCCGACCGTGACGACACCGTGGCCGTGGTCGTCCGCCAGTGGCGGTCCGTCCACCCCGACCTGGACACCGGCCCGATGGAGATCATCGGCCGCGTCAACCGCTGCGCCGCCCTGCTCCAGCAGGCCGAGGACGCGCCGCTGCGCCGGGCGGGGCTCAGCCGGGCCGAGTTCGACCTGCTCGGCGCGCTGCGGCGCACCGGCCACGAGCTCACGCCGAGCGAACTGGCCCGCGAGACGTTCTCCTCGGGCGCCGCCGTCACCAAGCGGCTGAAGCAGCTGACCGCCCGCGGTCTGGTGGAGCGCCGCGGCGACACCCGTGACCGCCGCGTGGCCCACGTCCACCTCACGGACGCCGGGCGGGACCTGGTCGACGGCATCCTCCCGGCACAGCTCGCCTACGAACAAACCGTGCTCGCCGGACTGGACGGCGAGCGGCAGGACGAGCTGGCCGGCCTGCTGCGCATGCTCCTGGACCGCCTGGAGGGCCGCAGGGCTTGACCGGGCCGACGGGGCGGCTCAGATGCCCTCCGGCCGGGGCTCCTCGTCCCCGGCCACGTAGATCCCGAACGCCGCGCCCTGGGGATCCCGCAGCACCGCGATGCGGGGCCCGCCCTCGACGGAGGTGGGCTCCTGGAGGGTCTTGCTGCCGGCCCGCACGGCGACCTCGGTCGTCGCGTCGACGTCCTCGACGGCGAAGTACGGCATCCAGTGCGGGGGCACATCGGCCGGGAAGCGTTCGTGCAGGGCTGTCACGCCGCCGAAGTCCAGGCCGTGCGTGCCCCACTGCGTGTACCACTCCGAGGCGTTGACGCTCCACCCGAAGACGCTGGTGTAGAAGTTCCGGGCCCGGCGCACGTCCCGCGTCGCGAGCTCCACCCAGCCCAGCGCGCCAGGCCGGTTGAACACTCCCGCGCCCTGGAACTTGCCGGCCTGCCACATCTGGAACGCCGCGCCGGACGGGTCGAGCGCCACGGTCCGGCGGCCCTCGTCGAAGATGTCCATGGGGCCGCGGATCACCGTTCCGCCGGCCTCCACCACCCGGTTCGTGGCCTTGTCGATGTCGGCGACGGCGAACGTGATGTTCCAGGCGACCGGCTGCGTGGGCCGGTACAGCGGGCCGATGCCCGCGACCGCCGCGTCCCCCAGGCGGGCGATGGCGTATCCGCGCAGTTCGGGACGGGGGTCCGTCTCGCACCGCCAGGCGAAGACCTCTCCGTAGAACTGCTGCGCCGCCGCGAGATCGCTGGTTGCCAGCTCCGCCCAGCTGGGGCCGCCGAGCACCGGTTTGTCGAACTCCATGGCATTCCTCCGGGAAGGCTCGCCCCCACCACAAGCACGCTATCCCCGGTCACCCTCGGTGGCCAGCGGGAGCCGCTCCGGTCACAGCCCTCAGATCCCAGCCCGATAGCGCAGCGGATGGTCCGCCGGCACCTCCACGAGGACGATCGGCGTGCCGTCCGGGTCGGCGATCCACATCTCGATCAGTCCCCATGGCTCCCGCACCGGCGGGCGTACGATCTCGACGCCCCGCTCGCGCAGCTGGTCGTGGGCCGCGGCCACGTCCGCCACCTGGAGCCAGAGCCGCACGGCGGGGGAGGGCGGGGCCTCCGAGCGGCCCGACAGCTCCAGGAAGCCGCCGCCGAGGAAGTAGACGGTGCCGCGCTGCGGGCCCGTGCCGAACTCGCGGTAGACGGCCAGGCCCAGCTGCTCGCCGTAGAACGTGCGGGAGCGCTCGGGGTCGGTGGGCCGGAGCAGTGTCCGGCTGCTGAGTACGTGCACCATGCACCGGGACCTTAGTGGCAGGATTGCCATCACTCCCGCCCTGCCGCGCCGCCGAAGACCCTTCGGCCGCACCCGAGACCGAAAGGCACCAGCCATGGACACCGCCGCCCCCGGACTCACCTTCCGTGACGCCACCGACGCCGACGTCGACACCCTGGTCGCGTTGATCGAGTCGGCGTACCGGGGCGAGTCCAGCCGGGCGGGCTGGACGACCGAGGCGGACATCCTCCAGGGGCAGCGGACGGACCCGGAGGGCGTCCGGGCCGTGATCAAGGCCCCGGACAGCAGGCTGCTGACGGTGGAGCGGGACGGTCGGGTGGTCGCCTGCTGCCAGCTCGAGCACCGCGGCGGCCACGCCTACTTCGGCATGTTCGCGGTGAGCCCCACCCTCCAGGGCGGCGGACTGGGCAAGCTGATCATCGCGGAGGCGGAACGGCAGGCCCGCGAGACGTGGGGCGTGACGGAGATGCACATGACGGTGATCTCCGTGCGGGAGGACCTGATCGCCTGGTACGAGCGCCGCGGCTACCGCCGTACGGGACGGATGACCCCCTTCCCGTACGGCGACGAGCGCTTCGGCATCCCGCAGCGCGACGACCTCCAGTTCGAGCTGCTGGTCAAGGAGCTCGCGTAGCCACCGCGCCCGGCCCGCGTCGCGCGGTGCGGTGGCCGGCGCGTATCAGGCGGTGAAGCGGCCGGTGCGTTTGATCTCCGGGAAGTCCGTGGTGGCCCCGTCCAGCTCCAGGGCACGCACGAACCTCAGATGGGCCAGGGTGTTCACCACCCAGCCGATGATCCTCAGGTCCGCCGCGCGCGCGTGCTCGACGATCTCCAGGGTGAGCCGGCGAATGTTGAGGACGAGGGTCGCGGCGCCGACGGCGACGGCACGCTCGACGACCTCCGTGCCGTAGTGGTCGGCGACCAGCGCGGTGCGGACGCCGGGCACCAGGCGCGCGATCTCGGCGATCGCCTCGTCGTGGAACGACAGCACCTCGACCCGCGACACCAGGTCCCGCCGGCGCATGACCTCCGCCAGCGCCTGCGCCGCCGCCACGTCCTTGATCTCGGCCTGGAGCGGCGCCCGTACCGCGTCGAGGACCTCCTCGAAGACCGGGATCCGCTCGCCCTTCCCCGCATCGAGCGCGCGCAGCTCGGCGAGGGTCTTGTCGGCGATCGGCCCGCTGCCGTCGGTCGTGCGCTCCACGTCGGCGTCGTGCATGACGACGAGTGCGCCGTCCTTGCTCAGGTGCAGATCGAGTTCGATGGCGTCGAGGCCCGCCTGCTGGGCGGCCACGAAGGAACGGAGGGTGTTCTCGGGCTCGACACCCATGACTCCGCGGTGACCGATGGTAAGGAAGTTCAAGGTTCAACTCGCTTCCGTCGACGGCGGCTCGGCATGCACGCGGACCTTCAGGGACCTCGTCGTCCACGCGGCAGTGCCGCAGCCTAACGGCCCCGGCCCGCGATGAACCCGTGCGTACACGGGGCAGTGGGGTGACGGCCGGGACCGGACGGGCCCGGGGCCGCCTGGACCGTCACTCCGTCGTGGGCGAGTCCGGCGGATGTTGACCGCGGCGGATCGAGGCCGTTCCACCGTCGTCCGGGGCCGGAAACCGACCCTGGCCCCGGGTGCGGACGCAGGGCTGCTCCGGAGCGGTGCCTCACCCGACCGGCCTAGTGGAAGTGGCCGCGTCCGCGGTGGCCGACAGGAAAATGGGCTGCGGTCAAGGGGAGTGGCAGGATATTTTTCGGAGGGCGCCCTTGCTGCGAGAAACCCCGCATGTATACGGTCTTCTTACGCGAGCTTCTCCCGTGAAGGATGGGTCATGACGGAAATTCTTGTGCAAGTGGGTGCGGAGGGGCAGGTTCCTCCCGTGAGCAGGGTGGTTGAGCACCCGTCATGGCCCGTGCTCAAGGATGCCGTGGAGCAGATCCGGCCATGGCAGTCGAAGGACGGCTCCATCGACTTCGAGGCCGAGGGCGCCCCGACCCGGGAGGACGTCGAGGCCGTCCTGGGCCGCGTGATCGACGCGGTGGAGGAACTGTCCCCGCTGCTGCCGCACGACGCCGCCTACCACGAGGCCCTGGCCAAGGACCTCCGGCGCTGGGCCGAGGGCGGCTTCCAGGTGCCGGACTTCCTCGACTCGCTGCTGGCCTTCCAGCCCGCCGCGCACCGCGAGGACGGGCTCCAGCACCTGGTCGTCTTCCCGATGTACACGCAGAACGGCAACCCCGACCGCAACCTGGAGGCGGTCGTGCTGCGCATGGTCTGGCCGCAGTGGCTGGCCGAGCTGGAGCGCACCCGCTACGACAACCCGCTGTTCTGCGGCATCAAGTTCGAGGACTTCACGGCCGGCTACGACACCAACTCCGCCGTCCTGTTCCCCGAGACCATCGCCGTCCGTGAGGCGCCGGAGCGATTCTCCTGGGGCGGCATCTTCTGCGACCGCGAGGCCGCCCGCTTCCGCCGGGTGACCGCCGCCGCCGTCGACCTCCTGGGCCTCGACCTGCCCGAGGACATCGCCGCCATGGTCCACGACCAGAAGCGCTGCGAGGAGGCCTTCGTGCTGTGGGACATGGTCCACGACCGCACCCACAGCCACGGCGACCTGCCGTTCGACCCGTTCATGATCAAGCAGCGCCAGCCGTTCTGGATGTACGGCCTGGAGGAGCTGCGCTGTGACCTCACCGCCTTCAAGGAGGCCGTGCGGCTGGAGAAGGACGGCGTGCCGCAGGCCCGTGACGTGCAGTACGCGGTGCTGTTCGACCGCATGTTCCGCTTCCCCGTCACCGGCGAGCGGGTGCGCAACTACGACGGCCTCGGCGGCCAGCTGCTCTTCGCCTACCTGCACAAGCACGACGTGGTGCGCTGGACCGACAACAAGCTCTCCATCGACTGGGAGCGCGCCCCGCAGGTCACCAACCAGCTGTGCGCCGAGATCGAGAAGCTGTACCGCGACGGCATCGACCGCCCGAAGCTGGTGCACTGGTTCGCCGGCTACGAACTGGTCTCCACCTTCCTCGCTCCGCACCCCGGCTCCAAGTGGGCCAAGGGCCCCGACGCCCTGGACCTGACCCAGCCGCCGCGCAAGCTCGTCGACGACGTGCTTCCGGACGAGTTTCCGCTGAGCATGTTCTACGAGGCTCTGTCCAAGAAACTGAAGAACGTGATCGCCTCCACCAAGGGCATCACCGCGGACAGCGCCGAGCGGGTCGCCGCGTGAGCGACCGCACCGGGAAACGTGCTCAGGAGGAGAAGATGGGGAACGGCAACGGGCCGCTGAACGGTGCGGTGATCGCGGTGGCGGGCGCGGGCGGACCGGCCGGCCGGGCGACCCTGCTCAGGCTCGCCGAGGCGGGCGCGACCGTGGTCGGGGCGGACAACGACCCCGAGCGGCTCTCCCAGGCCGTCGACGCGGCCCGCTACGCCTGCGGCGGAGCCACCGTCACCGGGGACACCGTCGACCTGCTGGACCTGAAGTCCACCCGGGACTGGGCGACCCACGTCGAGAAGGACTTCGGGCGGGTCGACGGCCTGGTCCACCTCGTGGGCGGCTGGCGCGGCAGCGAGACCTTCACCAAGACCAGCCTCGACGACTGGGACTTCCTGGAGCTGCTGCTCATCCGCACGGTGCAGCACACCTCCCTCGCCTTCCACGAGGCGCTCCAGCGCAGCGACCGCGGCCGGTACGTCCTGATCAGCGCCGCCGGCGCCACCAAGCCCACCGCGGGCAACGCCGCCTACGCCGCCGCCAAGGCCGCGGCCGAGGCGTGGACGCTGGCGACGGCCGACTACTTCCGCAAGGCGGGGGGCCCCGAGGGGCCGACATCGGCGGCTGCGATCCTGGTGGTGAAGGCGTTGGTGCACGACGCGATGCGCGCCGAGCGCCCCAACGCGAAGTTCGCGGGCTTCACGGACGTCAAGGACCTGGCCGAGGCCATCACCGGCATCTGGGAGAAGCCCGCCGCGGAAGTGAACGGAAACCGTCTGTGGCTGACCGAGAAGCCGTGAACCCTCCCAGGACCGACGCGCGTCGCCATCACGACCCGGACGTCCGCGGTTTCGCCAGCGACAACTACGCCGGGGTCCACCCGGAGGTGCTCGCCGCCCTGGCCCTGGCCAACGGCGGGCACCAGGTCGCGTACGGGGAGGACGACTACACCGAGAACCTCCAGCGGATCGTCCGCAGCCACTTCGGCGCCACCGCCGAGGCGTTCCCGGTGTTCAACGGAACGGGTGCCAACGTCGTCGCGCTCCAGGCCGTCACCGACCGCTGGGGCGCGGTGATCTGCGCCGAGAGCGCGCACATCAACGTCGACGAGGGCGGCGCCCCCGAGCGCATGGCCGGCCTGAAGCTGCTCACCGTGCCCACGCCCGACGGCAAGCTCACGCCCGAGCTGATCGACCGGCAGGCCTATGGCTGGGAGGACGAGCACCGCGCGATGCCACAGGCCGTCTCGATCACCCAGAGCACCGAGCTGGGCACCCTCTACACACCCGAGGAGATCCGGGCGATCTGCGACCACGCCCACGCGCTCGGGATGAAGGTGCACATGGACGGCTCCCGCATCGCCAACGCGGCAGCGTCCCTGGACGTCCCCATGCGGACGTTCACCGACGCGGCCGGCGTCGACATCCTCTCCCTGGGCGGGACGAAGAACGGCGCGATGTTCGGCGAGGCGGTCGTCGTGCTCGATCGGGACGCCGTCCGGCGGATGAGGCACATCCGCAAGATGAGCATGCAGCTCGCCTCCAAGATGCGCTTCGTCTCGGTGCAGTTGGAGGCTCTGCTGGCCAAGGACCTGTGGCTGCGCAACGCGCGTCACGCCAACGAGATGGCCCAGCGGCTGGCCGAGGGCGTGCGGGCCGTGCACGGGGTGGAGATCCTCCACCCGGTCCAGGCCAACGGTGTCTTCGCCCGGTTGCCGCACGACGTGAGCGAGCGCCTGCAGAAGCGGTTCCGCTTCTACTTCTGGGACGAGGCGGCGGGTGTCGTGCGCTGGATGTGCTCCTTCGACACCAGCGAGGACGACGTGGACGCCTTCGTGGCGGCGCTGAAGGAGGAGATGGCCCGCTGATCGACGGCCCGCTGATCAGGGGCTGACCCGCGACCGCTCCCGTGCGGGGGCGGGCGTCGGTCGGGGAGGGCCGGCGAGGCTGGGGACGCTCTGTCCGGCCGGCCCTCGCTCCCCATAGGGTGCGTGCCATGCGGATGGTCCGTCAGGTGCTCGTGTTCGATGCGGCCGACCTCCATGCGGAGAGCGCGTTCTGGGCCGGCATGCTCGGCGGGCACGTCTTCGAGGACGACGACTGGCACAGTGTCATCGACGCCGCGGGAGAGTGGCGGATCGGCGTGCAACGGGCGCCGAACCACGTCCCGCCCGACTGGCCGCACGGGACGACCCCCCAGCAAATCCATCTCGACCTGCACGTCGACGACCCGCGAGCCGCGCACGAGGAGGCCGTCGCCCTGGGCGCCCGGCTGCTTCGGCAGGCTCCCGATCTCGATGCCGCCGAGGGTCACCAGGTGTATGCGGACCCGGCCGGGCACCCGTTCTGCATCGGCTGGGGACACCCGTCCCGTCAGTCGCTCGCGGAGTACGTCGCCGACCGCTTGAGGCAGGCGCAGTCAGGCCGGGGCGGCCGGTCGGGGCCGCCGTGAGCCGTCGGCAGGGCTGCATAAATATGCGACAACTTGAAAAGTCATTGACCGCAGAGTGATCGCATTCCTATGCTCTGCGGCCATGGAGCTGATCCAGAACATCCCCGACCTGTCCGCCTATCTGGCCGCGGACGAGGCGATCGACCACGACCACCCGGTAGTCCGCGAGGCGGCCGCGCGACTCGCCGAGAGGGTGGAAGACTCGTATGCCTATGCGCGGGCCGCGTACGAGTTCGTGCGCGACACCGTCCCGCACTCGCAGGACTTCGGTGACCCGCGCGTCACCTGGCGGGCCTCCGACGTCCTGGAGCGCCGCACCGGCATCTGCCACGCCAAGGCCCATGCGCTGGCCGCCCTGCTGCGGGCCGAGGACATCCCGACGGCGCTGTGCTACCAGCGGCTGACGAGCGACGACGGCGGGGGGTACGTGCTGCACGGCCTGGTCGCCGTACGGTTCAACGGCGCCTGGCACCGGCAGGACCCGCGCGGCAACAAACCGGGCGTCGACGCCGGGTTCTCCCTTGCCGGTGAACGGCTGGCCTACGTTCCGGACCCGAGGGCGGGCGAGGTGGACTATCCGGAGCTGTACGCGGAGCCGCACCCGGGCGTGCTGAACGCCCTCAGGACCGCGCCCGACCGGCCGTCGCTGTCGAAGACGCTCCCCACCGCGCTCTAGTGCTGCGACAGGCAACATCCGCCCCGTCGCGGCGCCCTGCACGCTCCCCCACTGCCTCCAGGGCGCGGGCGGTACCCCCACTCGCCGCACCGGCCGAAAGCCCGAGTACGTCCGGTACGAGGGCTTCCGGCCGGCACACCGAGAGCACGCACCGGACGCCGCTCCTCAACGGGCAAGCGTTGCCTGTCCCAGCACTGGCAGCACCAGGAACGCGGGCGGTACCGGTCACTCGTCGTCGGCGTGCAGTCGTGCGTCGCGATGCTGGTGCACGAGATCCGGTCCGTGCGCGCCCGGATGCGTCCGGTCCGCTCGATCAGGAGCCGTCGGTGGACTCCGTGGTCCTTGCGGCGCCGTGGCGGCCGACCGTGGATCACGCCGCCGCTGCCGCGCGGAGCTGTTCGGGGGTCGGGGCCGTGCCGCCGAGGTGGGCGGGCATCCACCAGGTGTCCTCCGGGCCCTTGGGGCGTACGGGGTACGCGCGTTGGGCGGCCTCCAGCAGCTCCTGGACGCGCTCGCGCAGCCGGCGGGTGATGACCCCCGCGTACTGGTCGCGAGGGGCCTCGACCGCCTCGCCCACCCGGACCGTGACGGGGGTGTGGCTGCGCCGGAAGTTGCGCGGGTGGCCCTTCGTCCACAGCCGCTGGGTGCCCCAGACGGCCATGGGGATCAGCGGGACGCCCGCCTCCTGGGCCAGGCGGGCCGCACCGGACTTGAAGCTCTTGAGGGTGAAGGACTCGGAGATGGTGGCCTCCGGGAACACGCCGATGACCTCGCCGGACCTCAGTGAGTCCAGCGCGTGGGCGTAGGCCGCCTCGCCCTGGGAGCGGTCCACCGGGATGTGCTTCATGCCGCGCATCAGCGGGCCGGAGATCCGGTGCCGGAAGACCGACTCCTTGGCCATGAACCGCACCAGGCGCTTCTGGGGGAGTGCCGCCAGCCCGTTGAAGATGAAGTCCAGGTAGCTGATGTGATTGCTCACCAGCACCGCGCCGCCCGTGCGCGGGATGTTCTCCGACCCACGGCAGTCGATCTTGAGGTCCCACACCTTGAACATCGTGCGGGCCAGGCCGATGACGGGACGGTAGACGAGCTCTGCCATGGGCGGGGCGGACCCTTCTGTCTGCCGGGACGGTGGCTCCCGGCAAGTTACGCTGCCGTAGGTCTACGGCCTGTCGCAGATCGTGCCCGAAGAACGGCCGGGGAGCCAGTCAGCGTGCCCGTCCGCGGCGAGATCCTCGTCACGTCGGGGGAATCCTTTCGGCTCGGCGCACGCTGAACGAACGGAGGCCGCCCGCTCACGGCGGCGCGACGACGGCGGTGCGACGACTGCGGAACGGGAGAGAACAGGTGGGCGGACGGAGCGCGGACCGGCGGCTGGACGCGGCCGAGTTGGGCGAGCGGCTGGGAGCACGCGCCACGCTGGTGCAGTTCTCCACCGCCTTCTGCGCCCCCTGCCGGGCGACCCGCAGGGTACTGAGCGAGGTGGCCGGCATGGTCCCCGGCGTCGCCCATGTCGACATCGACGCCGAGGACCACCTGGACCTCGTGCGCGACCTGGACATCGTCAGGACCCCGACCGTGCTGGTCCTCGACGCAGGCGGCCGCATCGTGCGGCGCGCCGCGGGACAGCCCCGCCGGGCGGACGTCATCGCGGCCCTCGGAGCGGCGGTCGCGGGCCCCGGCCCCGGCCGGTGAGGCATCTCCCACAATCCGGGGCGTACTTGACTGTGTGCACCACCTATCGTCAGCCTGACCGTATGCCTCGTGAACTCCTTCGCCCCGGACGGGAACGCCGTCGGACGGCCGCGCCCGCCCGCACCGCGAGCGGGCGCTGTCCGGACTCGTGAGCAGCCACGGATCCCGCGCCCCCCTCCAGCAGAAGGACAACTCCATGACGGCCCCGTCCGACCTCGTCCCGCCCGCCGCCTCCCGGCTCGCCTCGCCCGATCTGCTCCGCTCCGTCTTCCGGCGGCACGCGGCGGGCGTCGCGGTGATCACCGCGCTCGACGAGGAGGGGCCGGTCGGCTTCACCGCCACGTCACTGACGTCCGTCTCCGCCGAGCCCCCGCTGGTCTCCTTCGGCGTCGGCACCGCCGGCTCCAGCTGGCCCGCGATCTCCCGTACCGACCACATCGGCGTCCACATACTCGGCGAGCACCAGGAGGACCTGGCCGCCACCTTCGCCCGCAGCGGCGCCGACCGGTTCGGTCCGGCCACGTCCTGGCGCGAGGGTCCCGAGCGGGTGCCCGTCCTCGACGACGTGCTGGCCTGGCTGGTCTGCCGGGTCGTGGGGCGTGTTCCGGCGGGCGACCACCGCCTGGTGATCGCCGAGGTCGTCCACGGCGATCCGGCCGGCGCCGGGCGCCCGCTGGTGTACCACCAGGGACGTTTCAACGGACTGCGTGACTGAACCCGTGGTCCCCCCGCCTGCGGAGCGGTCGAGTTCCGGTTACGCTGCGTTGCGAAGGTCACAGTTCAAAGCGCTTGCTTAGCGGGCACGAACTGGGTGTACTGACGAGTAATGTTCCGGCCGGGACGCGGGGTCGCCCCGACCGGGATCGGCCGCTTCAGGCGCCTATGCTGCCTGCAAGAAGGCAGCCTTGAAATGACGATGCAGTAGGAGAGCCGGCGTGAGCTTGAGGATCGTTGTCACTGTGAAGTACGTGCCCGACGCCACTGGCGACCGGCACTTCGCCGATGACCTGACCGTCGACCGGGACGACGTGGACGGTCTGCTTTCCGAGCTGGACGAGTACGCGGTCGAGCAGGCGCTGCAGATCGCCGAGGACGCCGACGACGCCGAGGTCACCGTGCTGACGGTGGGTCCGGAGGACGCCAAGGACGCGCTGCGCAAGGCGCTGTCGATGGGTGCGGACAAGGCGATCCACGTCGAGGACGAGGACCTGCACGGCACCGACGCGATCGGCACCTCTCTCGTGCTGGCCAAGGCGATCGAGAAGGCCGGCTACGACCTGGTGATCTCCGGTATGGCGTCGACGGACGGCACCATGGGCGTCGTCCCCGCGCTGCTGGCCGAGCGGCTGGGTGTGCCGCAGGTGACCCTGCTGTCCCAGGTGTCGGTCGAGGACGGCACGGTCAAGGGCCGCCGCGACGGCGACGCCGCCTCCGAGCAGCTCGAGGCGCAGCTCCCGGCGGTCGTCTCCGTGACCGACCAGTCCGGCGAGGCGCGTTACCCGTCGTTCAAGGGCATCATGGCGGCCAAGAAGAAGCCGGTCGAGACCTGGGACCTGTCCGATCTGGACATCGACGCGGACGAGGTCGGCCTGGAGAACGCCTACACGGTGGTCGAGTCGGCGGCCGAGCGCCCCGCGCGCACCGCGGGCACCATCGTCAAGGACGAGGGCGAGGGCGGCAAGCAGCTCGCCGAGTTCCTCGCGAGCCAGAAGTTCGTCTGAGGCCCGCTCGCCTCCCGCCCCTTCATACTTCGCAAGCAGGAGAGAAGAAGTCCCATGGCTGAAGTCCTCGTCTACGTCGACCACGTGGACGGTGCCGTCCGCAAGCCCACCCTGGAGCTGCTGACCCTGGCCCGCCGCATCGGCGAGCCGGTCGCCGTCGCGCTGGGCAACGGCGCCGCCGACACCGCCGCCACGCTGGCCGAGCACGGCGCGGTGAAGGTCCTGACCCACGACGCCCCGGAGTACGGCGAGTACCTCGTGGTGCCGAAGGTGGACGCCCTCCAGGCGGCCCACGAGCAGGTGTCCCCGGCCGCCGTCCTCGTCCCGTCCTCCGCCGAGGGCAAGGAGATCGCCGCGCGTCTGGCGCTGCGGATCGGCTCCGGAATCATCACCGACGCCGTCGACCTGGAGGCCGGCGCCGAGGGCCCGGTGGCCACCCAGTCGGTGTTCGCCGCGTCCTTCACCACCAAGTCCCGTGTCTCCAAGGGCACGCCGGTCATCACGGTCAAGCCCAACAGTGCGGCCGTGGAGGCCGCTCCGGCCGCCGGTGCGGTGGAGGCCCTGTCGGTGTCCTTCTCCGAGAAGGCCACCGGCACCAAGGTCACGGGTCGCACCGCGCGTGAGTCGACGGGCCGCCCGGAGCTGACCGAGGCCGCGATCGTGGTCTCCGGCGGCCGTGGCGTCAACGGCGCGGAGAACTTCGCGATCATCGAGGCGCTGGCCGACTCCCTCGGTGCGGCCGTCGGTGCCTCGCGTGCCGCCGTCGACGCGGGCTGGTACCCGCACACCAACCAGGTCGGCCAGACCGGCAAGAGTGTCTCCCCGCAGCTGTACATCGCCAACGGCATCTCCGGCGCGATCCAGCACCGCGCCGGTATGCAGACCTCCAAGACGATCGTGGCGGTCAACAAGGACCCCGAGGCCCCGATCTTCGACCTGGTCGACTACGGCGTGGTCGGCGACCTGTTCGAGGTCGTCCCGCAGCTGACCGAGGAGATCAAGGCCCGCAAGGGCTGAGTCCCGCTGACGGCTCGCTCTCCGGTCTCCCCCAGGCCCCCGTGATCCGCCCGGTCACGGGGGCCTCGGTGTGCTCCGGTTGTCCTCGGGCAGCCGATGGCCCAGGCTGCGGACAGGTGTTGACCCCGCGGAAGATCCAGGGATAACTTCGCTCTACGGATTGTTGATTCCGTAGAGCGGAATAACGGAAGGGTGCGGGAATGGGGCAGGGCCAGCAGGAGCAGGTGGCGACGAGCCTGGCGGGCGCCGTCAGTGAGGAGATCAGCGCCTCCCTCGCCCCGGTCGACGCCGAGTTGGAGCGCCGCTACCCGGGCGACCCGGGGACCCGTCAGCCCGTCCACACCGTCTACGTGCCCGGTGACGTCTTCGCCGCCGACACCATCCGCTCCTGGGGCGACCAGGCGCTGGCCGCCCTCGACGAACACGCCCCCGACGCCGCGTCCTTCGCCCGGGTGCTGGGGATGAGCGACGAACTCGCCGAGCCGGTCCACGCCCGCGTCCGCGCCAAGCTGGAACGCGAGCCGATCGAGGACCTGCGCATCGACTTCGAGGACGGCTACGGGCCCCGACCCGACGCCGAGGAGGACCAGGCGGCCGCCCGCGCGGCCCGGCTGGTCGCCGAGGCGTACGCGAAGGACACGGCGGCGCCGTACATGGGCATCCGCATGAAGTGCATGGAGGCACCGGTGCGCGACCGGGGCATCCGCACCCTCGACATCTTCCTCACCGGTCTGATGCAGGCCGGCGGCCTGCCCGCCGCGCTGGTGCTGACGCTGCCGAAGGTGACCTACCCCGAGCAGGTCACCGCGATGGCGCGGCTCCTGGCGGCCTTCGAGAAGGCCCACGGTCTCCGGCCGGGCCGCCTCGGCTTCGAGATCCAGATCGAGACCAGTCAGTCCATCCTCGCCGCCGACGGCACCGCCACCGTCGCCCGTATGATCCAGGCCGCCGAGGGCCGGGCCACGGGCCTGCACTACGGCACCTTCGACTACAGCGCCTGCCTCGGGGTCTCGGCCGCCTACCAGGCCGGCGACCATCCGGCCGCCGACCACGCCAAGGCCGTCATGCAGGTCGCCGCGGCCGGCACGGGCGTCCGCGTCTCGGACGGCTCCACCAATGTCCTGCCCGTCGGCCCGACCGAGAAGGTGCACGACGCCTGGCGGCTGCACTACGGCCTCACCCGCCGTGCCCTGGCCCGTGCGTACTACCAGGGCTGGGACATGCACCCCGGACACCTCCCCACCCGGTACGCGGCCGTCTTCGCCTTCTACCGCGAGGGCTTCGAGCAGGCGGCGGCCCGCCTGTCCCGCTACGCCGACCGCACCGGCGGCGACGTGATGGACGAGCCCGCCACGGCCAAGGCGCTCAGCGGCTACCTGCTGCGCGGCCTGGACTGCGGCGCGCTCGACATCGCCGAGGTGGCCCGCCTCACCGGGCTGACCCGGTCCGACCTGGAGGGCTACGCCGCACCGCGGCGCGGCGACCTCACGGCCTCGGCCCAGTAGTCCGGGGCGGGCGGCGTCCGTCTCGCGGGATGCCCCGCGCTTCTGGTGCTGCGACAGACAACGTTCGCCCCGTCGCGGCGCCCGGCACACCTCCTCGCCGCACCGGCCGAAAGAGCCCGAGTACGTCCGGTACGAGGGCTTCCGGCCGGCACACCGAGAGCACCCACCGGACGCCGCTCCTCAACGGGCAGACGTTGCCTGTCGCGGCACTAGGCCGACGGCGGCAGCTCGCCCGAACCCCGCATGACCAGCCGGGTCGGCAACTCGATCCGTTCGGGGGCGAGAAGGGTGCCGTCCAGCTGGCGGAAGAGACGCTCGGCGGCGGTGCGCCCGAGGGCCGCCGCGTCCTGCGCGACGACGGTGACGCCCGGCTGGAGCAGGTCGGCCAGTTCGATGTCGTCGAAACCGACGAGGGCGACCGGGCGGGACAGCCCGGCCAGGACGCGGATCACCGTGACCGTCACCCGGTTGTTGCCCGTGAAGACGGCGGTGACCGGCTCCGGCCCGGTCAGCATGGTCTCGGCGGCCCGGCGCACCCGCTCCGGATCGGTGACGCCCAGCGACATCCAGGAGTCCGCCACGGGTATCCTCGCGTCCTCCATCGCCGCCCGGTAGCCGCGCAGACGCTCGGCGGCGGTGTGGATGCGGGGCATGTCACCGATGAAGCCGATCCTGCGATGGCCGTGCGCGATCAGATGCGCCACACCGTCGCGGGCACCGCCGAAGTTGTCCGACAGCACGACGTCGGCGTCGATCCGGCCCGCCGGGCGGTCCACGAACACCGTCGCCACGCCCGCCCTGATCTCCGGCTCCAGGTACCGGTGGTCGTCACCGGCCGGAATGACCACCAGCCCGTCCACCCGGCGCGCGCACAGCGCGAGCGCCAGCTCCTGCTCGCGCTCCGGGTCCTCCGCGCTGGAGCCGTTGATCAGCAGGGCCCCGTGCGCCCGGGCGACCTCCTCGACCGCGCGGCTCAGCGGACCGTAGAACGGGTCCGCGAGGTCCTCCAGGATCAGCCCGATGCTCGCCGTACGGCCCTTGCGCAGCACACGTGCGCTGTCGTTGCGGCGGAAGCCGAGGGCCTCGATGGCCTCCTGGACGCGCCGCTCGGTGTCCGGGGTGACGCCGGGCTCGCCGTTGACCACCCGTGAGACGGTCTTCAGACCGACTCCGGCCCGGGCCGCCACGTCCTTCATCGTCGGACGGTTGCCGTAGCGGGTCCCGGACGGGCGGTCCCGTCGGCGGTCGGCCGGGCGGTCTGCTCGGGGGGCGGTCTCTGGCACGATGCGGCGTCCTGTCCTGTCGTCCACGAAGGGGGTTCGACCCCGGGTGCGGTGCGTATGAGGATGTGGCGTCGAGCATAGAGCCTGGACAACGTTGTCATCGGCACGAGAGACTGTTCACCGCATACTCCGGCCCGCGCCACCCGGCGAGACCGGGCTGCGCCCACCTCTTGGTTCCTTCATGGTTGACGGGGAGATCTGACTGAGATGCACACCGACCTCGTGGCGGCGCTCGACATCGGCGGTACCAAGATTGCCGGAGCGCTGGTGGACGGCCACGGCACCATCCTGGTGCGCGCGCAGCGCGCCACGCCCGCGCGGGAGGACGGCGACACCGTGATGCGGGCCGTGGAGGACGTGCTGGCGGAACTGGCCGCGACGCCGCTGTGGGGGAGGGCCGGGTCGCTCGGCATCGGCAGTGCGGGCCCGGTGGACGCCTCGGCCGGCACGGTCAGCCCCGTCAACGTGCCGGGGTGGCGCGACTACCCGCTCGTCGAGCGGGTCCGGGCCGCCACGGGCGGGCTGCCCGTGGCGCTGATCGGTGACGGCGTGGCCCTCACGGCGGCCGAACACTGGAAGGGCGCGGCCCAAGGACACGACAACGCGCTGTGCATGGTGGTCTCCACCGGCGTGGGCGGCGGCCTGGTTCTGGGCGGCCGGCTGCATCCCGGGCCGACCGGCAACGCCGGCCACATCGGCCACATCAGCGTCGACCTGGACGGCGACCCCTGCCCGTGCGGCTCTCGCGGCTGTGTCGAGCGCATCGCCAGCGGTCCGAACATCGCCCGCCGGGCACTCGAGAACGGCTGGCACCCGGGTCCGGACGGAGACACCTCGGCCGCCGCGGTGGCCGCCGCGGCGCGTGACGGTGACCCGGTGGCCGTGGCCTCCTTCGAGCGTGCCGCCCGGGCCCTGGCCGCGGGCATCGCGGCGACCGCGACCCTCGTGGAGATCGACATCGCGGTCATCGGCGGGGGAGTGGGCAAGGCGGGCGAGGTGCTCCTCGCCCCTCTGCGCAAGGCCCTCGCCGACTACGCGACCCTCTCCTTCGTCCGGCACCTGACCGTCGTCCCGGCCCGCATGGGCACCGACGCCGGCCTGGTGGGGGCCGCCGCGGCGGCCCTGGACTCGCGGGCGCACACCGCGGCGGCCGGCGTCTGACGGCGACGACCGCCGCGGCGGTCCCGTGCGGGACCCGCCCTTCTCGGCCGGGCCCCGCACGCCGAGACAGCGCGGACCGGCCGCCGCGCGCCGGGTCGGCGATCCCCGGCCGTGTGAGCGACCGCCGGCTGTCGTACGCCGGCCCGGGTCGGCGACCGTCGGGAGTCCGGCGCCGGGAGAACGGACGCGGGCTGCCCGACTTCTCAGCAGCTGAGCTGTGCGTTCGCCCAGTCCGCGTGGTCGGAGTCGATGCCGTCGCCGCCGTCGGTGACGACGAGGCGGACGACCTGCGCGCCGGTGACGTCCGCAGTGATCGGCTGGGCGGGCATGGCGTTGGTGAGGACGCCGGTCGAGGCGGCCTTGGTGCCGTCCGCCCAGATCTCGAAGGCGACGGTGCCGTTGGCGCCCTTCTCGTCGTCGACGCCGACGTCCGCGGTGACCTTGGTGCATGCCCCGCCGGTGTAGTACTCCAGGGCGCTCTCGGCATGGACGCCGAGCCCCTTGGCGTACACCACACCGCCGAGGGTGATCGGATGGCCGTCGCCGGCGGCGCTCTCGCCGTTGCTGGTGTCGCGCTCCACGGGTCCGTAGCCGTTCGTGGCCGAGAGCCAGGGCAGGTCACCGAGGTACGACGTGCCGGCGGGCGGCGGTACCACCACGGACGCGCTGAGCGGCAGGACGCTGTCGACTCGTGCGCCGGTCGGGGAGCGGTGCGTCGCCTTCAGTGTCAGGTCGTACGAGCCCGTGGGCGTGCCGGGAGGTGCCGTGACCGTCCACGCGGTGCGCAGCGCCTTGCCGGTCGGGACGACGGGGGCGGAGGTCGGGGACTGGGCCCGTACCGTCCAGCCCTCCGGCCCGCTCAGCGACACCGTGACGCCGGTGGCCGGTGTCCGGCCCAGGTCGGTGACCGTGGTGGTCAGGCCGGCGGGCTTGCCCGCCTGGATCAGCGGGCTGCCGTGCAGACCGAGTTCCACGGCGGGCGGGTTCGCGGCCCAGCGCGGGTCCACCGACACCCGGACGAGGACCGTGCCGTGGGCCGGGACCGTGGCCGAGATCGCGCCGGCGGTGTTGTAGCTCCGGTGCTGCCACAGGTCGCGCAGGGTGTAGGCGTCCGCCTCGGGCAGCCCCACGGCCCGCGCCGTGGTGGCGATGCGCTGCGGGGTGCCGGTCTCGTTGAACAGGGCCACCGCGCGGCTGCCGTCCTTCATCTCCTTGGCGACCACCCAGCGTCCGCCTTCGGAGGAGACGACGGTGCCCTGCTTGCCCAGGGGGTCCTGGTCGACGGCGATGACCTCCTTGTCGCCCAGGATGTCGAAGGTCGCCGGGGAGGCCTTGCGCAGGTCCGTGCCGATCAGGAGCGGCGCGGCCATGACCGACCACATGGAGAAGTGCGTACGGTACTCGGTGTCGGTCATGCCGCCGTTGCCGACCTCCAGCATGTCCGGGTCGTTCCAGTGGCCGGGGCCTGCGTACGGGGCGAGCGGCAGGTTCTGCTTCAGGATCGACAGCATCGAGCCCCAGCTGTCGCTGATGTCACCGGTGGTGCGCCACAGGTGCCCGACGCCGGACGCCCACTCCCAGGGCTTGTTCTGCCCCCACTCACAGATGCTGTAGACGATGGGCCGGCCGGTGGCCTTCAGCGCGTCCCGCATGGTGGTGTAGCGCTGCTTGGCGTCCACGCCCTGGTTGTTGCAGTTGTCGTACTTGAGGTAGTCGACGCCCCAGTCGGCGAACTGCCGGGCGTCGCTGTACTCGTGGCCGAGCGCGCCAGGGAAGCCGGCGCTGTTGCACGTCTTGGTGCCCGCGCTCGTGTAGATGCCGAGCTTGAGTCCCTTGGAGTGCACGTAGTCGGCCACCGCCTTGATCCCGTTCGGGAAGCGGACCGGGTCGGGGACCAGCTTGCCGTCGGCGTCCCGGGCGGGCAGCGCCCAGCAGTCGTCGAGGTTGACGTACCGGTATCCGGCGTCCTTCAGGCCCTTGTCGACGAAGAGGTCGGCGATGCCCTTGACCATGGTCTCGTCGAAGTCGGCACGGCAGTGCGTGGAGTTCCAGTTGTTGAAGCCCATCGGCGGGGTGAGGGCGAGCCCGTCGGCCAGGGCGGGTGCCGCCGCGTCGTCGACGGGCGTGGTGCCGGACCGGGCGGGGGACGCGGCGGCGGGTACGGCCAGTCCGGCCGTGCACAGCAGTGCCGCGGTGAGAGTGCCGAGAACTTTCCGGCGGATCGTACGCGTGTGCGGGTGGCGCATGGAGCGTTCCTCCGAACTCGCGGGGACGAGGTGGTAATGACGCCATGCTCGCGTCATAGATGCGCGCTTACGGTAGAACCTGTCGGACTGTGTTGGAAGAGGTTCGGTCAATCTGTTCGAAACCGTTCAAGCGAGACATCGTGCCCGGAACACGCGCCGCCGACGGGTGCGTGACCTCCGGCGGGCCGGCGCAGTTGAACCGGCCATGAAGAAGCGCAGCATGCTCGCCCTCGCCTCCCTCGCCACCGGCTTCGTGGTGGCCGCCGTCACCCCCTCGCATGCCGCGGACCGCGGCGCCCTGGAGGACCTGAACGTCAAGGACACCGTGGGCTCGGTGGACCACCTCGTCAGCCAGGACGGCTTCGACCTCGGTGACGGACCCCTGGGGGAGCACGGCTGAGGCCGCACGGACGAGGACGCGGCGCCGGTGCATCCTTCCGGGATCCCGGCGCCGTGGCGTGTCCGCGCCCTCAACTGGGCCTGGTTTCCGTGGCAGGGTGAAGCGGGCAAGCCACAGGGGGCCAACAGAAGAGGGGGACCTGTGACCGTCGTCTGGATCAACGGCTCGTTCGGTGCGGGGAAGACGACCACCGCACGGGAACTGATCGACCTGATCCCGAACAGCACGCTCTTCGACCCCGAGATCATCGGCGGCATGCTCACGCACCACCTCCTGCCGCCCAAGCACCTCGCCCAGGTCGGCGACTTCCAGGACCTGCCCATCTGGCGCCGCCTGGTGATCGACACGGCGGCGGCGATGCTCGCCGAGCTGGGCGGCACCCTCGTGGTTCCCATGACCCTGCTGCGCCAGGAGTACCGCGACGAGATCTTCGGCGGTCTCGCCGCGCGCCGGATCGGCGTCCGGCACATCCTCCTCGCCCCGGCGGAAACGATCCTGCGGGAGCGGATAGCCGGCCGCGAGGTCCCACCCGACCTGCCCGACGGCGAGACGCGGACACGCCAGTGGGCCTACGACCACATCGAGTCCTACCGCGCCGCCCTGGCCTCCTGGCTGACCGCCGACGCCCACCTCGTCGACACCGGGGCCCTCACCCCGTACGAGACGGCCGTCCGCGTCGCCGAGGCCGTCGGCAGCGGCGCCGTCCCCGTCTGCGACATCGTGCAGACGCCCGAACCCACCGCGGAGACCGTCGCCTCAGGAGTGCTCCTCTTCGACGAGCAGGACCGGGTGCTGCTCGTCGACCCCACCTACAAGCCCGGCTGGGAGTTCCCCGGCGGCGTCGTCGAGCCCGGCGAGGCCCCGGCCCGCGCGGGGATGCGCGAGGTCGCCGAGGAGACCGGACTGCGGCTGGACGAGGTGCCCCGGCTGCTCGTCGTCGACTGGGAACGGCCCGCACCGCCCGCCTTCGGCGGTCTGCGACTGCTCTTCGACGGCGGCCGACTGGACTCCGGGGCGGCCCGCGATCTGCTGCTGCCCGGGCCCGAGTTGCGCGACTGCCGGTTCGTCACCGAGCAGGAGGCCGCCGGGCTGCTGCCGGCCGTCCGCCACGAACGGCTGCGCTGGGCGCTGCGGGCCCGCAAGCGCGGCGCGGCGGTGTATCTGGAGGCCGGCGTACCGGTCGGCGGCTGACACCCCGCGGGTACCTGGCCTGGTCCCAGCCGGGCGTTCGGTGCCGGTCCTGTCAGCCGGGCGTTCGGTACCGGTCCGCGGAATCCCGCGGCGCCCGTCCGGCCCCCGAGGTCACCGGATCGCCGTGGCCGAAGCAGGCCACCTCCGCGTCGAGCGCGGCGAGCCGCCGGAAAGAGGCGACGGCCCCCGCCCGGTCGAGGTTGAACACGCCGAGCACGACCGCTCCGTCCACCGGCGAGGCGGCGACCGCGTCGCCGGTGAACAGCACACCGTGGGCCGGGAGATGGACGGCGATGCTCCCGCGGGAGTGACCGGGGGCGTGGACCACGCGGGCGCCGCCGCCGAAGACGAGCACATCGCCGTCGGACAGTTCCGTGACCGCCTTCGGCCGCGGCGGTTCGCCCTGGGGCAGGTGCTCGGCGGCCGCCGCGTGGATCGGGCGCTCCCGGTCCTCGAGGACCGGCGGCGGCCCCGGCACCTCGCCGCGGACGACCGGCGCGTCCAGGCGGTGGGCCAGGACCTCGGCGCCGCACAGCCCGGCCACCTCGGCCGCTCCGCCCGCGTGGTCCTCGTGGAAGTGGGTGAGCACGATCCGCCGTACGTCGGCCGGGTCCCGACCGAGGGATCTGATCGCCTCGGCGATCGGTTCGCCCGCGCCCCTCGCCCCGGCGTCCACGAGGATCGACTCGTCGCCGTCGCACCAGAGGTAGGCCTGCCCCACGGGGCAACGCAGCAGCTGAAGCCGCGGAAGGAGTTCTACGACGTCCATGGCACGACCTTGAAGAAGGCCCCCACCGGGGTCGAGGGCCCTTGGCCGTGGGCAGAGCGGGGTGTCGCTCAGCCCGCCGCGTAGTTGCGCAGGAACAGCGCCTCGGCGACCGACAGCCGCTCGAGCTCCTCGGGGGAGACGCTCTCGTTCACGGCGTGGATCTGGGCCTCGGGCTCGCTCAGGCCGATGAGGAGGATCTCGGCGTCCGGGTAGAGGGCGGCGAGCGTGTTGCACAACGGGATGGAGCCGCCCTGCCCGGCGTACTGCATCTCCTGACCCGGGTAGGCGACCGCCATGGCGTCGGCCATCGCCTGGTAGGCGGGGCTCGTGGTGTCGGCGCGGAAGGCCTGGCCCTGGCCGATCTGCTCGGTGCGCACCCGGGCGCCCCACGGCGTGTGCGCCTCCAGGTGGGCCTGGAGCAGCTTGGTCGCCTCGGCCGCGTCGACGCCCGGCGGCACCCGCAGGCTGACCAGCGCGCGGGCGCCGGCCTGCACGGACGGCGTGGCGCCGACGACCGGCGGGCAGTCGATGCCGAGGACCGTGACCGCGGGACGGGCCCAGATCCGGTCGGCGACCGTGCCGGAGCCGATCAGCTCCACCCCGTCCAGCACCTTGGCGTCCTCGCGGAACTGTTCCTCGTCGTACTGGAGGCCGTCCCACGCGGAGTCGGCGTCGAGCCCGTCGACCGTCGTCGAGCCGTCCTCGGCGCGCAGCGAGTCCAGGGCGCGGATCAGCGCCGCGAGCGCGTCGGGGGCGGCGCCGCCGAACTGGCCGGAGTGCAGGTTGCCTTCGAGGGCGTCGACCTGGACGCGGACCAGGGTCATGCCGCGCAAGGTGGTGGTGACGGTGGGCAGGCCCACACGGAAGTTGCCGGTGTCGCCGATCACGACGGTGTCGGCCTTCAGGAGGTCGGGGTGCTCCTCGGCGTAGCGCTCCAGGCCGCCGGTGCCCTGCTCCTCCGAGCCCTCGGCGATCACCTTGACGCTGACCGGTATGCCGCCGTCGGCCTCGAGGGCGCGCAGCGCGAGCAGGTGCATGATGACCCCGCCCTTGCAGTCGGCGGCGCCGCGTCCGTACCAGCGGCCGTCGCGCTCGGTCAGCTCGAAGGGCGGGGTGGCCCAGGCGGCCTCGTCCAGCGGCGGCTGCACGTCGTAGTGGGCGTACAGCAGGACCGTCTTCGCGCCCTCGGGGCCGGGCAGGTAGCCGTACACGGACTGGGTGCCGTCGGGGGTGTCGAGCAGTGCCACGTCGGTGAAGCCCTCGGCGCGCAGCGCGCCCGCGACCCAGTTCGCGGCGCCCTCGCTCTCGCTCCTCGGGTACTGGTCGAAGTCCGCCACCGACTTGAAGGCCACCAGTTCGGCGAGCTCGGCCTTGGCCCTGGGCATCAGGGAGGCGACGGTCTCGGCGACCGGGTTCGACGACATGGGCACGCTCCTTGTGGGTGCGACGCGGTGCCGGGGCGCACCTGGGCGGTACGTCCGAGCACTCTGTGTTCGAAGATGATCGTGTCGGCGTGGGCGCGGCCCGGCGGGCGGTGCGCTCACACAGCTGATCCTCCCACAGCGGACCCCGGCGACGGCCGCCGTAGGATGCGGGGGACAGCAGCGGCAGCCGGCTTGATCTGGAGCGGTGGACCATCGTGAGCAGCGAGAACTCTTCGGCGGACGACGTGCGGCAGGTGTGGGACGTCGTCGTGGTGGGCGCAGGACCCGCGGGGGCCTCGGCCGCCTACGCGGCGGCGGTCGCGGGACGGCGCGTGCTGCTGCTGGAGAAGGCGGAGCTGCCGCGCTACAAGACGTGCGGCGGCGGGATCATCGGCCCCTCACGCGACTCCCTGCCGCCGGGCTTCGAGCTCCCGCTGAAGGACCGGGTGCACGCGGTGACGTTCTCGAACAACGGCCGCTTCACCCGCACCCGCCGCTCCAAGCAGATGCTGTTCGGGCTGATCAACCGGCCCGAGTTCGACCAGCAGCTGGTCGAGCACGCGCAGAAGGCGGGCGCCGAACTGCGCACCGGCGCGACCGTGGTGCGGGTCGAGCAGCACGGCTCGGCGGTGCCGGACCGGCGCACGGTCGCCGTGGTCCTCCAGGGCGGCGAGACGGTGCTGGCGCGCGCCGTGGTCGGCGCCGACGGCAGCGCCAGCCGCATAGGCGCCCACGTCGGCGTGAAGCTGGACCAGGTCGACCTGGGCCTGGAGGCGGAGATCCCGGTGCCCGAGACCGTGGCCGAGGACTGGCGCGGGCGGGTCCTGATCGACTGGGGCCCGATCCCGGGCAGTTACGGCTGGGTGTTCCCCAAGGGGGACACACTGACGGTCGGGGTGATCTCGGCCCGCGGTGAAGGCGCCGCCACGAAGCGGTACCTGGAGGACTTCGTCGCCCGTCTCGGCCTGGCCGGCTTCGAGCCGAGCATCTCCTCCGGGCATCTGACCCGCTGCCGCGCCGAGGACTCGCCGCTCTCGCGGGGGCGGGTGCTGGTGTGCGGGGACGCGGCCGGGATGCTGGAGCCGTGGACGCGCGAGGGCATCTCGTTCGCGCTGCGGTCCGGACGGCTCGCGGGCGAGTGGGCGGTCCGGATCGCCGAGGCGCACGACGCGGTGGACGCCCGGCGCCAGGCGCTGAACTACGCGTTCGCCGTCAAGGCCGGGCTCGGCGTCGAGATGGCCGTCGGCCGGCGGATGCTGGCGGTCTTCGAACGCCGCCCGGGTCTGTTCCACGCGGCTCTGACCGGTTTCCGTCCCGCCTGGAGGGCTTTCAAGGAGATCACCCAGGGCTCGACCTCGCTGGGCGAACTCGTCCGCACCCACCCCCTCGCCCAGCGCGCCCTGGCCGCCATGGACCGGCGGCCCCCGGCACCGGTCACGCCCGCCGACGAGGAGGACCGGAGCGCGCGGGACGCGGTCAGTTCGTGACCGTCAGGCGGAAGACCGGGTGGTTCGGGGCGATGCGCCGCAGTTCGGTCTCGGGGGAGTCGGGGCCGACGCCCTCGAAGAAGACCCCGACCTCGGCCTTCCAGCGCTTGAGGTAGGCACGCAGCAGCGGCGCCTTGTCGTCGTCGGCGACCTCGGTCGCCGCGAACGCCTCCACCCGCTTGCCCAGGCGCAGTTCGCCACCGCCCGCCGCACGCATGTTGTGCGTCCACTGGACGTGGCCGCGCGGCGCGATCAGGTACTGCTGTCCGTCGACGATCAGCAGGTTCACCGGGGTGGTCCGCCACTCGCCGCTCTTGCGGCCGCGCACCGCCAGGATCCGGGAGCCCCAGACGCTGATGCCGCGGCGGGCCGTCCAGGCCACCACGCGGTTGAGGACGTTGACGGTGAACCAGCCGGGCTTGCGGACGTGTGCGGACATGGCTTCCTCCCGTTGGCGAAACTGTGAGCGGTGCTCTCGCTCTCCTCAGTGTGGCGTAGATCGGTGCTCCGTTGCAAGAGCGGTGCTCTCTTTTGTGTGCAGTGCTCTCGAACGTGGAACACTGTCCCCCATGAGCACCGCACGAGGCGCCCGAGCCCGGGCCAGGACGGAGATCACCGCCGCGATCAAGGACGCGGCACGCAGACAGCTCGCCGCGGAGGGCGCGGCGAAGCTCTCGCTGCGTGCCGTCGCCCGCGAACTGGGCATGGTCTCCTCCGCGCTGTACCGGTACTTCCCCAGCCGCGACGACCTGCTCACCGCGCTGATCATCGACGCCTACGACTCGCTGGGCGAGGCCGCGGAGGCCGCGCACGGCACGGTCGCCGACGCGGAGCCCCTGGTGCGCTGGACCGCCGTGTGCGAGGCCGTGCGCGACTGGGCCCTCGCCCACCCGCACGAGTACGCCCTCATCTACGGCTCGCCCGTGCCCGGCTACACCGCGCCCGAGACGACCGTCCCGTCGGCGGCCCGCGTCGGCCTCCTCCTCATCGGCATCACCCGCGACGCCCAAGAACGCTCGGCGCTGACCGCGCCCTCGCTCACCGCCGACCTGCGCGAGGAGGCCGAGCGGATGCGAGCCGACCTCGCGCCCGACCTGCCCCCCGAGGCGGTGGCCGCCCTCATCGCCGCCTGGGCACAGCTGTTCGGGCTGGTCGGTTTCGAGGTGTTCGGGCAGTTCCACCGGTTGGTGGAGGACCGCGCGCCGTTCTTCCGGCACGCGGCCGTCCGGCTCGCCCAAGGCGTGGGCCTGCGGCCCTGACCTCCCGGCCCGGCCGCCGCGCCATGTCGGCGGCCGTACTTCCCGGGGAGTACGGGTGATCACCTCGCCGGGGTGACGCGCGGGCGGCGCGGGACGTCTAGCGTGGCCGTCATGGAAGAGCAGCGCCTGCGCCCGGGCGGGCCGCCGCGCTGGTGGCGGCACGGGCCGCCGTGGTGGTCCCGCGCCGACGAGGACGAGACGCCGGGCGCCCGCCTGCCCGTCGTCTCCACCGCGCTGTTCACCGCCTTCGTGTTCATCGGCTCCCACTTCTCGTCCCGGAACCAGCACGGGATCCGGGAGGCGCCGGACCCTTACGCGTACGCGCTGCTCTGTGTGGCCTGCGGGCTGCTGCTGTGGCGCAAGCGGCACCCGGCGTTCGTGGCCTACGGCACGACGGTGGCCACGCTGGCCTACTTCGCCGCCGGATACGCGTACGGACCGGTGTTCCTGGCGGTCGCCGTGAGCTGTTTCAGTGCCGTCGTCGCCGGGCGCCGCCGGGCCGCCTGGGCGTCCGTGGGGCTGCTCTGGGCCGGGCACGCGCTGATCGCGCTCTGGCTCTACCGGTGGCTGCCGCCGGCCGGTGACACCGCCTCCTCCTGGGGGCAGCAACTCGTCATCGCCACCTGGGTGGTGGCCGTCGTCGCGGTGTCCGAACTGGGCCGCGTACGCCGCGAGCAGTGGGCCAAGGAACGCGCCGAGCGCGCCCAGGCGGCCCGGCGGCGCGCCGACGCCGAACGGCTGCGGATCGCCCGCGAACTCCACGATGTCCTCGCGCACAGCATCTCCGTCATCAACGTGCAGGCGGGCGTCGGCCTCGCGCTGCTGGACACCGATCCGGAACAGGCGCGGACCGCGCTGACCACCATCAAGGCCGCGAGCAAGGAGGCGCTGGGGGAGGTGCGGCAGGTGCTCGACACCCTGCGCGCCCCGGGAGCGGCCCCGCGCGCCCCGGCGCCCGGCCTGGACCGGCTGCCCGAACTCGTGGACCAGGCGGCGAGCGCCGGCCTCACCGTCGACGTCGAGGGGTCCGCGCCCCGGCTGCCGCCCGGCACCGACCTCGCCGCCTTCCGCATCGTGCAGGAGGCCCTCACCAACGTCGTACGGCACTCGGGCTCCCGGAACGCGCGCGTGCGCCTCGACCACGACGGCGACGCGCTGCGGCTGCGCATCGACGACGACGGCCCGGCGACCGGCGCGGACGCGGGCGGCAGCGGCAACGGCCTGGCCGGGATGCGCGAGCGGGCCGCCGCGCTCGGTGGCACCATCGACGCGGGCCCGCGCCCCGACGGCGGCTGGCGGGTGGTCGCCGTGCTGCCGCTGACGATCAAGGAGGAGAACCGGTGATCCGCGTCACTCTCGCCGACGACCAGTCACTGGTACGGGCCGGGTTCAGGGCCCTGCTGGACGCGCAGCCGGACATCGAGGTCGCCGGGGAGGCCGCCGACGGCGAGGAGGCTCTGCGCATGGTGCGTGAACTGCGCCCCGACGTGGTGCTGATGGACATCCGTATGCCGGCGCTGGACGGGCTGGCCGCGACCCGCCGCATCACCGAGGACCCCGGCCTGAAGGACGTCAAGGTGGTCATGCTCACCACCTTCGAACTCGACGAGTACGTCTTCGAGGCGATCCGCTCGGGCGCCTCCGGCTTCCTGGTCAAGGACACCGAACCCGACGAACTCCTGCGCGCGGTACGGGCGGTGGTCGGCGGCGACGCCCTGCTGTCCCCCGGAGTCACCCGCAGGCTGATCGCCGAGTTCGCCGCCCGCTCCAAGGAGCCCGCCACCGCCGACGCCCTCGCCCGGCTCACCGAGCGCGAACGCGAGGTCATGGCCCTGGTCGGCATCGGCCTGTCCAACGAGGAGATCGCCCGCCGCCTGGTGGTCAGCCCGCTCACCGCGAAGACCCACGTCAGCCGCACCATGGTGAAGCTCGGCGCCCGTGACCGGGCGCAACTGGTCGTCCTGGCCTACGAGTCGGGGCTGGTCAGGCCCGGCTGGCTGGGCTGAGGCGGCCCGCCCCACCCCGCTCGGCGCGGCCGGTTCGGACCCTGACGCGGACGGTCGTTCGGCCCGGACCCGGACGACCCCCCGGCTCGTGGGCTCAGCCGATCGCCGAGGTCTCCCGCCACAGCGTGACAAGTGACTCGTCCCCCGTCGCGTGGGGGACCGGGACCCGGTTCCACAGCGCCAGGTACAGCAGGTCGGCCGGCCCGGAGAGTTCGGCGTCGGCCGGAGCGGAGGCGTCCCGGACCGTGACCGGCGGCCCGTCGGAGAGCCGTACGGTCCACACCGCGTCCGCGCCGTCGGCCGTGCCCGTCGCACGCACCCGCAGCACGCGCGGCCGGGCACTGCGCACCCGGCTCCTGGAGCGGGCGTGGAAGCCGCGCAGCAGCTCGTCGATGCCGTCGACGGCGAACTCGCCGTCGATCGCGCTCGGCACGCCGCCGCGCGCCCGCTCCGCGTCGAAGCGGTGAACGGTCGTCTCGTGGGCCTGCCGCCGGGTCCAGAAGGCCAGAGGCGACGGCGGATCCTGGGGCGCGGGGTGGAACGTCCAGCACTCCACGGCGGCCGGCGCCCCGGCCAGGGTGTCCACGAGCCGCCGGTGGCCGTCCCGGTACCAGGCCACCAACTCGGCCCCGTCGAGGGCGGGCGGGTCCCCGAACGGGCGCGGTGAGGTGTGCCCGGCGGCGACGAAGGCGGCGGCCCATTCGTGCACCGCGCCCGTGTGCCGCAGCAGGTCCCGTACCCGCCAGTCCGGACACGTCGGCACGACGGCGTCGGTCCCCGCCTCCTCGGCCGCGGCGGCCAGCAGACGGCCCTCCCGATCCAGCGCCTGAAGGAACTCGTCGGTCTTCATGGGGGAAGTCTGCCGGACGGGACCGCCTCGGTGAGCGGAAAGCCTGCCTGGCGAGACACGCCGTACGGCACGGAGCGCCTCACGCGGGCGGGCGGGATCCGCCGTCGCTCACTCGCCCGTCGACCGCCTGGTGGTGAACCCCACCGCCGCGGCGACCGCGGCCAGGGCGGCGACGCTGGTGAGCGCGGCCGGCAGGGAGAGCCAGTCGGCCATGAACCCGATGGCCGGGGGGCCGAGGAGCATCCCGCCGTAGCCGAGCGTGGAGGCGACCGCGACACCGCTCGGACCGGCCAGGGCACCGGCGCGCTCCACGGCGACCGGGAAGAGGTTGGCGAGCCCGATCCCGGTGACGGCGAAGCCGAGCAGGGCCGCCCACACCGACGGCGCGAGACAGCCGAGCAGCATGCCGGCCGAGGCGACGAAGCCCCCGGCCACGATCGTGCGGGTGCGTCCCAGCCGCTGGAGGAGAGCGGTCCCGGTCAGCCGTCCGATGGTCATCGCCAGGGCGAAACACGAGTAGCCGGCCGCGGCGACGCCGGGCGAGGCGTCCAGGTCCTGCTGGAAGTGGAGCGCGCCCCAGTCGGCCATGGCGCCTTCACCGTAGGCCGTGCACAGCGCGATGAGGCCCAGGACCAGCACGACACCGCGGGTACGGCCGTCCAGGCGCCGCGGATGCGGCCGGTCCGGCCTCCGCTCGGCTTGGTCCCGCGTCCGCTCGGCCGGACCCGGGGACGGCTGCCGCAGGAGCGTGCGCCCCGCGACGGCGGTGACGAGCAGACCGATCACCGTCAGGCACAGCAGATGGCGGGTGGCGGAGAGGTGTCCGGCCACGAACCCGCCGACGCCGGCTCCCACCATGCCGCCGAGGCTGAAGGCCGCGTGGAAGCTCGGCATGATCGGCCGCCGCAGCGCGGCCACCAGGTCGACGGCCGCGCTGTTGAAGGCGACGTTGATGCCGCCGTACGCGGCACCGAAGACCAGCAGAGCCGCGCCCAGCGCCCAGGCGGAGTGGGTGAGCGGGGGCAGGGCGACGCCGAGGGAGAGAAGGACGGCGCAGACGACGGTGACCGGATGGTTCCCGTACCGGCGGCACAGGCGCCCGGTGAGCGTCATGGTGACGACGGCGCCGGCGGACACACCGAGCAGGGCGAGGCCGAGCTCACCGGTGGAGGCGTGGGTCTGCTGCTTGACGTCCGGGATACGGACCACCCAGCCGGCGAAGACGAAGCCGTCCAGGGCGAAGAAGGCGGTCAGAGCGGCACGGAGCCGTAGGAGGGCGTTGTCCGGCACGGCGGTGTGCGAACGGACTTTGTTCAGGAGCGGCACAAAGTCAGGCTAGATGTGCGGCGGAGCGGGGACAAGGGGTGGGGTGTGTGCGGGTGGCGAAGAGGTCGTCGAGGGCACCGGACCCGTCGAGGACGCCGGTGCGGGCGGCCGACGCGCACGGACAGTGCCGACAGGGCTCTGCGCGTGCGGCACGAGCGGTCGACGTGGGCGCACACGCTGTCGAGGCGCGGCTGTCGTGGCACGTCAGCCCGTCTTGCGGCCCCAGTGGGTGTCCATCCGGGCCCACTCCTCGGCCCACTGGTCGAAGCGGCGGCGGTCGAGCCGGCTCTGGATCAGCTTGGCGCCGCCGATGACGAGGCCCGCCGTGGCCGCGCCCGCCCACAGACCGCCCAGCCCGGACTGGAAGGCGGCGTCGGTCGGGGACGCGGGCGGCGGCGTCAGCCTGCCGTGCCCGTTCGTCCACACCGTGACATGGGAGCCGGGCGTCGCGGAGGCCGGGACCCTGGCCCGGTCCGTGTGCGTCGAGCCGTTCGGCTCGGTCCAGCGCACCGTCCCCCACGACAGGGAGCCGCTCGTCGACCGGGCGGAGCCCCGTGCCGCCTCCTGGGTGAGCACGGCCGACACGGGGCGGCTCTGCGCGCGCGCCCGTTCCGCGCTGTGCTGCATGGCACTCGCCGTCAGCAGCCCTGCCACCAGTCCGCCCACCAGGGCGAGGGCCCAGGCGAAGAGGAGGATCCACGCCTCCACGACATCACTGGTTCGCCTGAGTGGATTGCGCCGCCACCGCCACAGCCACTCTCCCGCACGACGTGTCACCTTCGACACCCCCTCGTGCCCACCGTCGGCCCTTACTTCAAGTGTGCCCCCAGACGCGATCAGAGGCTTCCGGTCCGGCCGGAAACACCGGTCACCGTAAACGGTTGAAGCGGAGAGGGCCGGACGGAGCCGGCGGGCCCCGGAGCGGAGCGGGCCGCCGCGGCGCCCTCGGGCCGCGGTGACGGCCGCCGCGTGCGTCACCCGCAGACCCGACCGCCGTGCCCTCAGCGGCAGGGGCGTGCTCAGACGGTGAGGACGCGGATGCCCGCCTCCTCGAACCGGCGCACCGTCTCCGGCGCCGCCGCCGAGTCCGTGACCAGGGTGTCCACCGACTCGGCAGGGCAGATGCGCGCAAAGGCGCGCCCGCCCAGCTTGCTGGAGTCCGCCGCGACGACCACGCGTGCGGCGCGCTCGCACAGCAGCCGGTTGATGGCGGCCTCCGCCTCGTCGTTGGCCGCCGCGCCGTGGGTGACGTCGAAGGCGACCACGCCGAGGACCGCGACGTCGATCGTGATCTGGCCGAGTACCCCGTCCGCCAGCGGGCCGATGAGCTCGTACGACTGCGGGCGCGCCACCCCACCGGTCACCACGATCTTGAACTGGGGCCGTACGGCGAGCTCGTTGGCGATGTTGAGCGCGTTCGTCACCACCGTCAGGGCCGGGGAGCCGGAGGCCAGGTCGCCGCGGACCGCGAGGGCGCGGGCCACCTCCGTGGTCGTCGTGCCGCCGGTCAGGCCCACCGCCTCGCCGGGTGCGACCAGGTCCGCCACGGCCTTGGCGATCCGCTGCTTCTCGGAGGCGCGGCGGGCCGTCTTGTAGCGCAGGGGCAGTTCGTAGGAGACGCCGTGCACGACCGCGCCGCCCCGGGTGCGGACCAGCATCTGCTGCTCGGCCAGCTGGTCGAAGTCCCGCCGGATCGTCGCGGCCGACACCCGCAGCTCGGCAGCCGCCTCCTCGACATCCAGTCGGCCGCGCTCGACGAGCAGCTCCAGCAGCGCCTTCCACCGGGCATCGCGCGACATCGGCGGCCTCCGTTCCTCGACCCTCCGTGACCCTAGCGCACCCTCCTCTGAGGCAAATGCTTGATTCTGCTCGAAAATCACAGCTATGTTGCAAGAACAATCAGTCATTCGCCGGGAGGGTGTGGCCATGAGCCATGTCGAGGACGAGCTGACCAGCCAGCCGGAGTGCTGGACCCGTGTCGCGGCCGACGCCGCCGGGCACGGCGGGGCGCTGCCCGCGCCGGGGGAGCGGGTGGCGATCGTCGGCTGCGGCACGTCGTACTTCATGGCGCAGGCCGCCGCCGCGCTGCGCGAGGGCGCCGGGCAGGGCGAGACCGACGCCTTCGCCGCCTCGGAGTTCCCGCACGGCCGCTCCTACGACCGGGTCCTCGCCCTCACCCGCTCCGGCACCACCACCGAAGTGCTCGATCTGCTGGGCCGGCTGAAGGGCCGTACCCGCACGACGGCCGTCACCGCGGACCCCGGAACCCCGGTCATGTCCGCCGCCGACGACGTCGTCGTCCTCGACTACGCGGACGAACGCTCCGTGGTGCAGACCCGGTTCGCGACCACCGCGCTCACCCTGATCCGTGCGCACCTGGGACTGCACACGGACGCCGTCGTCGCCGACGCCCGCACCGCGCTGACCCGGCCGTTGCCCGAAGGGCTCGTCGACTGCACGCAGTTCACCTTCCTGGGGCGGGGCTGGACCGTGGGCCTGGCCAACGAGGCCGGCCTGAAGATGCGCGAGGCCTCACTGTCCTGGACCGAGGCCTACCCGGCGATGGAGTACCGGCACGGCCCCATCAGCATCACCACCCGGGGCACGGCGACCTGGATGCTCGGCCGGGCGCCGGAGGGCCTCGCCGACCAGGTGCGCGCCACCGGCGGAATGTGGGTGGACGGCGGGCTCGACCCCCTCGCCGAACTCGTCCGCGCCCAGCGGCTCGCCGTCGCCGTCGCCGCGGCCCGCGGCCTCGACCCCGACCAGCCGCGCCACCTCACCCGCTCGGTGATCCTCACGCCCTGACGCCCCGTTCCTCTATCCGGAAAGGACCGGCCGTGCCGCTTGCAGCCACCGGCGAGCTGGTCGGCGGTGCCGCCGCCGCGCGTTCCGCCGTCGTCGCCTTCAACATCATCACGCTGGAACACATCGAGGCCGTCGTCGCCGGCGCGGAGGCGGCCGGTGCGCCCGTCGTCCTCCAGGTCAGCGAGAACGCGGTCACGTTCCGCGGCGGGCAACTGCTGCCGCTCGCCCGCGCGGCCGTCGCCGCCGCCGAACGCGCCGCCGTGCCCGTCGCCCTGCACCTCGACCATGTGCAGAGCGACGACCTGCTGCGCCAGGCGCCCGGCGCCGGATTCAGCTCCGTGATGTACGACGCCTCCCGGCTGCCGTACACGGAGAACCTCGCCGCGACCCGGGCCGCCGTCGCCTGGGCGCACGCCCAGGGCCTGTGGATCGAGGCGGAGCTGGGCGAGGTCGGCGGCAAGGACGGCCGGCCGCCGCTGGACGCCCACGCGCCGGGCGCCCGCACCGACCCCGGCGAGGCGCACGCGTTCGTCAGCGACTCGGGCGTGGACGCACTGGCCGTCGCCGTCGGCAACTCCCACGCCATGACCGAGCGCACCGCGGCCCTCGACCACGACCTCGTCAAGCGGCTGGCCGGCACGCTGGACGTCCCGCTCGTCCTGCACGGCTCCTCCGGCGTGCCCGACGGGGAACTGACCGCGGCCGTCGCCGGCGGCCTCGCCAAGATCAACGTCGGCACGGCCCTGAACCTCGCCATGACCCGCGCCGTCCGCGGCTTCCTCACCGCCCACCCCGATGCGGTCGACTCCCGCACGTACCTCGGCGTGGGCCGGGAGGCGATGGCACGGGAGGCGGAGCGCATCATCGGCGTGGTCGGCACACCCGCCACGGCACCTCCCGCCTGACGGGCCCGCGCGGCCTACCGCTCGACGGTCCACGTCGCCTGACGCGCGATGGTCCGCGCCGCCTACCGCTTGACGGCCTTGAGCACCACGAACTTCGAGTCACTGGCCACCAGCCGGCTGTTGCCGAACAGCCGGCGCAGCTTGACGTGGTAGCCCAGGTGACGGTTGCCGATCACCCACAGCTCGCCGCCGGGCCGCAGCGCGCGCCGCGCCCCGGTGAACATCCGCCAGGCCGTCGCGTCCGTCGTCGCCTGGTGCGAGTGGAAGGGCGGGTTGTTCAGCACCAGGTCCACGCTGCCGGAAGGCACCCCGGACAGGCCGTCGCCGACCCGGAACTCGGCGTGCCCCGGCACCTCGTTCGCCTTGTACGTCGCCTCCGCCGAGGCCACCGCCTGGAACGACTCGTCCGTGAACAGCACCTCCGCCTCGGGGTTCGCCAGCGCCATCGCCGTACCGACGACTCCGTTGCCACAGCCCAGATCCACCACCCGGCGGGCCCCGCGGCCGTCCGGCAGATGCCGGAGGAAGAAGCGGGTGCCGATGTCGAGCCGGTCGGCGCAGAAGACGCCCGCATGGTTGACGACCCTGCGGCCGGAGACGGCGCCGACGCCGTCGGGCAGGTCGTAGCCGTACGGCCACGGGTTGGCGGGCCGCTTCAGGGACGGGTCGGGGGTGCACAGGATCAGCCGGGCCTTGCGCTCGGCGAGCGAGGTCCGCGTCGGGCCGAGGATCCGCTCGAACAGCGCGAGCGTGGAGGTGTGGATCTCCTTCACCCTGCCGGTCCCGACGACGACCGTCCTCTCGTGCAGCGAGGGCGCCAGCCGCAGCAGCTGGTCCTCCAGCAGGGCGAGGCTCTTGGGGACGCGCACCAGCAGCACGTCGATCCGTGCCGGCGGCGGGTCCTGCGTGGTGAGCAGCCGAACGGCACCGGGCTCGACACCGTTGCGGGCGAGATTGCGGCGCGTCGCCTCCTGCCCGAGGAACGAGTCGGTGATCTGCACCGGAGTGTGCTCGGCCAGCGCCGTCACCAGCGCGCCCCAGCGGTCCCCGACGACCACGACCGTTCCGGACAGGTCGGTCGCCTCCTGGGCGAGGTGTCGCAGCAGATACTCGTCGGAGGCGTCCCAGGCACGCAGCCGGTCACGCGGGTCCTCGGGGAACCGGGACGGCGCGAGCTCGCCCCAGGGGGTCGTCATACGGTCGTTCATCGTCCGTCCAGGTTAGTGCTGTGACCGGAATGCCGCGGGCCGCGCCCGGTCCGGCAGGATGGGACGCATGGACGCCGAGCTGTTCCCGCGGACCCGTGCGGAGGTCGCGCCGGGCGCGGTGCACGTTCCGGAGTGGCTGGACGGGGCGCGCCAGCGCGAGCTGCTGGCCGCCTGCCGGGTGGGGGTACCCCCTCCGGGGGAGGGCGCGCCCGCCGGCCGGCCTGCGCACGGTGCCACGCCCGGTGGCGGCACCATGACCGCTCGGCAGGTCTGCCTGGGGTGGCACTGGTACCCGTACGCCTACGCCCGCACGGCCGTCGACGGGGACGGCGCTCCGGTCAAGCCGTTCCCCGCCCGGCTGGGCGAGCTGGCCCGGCGCGCGGTGACGGACGCGCTCGGACCGGAGGCGGCCACCGGGGCGGCGTACGACATCGCGCTGATCAACTTCTACGCCGCCGACTCCCGCATGGGCATGCACCGCGACAGCGACGAGAAGTCCGGCGCGCCCGTCGTCTCGCTCAGCCTCGGCGACACCTGCGTGTTCCGCTTCGGCAACACCGGGACCCGTGCCAGGCCGTACACGGACGTCGAGCTGCGCAGCGGCGACCTGTTCGTCTTCGGCGGCCCGCCCCGGCTCGCGTACCACGGCGTGCCCCGGGTCCATCCGGGCACGGCACCGCCCGAGTTGGGGCTGACCGGCCGGCTGAACATCACGCTCCGCGTGAGTGGTCTGTAGACCGCCGCGTCTGCGGATCATGGGAGACTCCCCCTCATGAGCGGCAAGGCGGAACCCCGGACGGCGGGGGAAGGAACCACCTCCAGGACGCGGCTGGACCGGGGGCGCGGTGCGCTCGGGCCCGCGCTGGAGCTCGTGCACACCGGGCGCGCCCCGACCCGTGCCGTGCTCACCGCCGAGCTGGGGGTGACCCGGGCAACGGCCGGCGCGGTCGCCGCCGAGCTGGAGGCGCTCGGCCTGATCCGGGTGGACGCCCGGCCGGGCGCGGCGGCCGGTTCGCAGGGACGGCCCTCGCACCGGCTCGCGATCGCCGAGGACGGGCCCGTCGCCCTGGCCGCCCAGGTGCACGCCGACGGCTTCCGCGCGGCCTTGGTGGGCCTGGGCGGCCGGATCGTGGCGACCGCGCCGGGCTGCGAGACCGTGGACGCCGACCCGGCCAAGGTGCTCGGCTCCGTCGTCGAGGCCGGCGCCGAGCTGCTGCGCGGCACCGGACGACGCTGCGTCGGCGCCGGGCTCGCGGTGCCCTCCGCGGTCGCCGAACCGGAGGGCCTGGCGCTGAACCCGCTCCACCTCGCCTGGCCCCCGGGCGCGCCCGTACGGGAGATCTTCGCCGAGTGCGTGCGCGCGGCCGGGATCACGGGCCCCGCGTTCGCGGCCAACGACGTCAACCTCGCCGCGCTCGCCGAGCACCGGCACGGCGCCGGGCGCGGCGCCCGCGACCTGCTGTGCGTGGCCACCGGGCACCGGGGTGTGGGCGGTGCGCTGGTGCTGGACGGGCGGCTGCACACCGGCAGTTCGGGACTGGCGCTCGAAGTCGGCCACCTCACCGTCAATCCGGAGGGCCGCCCCTGCCACTGCGGCAGCCGCGGCTGCCTCGACGTGGAGGCCGACCCGCTGGCCTTCCTCACCGCGGCCGGACGCGCACCGGGACCGGTGGTGTCCCTGCTGCAGCAGGCCAACGACCTGATCCGCCACCACTACGACGACCCGGCCGTCCGCACGGCCACCGAGGCCCTGATCGACCGCCTCGGCCTGGGCCTCGCGGGCCTGGTGAACATCCTCAACCCGGACCGGATCATCCTGGGCGGGCTGCACCGCACCCTGCTCGACGCCGATCCGGACCGGTTGCGCGCGGTCGTCGCCGACCGCAGCCTGTGGGGCCGCAGCGGCGGCGTGCCCATCCTGCCCTGCACCCTGGACCACAACAGCCTGGTCGGCGCCGGCGAGATGGCCTGGCAACCGGTCCTGGACGACCCGCTGGGGGCACTGGCCTGAGCCGCCGGGGAAGACACGGACCAGGGGAATGGGCGAGGGGTTCGTGTCAGGCGGCCGTGGTGCGGCGGGGCCTGGGGACCAGCTCGCCGCCGCAGTCGGGGCAGCTGTGGCCCATGCTTTCGGCGCTGGGCACGCAGAAGGTGCACTCGTAGGAGCAGATCCGGGCCGGTGCGTCCGGCGGCAGGGGGGCGGTCTCGCAGCGTTCGCACCGGTCACGCATCTCCAGGGCCGGGGTCGTCGCCTTTCTCCTCCTGGTGGCTGGGCCCTTCCGTCCTCGGGCCGGGCGCGGCCCCGGGAAGACAGGCCCGGGCCAGGCTTGCGCGGGATCGGGCCGGACGGCCGACCCGGTGCGGCGGGCGGGATGCCGCTCAGCGCCAGTCGGTGGCGAAGGCCCCGGCCGGGTTGTCGGTGAAGACGCGGTCGACGAGGTCCGCGTCGAGTTCGGCGGCGAGCCGCTGACGGAGCCGGCGGAGCAGGTGCGGCATGCCGGGGCCGCCGTCGACCGACCGCGCGCCCGCGACCACCGTGTCGCCGCCGAGCAGCAGCCGGTGTCCGAACCCGGCCTCGGCAAGGGCCCGTAGCGCTTCGGGCATGCGCCAGTCGGTGGCGTGGTGGGTGCGGGACGGGCCGTCGAAGGCGAGATAGCAGCCGCTCCGCGCCGCCTCGCGCTGTGTCACGGCGTCGGGGAAGCGGTTGAGGTGCCCGAGGACCACCCGGTGCGGCGGCATCTCAACCTCGTCGCACAGCAGGTCCAGGACGTCCAGCGCGGCCGTGCCCATGTCCAGATGGACCGCCACGGGCGCGCCCGTGGCGTGGTGGGCCTCGGCCGCCGCTCTCATCGTCCAGCGGGCGTGCGCGTCCAGGCCGTGGAAACCGCCGGCCACCTTGACGAGCCCGGCACGGACCCCTGAGGGGCCGATCCCCTCGGTCAGTTCGGAGACGAAGACCTCCGCGAGCCGGTCCCGCAGTGCGTCGAGAGTCTCCTGGTCGTAGTGGACCGCCTGGTGCAGCCCCGTCGCGCACACCACGTGGACCCCCGCTGCCCGGGAGAGGAGCGGCAGGTCGGCGGCCCGGCGCCCCAGCCCGTAGGGCGTCCATGCACCACGCTCCGGCCGCCCGCCGCGCGGAACGCGTCCAGTTCCGCCCGTGCCGCCGACGCGTCGGCCAGCTCCCGGCCGGGCAGTCGGGGGCTGGGGAAGAACAGGTGGTCGTGGGCGTCGGTCACCCCCAGTTCCCCGGGGGCGATGTCGCCGAGGACCGTACGCACGGCGCTCACCACCGGCGCCCCCGCGGCAGCGTCTTCCGTCCGGGCTGGGACACGTGCAGGACCTGGAACATCTCGCCCGCGCCGGCGGACGCCTCGGCCGCACGCTCCCGGTCCGCCCACAGCGAGAAGCGCACCAGCTCCCAGCGACCGGTGTCCACCGCCGCCGACGCGAGCACCGCACCGTCCCGGCCGGCCAGCCGCCGGATCGCGTCCACCTCGTCCGCCATGAAGTCCGCGAGCACCACGCCCTCGGGGACGGGGCGACGATGCCGTACGGCGACGGCAACGGGCGCGTCCGCGGCGGCGCCCTCCTCGTGGACCAGGCCGGTCCACTGCCGCACCGTGGGCCGTCCGAAGTCGTCCGCCAGCCCCTGGAAGGCGCCTGCCCACAGGAAGGAGTTCATGCCCTCCACGGTGTTCCACAGGTAGAACGGGCCGTACTGGTTGACGGGTGAGCCGTCGACGCCGCGCTCGCGCATCAGATACGCCTTGAGGCCGAGCCCCTCCCAGTCGTCGAGCAGGTGCCCGATCCGGGCCACTCGGCCCCGGATCACCTCCATGTCATGGTCGGCGGGCAGGGTCACTTCGTACTGCATCGCGTGCATGGTGAGAGCCTTTCCGTCAGGTCCCGGGCCGGTCGGCCGTCGAGGAGTGCGGGGCGAGCAGGCGGAGCAGTCCGCGCACCCCGGTGTCGAAGGCGTCGGGGGAGCCGGAGGCGCGCGCCAGGACGTAGCCGCCCTGTACGGTCGCGAGGATCGTCGCCGCGATCTCCTCGCCGTCGAGCGCGGGCGCGAACTGGCCCCGCTCCTTGCCCTCCTCGACGATCCCGGCGAGCCGCTCGCGGATCCAGTCGAGCGTCTCGTCGACCGGTGCGCGCAGCTCGGCGCTGGCGACGACGTCCGGGTCCATGGTCAGCCGGCCGATCGGGCAGCCGCGCAGCACATCGCGTTCGCGCCGCAGATACGCCTCGATGCGCTCGTACGGCGTTCCCGCGCCGCCCAGTACTCCCTCCGCAGTGGCGCGCATCTCCTGGGCCGTGCGCCGGATCGCGGCCAGCGCCAGGTCGGGCTTGCCCTTGAAGTGGTGATACATGCTGCCCTGCCCGGCGCCCGCGCGCTCCAGGATCGCCTTGGGGCTGGTGCCCACGTATCCGCGCTCCCACAGCAGCTCGCGGGTGGACTCGATCAGTCGCTCCGGGGTGCTCACGCAGCTACTGTACATACTAGTAGGTACAGAAGTCGACGGTCCGTCACCCGTCTTCCGCCGTCCCCGGGAAGCAGCCTCCGCCCGCCCCCGTACTCCCCGCGGGGTACGCACACTGCCGCTGGCCGTACGACGACCCGGACCCCGCCCCGGAGCCACTCTCGAGACATCACCGGACGACCCTCCCAAGGAGATGAACCGAGATGCAGACCCTGGCGGAATGGAACGGCCACCCCGGGCCGTGGATCCTCCTCTTCCCGTTGATCTGGGCGGCCGTCGTCGTCGGCGCCGTCACCGTCCTGCGCCGCACGGCGTGGCGCGGTCGCGGCGGACCGTGGCGCGGCATGGCCCCCGGCCCCTGGCGCGGCGCCGACGGCCGCCCGGCCGGCGACTCCCCGCTCGCCGTCCTCGGCCGTCGCTTCGCCTCCGGCGAGATCGACGAGGACGAGTACTGGCGGCGTCTGTCGGTGCTGGAGGAGCAGTTCGGCCGTCCGGGCAAGGGCGGTGCCCTGTGACCGCCGCGACCACCACCGCCACCGGCTCCTCGGCACCCGGACCGGCCGCCCGCATGGCCGCCCGGGTCACCGAGGCCGTCAAGGTCCACGGATCGGGCGACACCGCCGTACGGGCCCTGGACGGGGTGACCGTCGGCTTCCCCGCCGGACGCTTCACCGCCATCATGGGGCCCTCCGGTTCCGGCAAGTCCACCCTGATGCACTGCGCGGCCGGGCTCGACACGCTCACCTCGGGCACCGCCCACATCGGGGACACCGACCTGAGCGCCCTCGACGACCGCCGCCTCACCCTGCTGCGCCGCGACCGTGTCGGCTTCGTCTTCCAGCAGTTCAACCTGGTGCCGACGCTGACCGTGGCGGAGAACATCACGCTGCCCCTGGACCTGGCGGGCAGCAGGGGCGACGCGGAGTGGATCGACGCGCTCGTCGACGTCGTCGGACTGCGCGACCGCCTGCGCCACCGGCCCGCCGAGCTCTCCGGCGGGCAGCAGCAGCGCGTCGCCGTGGCCCGGGCGTTCGCCGGCCGGCCCGAGGTGGTCTTCGCCGACGAGCCCACCGGCAACCTCGACTCCCGCTCCGGCCAGGAGGTGCTGGGCCTGCTCGGCCGCGCCGTACGGCAGATGGACCGCACCGTCGTCATGGTCACCCACGACCCGGTCGCCGCCGCCCACGCCGACGAGGTCCTCTTCCTCGCCGACGGACGCCTGGTCGACCGGATGGAGTCCCCGACCGCCGACAAGGTCCTGGACCGCATGAAGGCCTTCGAGGTGAGGACATGACCACGTCCCTCCGGCTCAGCCTCTCCTCGCTGCGGGCCCACAAGCGGCGCTTCGCCGGCACCTTCCTCGCCGTGTTCCTCGGCGTCTCCTTCCTGGCCGGGACGCTCGTCATGGGGGACACGCTGCGCTCCGGCTTCGACTCGATGTTCGGCAAGGCGACCGGCGGCACGGACGCCGTCGTGCGCAGCGCCGACACCATCACGACACCGGGCGACAGCCAGGGCACACGGCAACCGGTGCCCACCGCCCTGGTGCAGACCCTCGAGCGGGTCCCCGGCGTCGCGGCCGCCGCCCCCGACATCCAGGGCGCGGGCCAGCTCATGGGCAGGAACGGCAAGCCCATCGGCGGCCAGGGCCCGCCCACCGTCGCCGGGAACTGGATCACCGACCCCACGCTCAACCCGTACCGGCTCGCCGAGGGCCGCGCCCCCGCGAAGCCCGGCGAGGTCGTCGTCAACCGCGGCACCGCGAAGAAGGGCGGCCTGCGGATCGGCGACACCACCACCCTGCGCACCCCCGACCCCGTCCGGGTGACGATCGTGGGCCTCGCCACCTTCGGCGGCGAGGACGGCATGGCGCAGGTCACCTTCACCGGCATGACCCTGGCCGACGCGGAGAAGTACCTGACCGCGCGGCCCGGTGAGGCGGCGAGCATCCAGGTGCGCGCCGCGTCCGGCGTGAGCCAGGCGGAACTCGTCCGCCGGGTGACTCCCGTCCTGCCCAAGGGGGTCGAGGCCATCACCGGTCAGGAGTCCGCGCAGGAGAACACCGACATGATCTCCAGTCAGTTCCTGACCGTCTTCACCACCTTCCTGCTGGTCTTCTCCGGCGTCGCCCTGCTGGTGGCGACCTTCTCCATCCACAACACCTTCGCGATCGTCGTCACCCAGCGCGCTCGCGAGAACGCGCTGCTGCGCGCCCTCGGCGCGTCCCGCCGCCAGGTGACCGCCTCCGCCCTCGCCGAGGCGAGCGCCGTCGCGCTCACCGCGTCCGCCGCCGGACTGGCGGGCGGCATCGGCATCGCCGCCGGGCTCCAGGCGCTGTTCCCGGCGATCGGGTTCCCCTTCCCGGACGCCGACCTGGTCGTCAAGCCGCTGTCGATGGCGTTGCCGCCGCTGGTGGGCGTGGTCGTCTGCCTGGCGTCCGCGCTCGCGCCCGCGGTGCGGGCGGGCCGCACCGCACCGCTGGCCGCGCTGCGCGAGACGGCCGTCGACACCTCCGGCGCCTCCCGCACCCGCGCGATCGTCGGCACCAGCCTCGCCGCACTGGCGATCGCGGCGACCCTGACGGGCGTCCTGGTCTCCCCGTCCGTGTGGTCGGCCGGCCTCGGCGCCGTGCTCGCCCTCGTCGCCTTCGTCGTCCTCGGCCCGGTCGCCTCCACCACCGTCGTACGGCTGCTCGGCGGGCCGCTCGACCGGCTGCGCGGCGTCACCGGCGCCCTCGCCCGGCGCAACGCCCTGCGCAGCCCGAAGCGGACCGCCGCGACCGCGAGCGCGCTGATGATCGGCGTCGCCGTGGTGTCGCTGTTCACGGTCTTCGGCGCCTCGCTCAAGGCCACCATGGACCAGACGGTCGCGCGCTCCTTCGCGGGCGACCTCGTCGTGAGCACTCCGTCCTTCGGCGCGGGCGGCAGCGGGCTGAGCCCCCGGCTCGCCGGGGCGATCCAGCGGCTGCCCGAGGTGGAGACGGCCGTCGGCCTGGGCCGGGGCGTCGCCGAGGTGGACGGCGAGGGACGGGCGCTGACCGTCACCGACCCCGCCGCGCTCGCCCGCACCTTCGACCTGGGCACGGTCCAGGGCTCCCTGCGGGACCTGGGCGCCGACGGACTCGCCCTGACCCGGAGCGAGGCCGACGAGCAGGGCCTGACGACCGGCGACAAGGCACGGCTCACCTTCACCGACGGCAAGAAGCAGACGTTCACGGTCCGCGCGGTCTACGGCCGGTCCGAACTCGCCGGTGACTACGTCATCACGCGCGAGGCCTGGGCCCCGCACCGCACCCAGGACTCCGACAGGCTCGTCGCCGTCTCCCTCGAGCCGGGGGTGAGCGCGGACGCGGGCAAGGCCGCCGTGGAGAAAGTCGCGGCCCGGTACGGCAACCCGCAGGTGCAGACCCGCGACGAGTACGCGCAGTCCTCGGCGGGCGGCATCGACATGATGCTGACCCTCGTGTACGCCCTGCTCGCCCTCGCGGTCCTCATCGCGCTGTTCGGCATCGCCAACACGCTGACGCTGGCGATCCACGAACGGACCCGCGAACTCGGCCTGCTGCGGGCCGTCGGCCAGACCCGTTCCCAGGTGCGCGCGATGGTCCGGTGGGAGTCGGTGCTCGTCGCCGCCTTCGGCACGGCCGGAGGGCTGGCCCTCGGCGCCTTCCTCGGCTGGGTACTGGTGAAGGCGTCCGCCGGCGCCGGCGACACGGCGTTCGCCTTCTCCCTGCCGCCCGCCCGGCTCGCGGTGGTGGCCCTGGTGGGCGTCACCGCCGGCGCCCTGGCCGGTCTGCGCCCGGCCCGGCGCGCGGCCCGCCTGGACGTCCTGCGGGCCATCGCGACGGAATGACCGCCGCACCGGGCGGTGACACGGCATCGCCCGGTGCGGCCGACCGCGGTGGGTGAGTCGCCCCGGCCGCGGTCGAACGGTCGCCATGGCAGACGGAACGACTCGACGGGGCACGGCGGAGGTGTCACGGGCCGGCGCGAGGCACGACGGGCACGGCCGTCGGACGGCCGTCGGCGGCGGGTGTGGTGGTCCTCGGACCGTTCACGGGCGTGCGGGGCGGCTTGCCGCGCCGGTACGTCCGCGGGCCCGGTCGCCCGCCGGCCCATCGGTACACCGGTACATCGCTACATCGACACACCGGTATACCGACACGTCGACATACCGGCACATCGCCCGCGGCGACCGGCGGCACCGCGTACAGGGCAGTACGAGGTGCCGCCGGTCGCCGTGGTGCGCGTCGGTCACCGCCCGGTCAGCCGGGAACGGCGGACCGGGCGGGAGCGTGGGCGGGTGGCCCGGCGCCGTCGAGCGCGGGCTCGGGCGCCGTGAAACGGCGCACGGGCTGGTCCGGGGTCGCCAGCCGTGGAACGCGCGCGGGCACGGTCACCGGGCCGCCGGAGGTCGGCAGGGTGAACCAGACCACCTTGCCCTGCTCGCCGTCCGGGCGCGCGCCCCAGCTCTCGCTCATCGCGGCCACCATCGCCAGTCCGCGCCCCTCGGTGGCCAGCGGCGCGATCTCGCCCAGCTCCTCCACGACGGGAAGACGCGGATCGTGGTCGCGCACGGAGACCGTGAGCCGGTCGAGCAGCAGCTCGAGCTCGACCGTGCACAACTTGTCGGGCCGGGCGTGCTGGTGGACGTTGGTCAGCAACTCCGTCACACCGAGCGCCGCTCGGTCGATCAGAGCGTCAAGATGCCAGTAGCGCAAGTGCGCCGATACGATTCTGCGGACCTGGCCGATCCGCGACGGCAGGGCTTGGAGCTCCACCGTGCAGTGCCTGCTTGGGTGACTGATCACGGCTGCGACTCCCCGACGTTGAGGTCCGGAAGAACACGACGTTTCGGATGCAGCAGGACGCCTGCGTGACACTGCCGCCTGCTGTCGTGGCCGGCGGGCTGGTTCGCAGCGTTATCGCCGGTAAACCCAGAGTGACGTGAGACCAGCGTGACGCAAGGGGTTCGGCACCGCAACTTCGCGCCACCTTCGCGACCGGCGTCAGCCGCCGCGTCCCGCCGCCCTGCGGACGGCCTCGACGAATCTGCGCGCCGCCGGCGGCCCGGGCTCGCCCGGCGCGGGGTCCAACGCTCCCAGGGTGAGCGAGTAGCGGTTGCCGTTGAGGTCGGCCAGCGCCCGGTCGGCGGAGCCCAGCCAGGGCCTGGACGCCCGCACCGCCCGTACCGGCGCGCTGTCGATCTCGCTGCCGTTGCTGGTGAGCAACTCCAGCCTGCCGTCGCTGATCCGGACCCGTCCGGCCCGGGTGAGCGAGCGCAGCCGTCGCGCGATCCGCACGCCCGTGGCCGTGAACTCCGGTTCCGCCATCGCTGCCGCCCTCTCGTGCGCACCGCCGGCTCCAGGCTCCGTACAGTCCCCGAGCCGGCGTGGTCCGTCCGGGAACCCGTGTGCGTCCCGTCGGGCTCTTCGTCCCGCGCGGTGCAGTCTGCCCCCCTTCGCCACCCGGCACCAGTGCACGCGGCCCCCGCGCGACCGGCGCCCGGAGCATTCGCGCGAATGCGCCCCCACCGATGCCCGCGATGCGCCGGTGACGCGCTCTGGCGAGCCCTGCCCCAGGCCCGTCTTTGACCTGCCCAAAGTGGTGTTTATGCAGGTGAGGACGGTGTGAAAGGTGTCTATCATCGGTGACGTCCGGCCGCGCGACACGCCGTCGGCGCCCAGAGTGAGGAGTCCCGCCGTGAGCACCACCGAGCAGCGCCGGACCGGTGAAACCCTGGATCTCGACCGCAGCGACAGCGGCTACCGGGACTGGCTCAAAGAGGCTGTCCGCAAGGTCCAGGCGGACGCCAACCGGTCGGCCGACACCCACCTGCTGCGCTTCCCGCTGCCCGAGGAGTGGGGCATCGACCTCTATCTGAAGGACGAGTCGACCCACCCGACCGGCAGCCTCAAGCACCGTCTGGCCCGCTCGTTGTTCCTCTACGGCCTGTGCAACGGCTGGATCCGGCCGGGCCGCCCGGTGATCGAGGCCTCCAGCGGCTCGACGGCCGTCTCCGAGGCGTACTTCGCGAAGCTGATCGGCGTGCCCTTCATCGCGGTGATGCCCCGCACGACGAGCGCCGAGAAGTGCCGCCTGATCGAGTTCCACGGCGGGCGGTGCCACTTCGTGGACGACCCGCGCACCATGTACGAGGCCTCCGCCCGGCTCGCGGTGGAGACCGGCGGCCACTACATGGACCAGTTCACCTACGCCGAGCGGGCCACGGACTGGCGCGGCAACAACAACATCGCCGAATCCATCTTCCGCCAGCTCGAGTTGGAACGCTTCCCGGAGCCGGCCTGGATCGTCGCCACCGCGGGCACCGGGGGCACCTCCGCGACCCTCGCGCGCTACGTCCACTACATGCAGTACGACACCCGCGTCTGCGTCGCCGACCCGGACAACTCCTGCTTCTTCGAGGGCTGGGCGACCGGCGATCCGGACGTTACCTGCGACTGCGGCTCGCGTGTCGAGGGCATCGGCCGGCCACGCATGGAACCGAGCTTCGTGCCCCACGCCATCGACCGGATGATGAAGGTGCCCGACGCCGCCGCCGTAGCCGCCGTACGGGCGCTGGAAGGGGCCATCGGCCGCAAGGCGGGCGGCTCGACCGGCACCGGACTGTGGAGCGCCCTGAAGATCGTCGCCGAGATGCTGGCCGAGGGACGCCGGGGCAGCGTGGTCACGCTGCTGTGCGACCCGGGCGACCGCTACCTCGACAAGTACTACTCGGACGCCTGGCTGGCCGAACAGGGCTTGGACAGCGCACCGTACACGGCCGCGATCGACACCTTCCTCACCACGGGGGAGTGGCCGGGCTGAGCCGGACGGCCGGTGCGCCCCCGCGCCGGTCAGCGCCCGGACAGGCGCCGGTCCAGGGCGGTCACGGCCCCCCGGAAGGCACGTGCGAATCCCGGCCGGCCCAGGGAGAGGGCGAACCGGAAGACCGGCGTACCGTCCGCGGCGACGGTCCACCGCACGCGCGTGCCCGTCCCGGCCGGCGTCAGCCGCCACTCCTCGGCCAGTGCGCGGGCGCCCGGCGCGTTGGTGACGTCGACACGATAGGCGTACACCTCGGGGGACCGGGCGACGAGGACCCCCTCCTCGAACCGCGTCCCGCCCCAGAGCCGGATCTCACGCCTGGCGGTGCCCCCGAGCGGCCGCGCGGAGGTCACCGCCGGGAACCACCGCGCCCAGCCGGGCACGTCCTCGGCGAGCGCGGCGAAGACCCGCTCGGGTGAGGCGGAGACATCGCGTGCGAAGACCAGTCGTACCGGGGCGGTCCCCACGAAGTCGCTCTCCACGGGACGCAGACGGTGAGCCATGGACAGGAACCTCTTCACGCGCGGCGACAAGGCGGTGGACGAGCACCGACGCGGCCACCGTAGCTGACGTCCTCTCAGCCGCCCCTCGCGGGGCACCTCAGACGTCTTCCCCGTCCCCCGGCTCGCCCGCCACCACCAGCCGCAGGTGCTCCTCGATCTCCGCGCGCGCCTCGGCAGGCAACCCGGCGTCCGTCACCAGCGTGTCGACGCGGTCCAGCGTGGCGAAGGAACTCAGGCCCACGACACCCCACTTGGTGTGGTCGGCGACCACCACCACCCGCCGTGCGGACTGCACCAGCCTCCGGTTGGTCTCGGCCTCCGCGAGGTTCGGCGTCGACAGGCCGGCCTCGGCGGATATCCCGTGCACGCCGAGGAACAGCATGTCGAAGTGGAGCGCGGCGATCGCCTGGTCGGCCACCGGCCCCACCAGCGAGTCGGACGGAGTGCGCACCCCGCCGGTCAGCACCACCGTCGCCGCGCCCTGCCGCTGCCCCGAGGCGCGCTGCGCGCTGTGGAAGACGTCCGCCACCCGCACCGAGTTGGTGACCACCGTCAGGTCCGGCACGTCCACCAGTTGATGGGCCAGCGCGTACGTCGTCGTACCGCCCGACAGCGCGATCGCCGTGCCCGGCGCGACCTGCCGCGCCGCCGCCCGCGCGATGTCCTCCTTGGCGGTGAGCTCCAGACCCGACTTGGCCTCGAAGCCCGGCTCGTGCGTGCTGGCCTCCACCACCGGGACCGCGCCGCCGTGCACCTTCTCCAGCACACCCTGGCGGGCCAGCGCGTCCAGGTCGCGGCGGATCGTCATGTCGGACACGCCGAGCTTCCGGGTCAGCTCGTTGACCCGGACACCGCCGCGGCGGCGGACCTCGTCCAGGATCAGGGCGCGCCGCTGCTCCGCGAGGAGGTTCTGATTCTCACTCACGTGTGCTCCGGTTCCTTTCGCCTCACACCGTCCGACACGCCCGGCGTACCCGCCCCGACGAGGAGGTTCGCCGTGCCGCGGGTGCGCGGACGTCCCATCTTTTCACGGCTCGCCCCCCGTCGCGCCATCGCCTGCCGGGACGCACACCCCCCGGGCAGGCACCTGCTGTGCGGCGCGCGGCCCCGGTGCGGTGCCCACCGCGGCCGTCACCGAACCGTGGAGATTGCGTTACGAGGGGTGTGCGGTCACGCCGGCGGCGGCGATCCTGGAATCCGCACGGACACAGGCGACGACGACGCATCCCGGGGGAAGTGCGAACAGTGGAACGTGCACGGCTCGATCCAACGGCGCCCCACCCGGACGACCCGTCCGGCACCGGCCGCGGCACGGCTCCGCCACCCGCACCGGCCGGAGCCGCCCTGGAACTCCTGGTCCACGGAGTCGGCGGCACCACGCCCGAGAGGATGCTGGACGACCCGCGCACCGTGCGGATCACCGGCGACCACACGGCAGCGGTGTACCGGCGCGCCGGCGACGTCGACGCCGAGACCCGGCCGGAGCGAGCCCACGACGGCGGCCGACCGGTGCCCGAGGCGTACGTCTGGTGCAACCTCACCTCCGGCGACGGCAGCCGGGCCCTGTGGCTGCTGCTGCTTCCGTTCATGGTCGTCAACCTCGCCCACTGGATGCGCCCCACCGCGCACGGCCGCCCCCGCACCGTGCGTCTGTACGGCCTGCTCGTCCGGCTCACCGGTCTGACCCTGACCGTGCTGTTCGTCGCCGCCGCCTGCGAGGTCGCGCTCGACCTGGCCGTCTGGCAGTGCGCGGGCACCCGCGCGTGCGCCGCGCGCCACTCCTGGCTCGGCTTCCTCTCGCCCGGCACCGGCGGCTGGTGGAGCACGCCCGGCCGCCGGCTGGCCCTCGCCGCCCTGGTCCCCGCCGCGCTCACCGGCCTGCTGTGGTACCTCTCCCACCGCACCTGGAACGCCTACGAGTCCCAGCAGCCCTTCTCCCGCGAGGGCGGACCCGAATCCGGGGAGGACGAGGACAGCGGCGCCCTGGGCCGCCCCGGATTCTGGTACGGGCGCCGCCTGGTGGCCCGGCTGCGCGCCGCCCACACCGCCGCCGGCCTGCTGACCGTGGCCGCCGCCGTCGCCGCTCCGGCCGCGCACGCCGACCGGCGCCCCGGCGGCTCCACGGCACTGGACATCCTGGGCTGGCTCCTGCTGGCGGCCCTGGCCGGCACGGCGGCCGTCGTGCTGGGAGTGGTCTGCCGCCGGGGCCGCAGCGAGCGGCGGCTCGACCGGCGACTGGACCACCACCTCGTTCGCCGGCTGCCCGTCGGAGCACTTCTGCTGCTGGTGCTCGCCGCGCTGTACGCCGGGTGGGCGCGGCCGCAGTGGCACTCGACAGGGCGGCTGGCGGGCGACGCGACCTTCGGCGGCATCGCCCTGGGCCAGGGCGTCCTGGTCGTCGCCCTCGCCGTCACCGCACACCGACTGCACCGCACCCGTCCCCCGGCCCCGAGCACCGACCGCACCCACCCTGCGGACCCGGCCACCGACCGGACCCGCCCTCCGGCCCGGAACGCCGGTCGCGCGAACGGCGTGACCACCGGCCCCCGTGCCGCTCTGCGCGGCCTCGGCGGACCGGCGGTGGCCATGCTGGCCTGCGCGCTCGGCGGACTGATGTCCGGCGGCGTCGCCCAGCGCGTCTCCGACTGGCTGGACGGCACCGGCACCTCCATCCCCGGGCCCCCGGTCCTGCTCACCTGGCAGGCGTCCGCCATCCCGCCGCTGCTGCTGATCCTGCTGGTGCTGTGCGGCCGGCTGGCCGGGCAGGCCCGGCGACTGGCCCGCGCCGAACGCGCCTCGGTGGAACGGGAGTACCCGGACGAGCCGAAGGACCTCGAGCGCACCCGCCGGATCGCCCGTACCCGCGCCGTGGCGACCCTCACCGACGACGGCCCCCTCGTCGTCGGCGTGACCTCCGCCGCCACCCTCGTGCTGGGGGCCGCGGCCCTGGCGGGCGCTTTCGGTACCGACCGGACACCGGTGGGGGCCGCCGACGGGGCGCCCTCCGTCGTCCAGGGCGCGGCCGGGACCGCGCAGGCGCTCGGCTCCTGGCTGATGGGGCTGGGTTTCATACTGCTGGTCACCTGGGGCCGACGCGCCTACAAGGACGCCTCCGCGCGGCGCACCATCGGCATCCTCTGGGACGTCGGCACCTTCTGGCCGCGCGCCGCCCACCCCTTCGCCCCGCCCTGCTACGCCGAGCGCGCGGTGCCCGACCTCACCTGGCGGATGGCGACCTGGACCCGGGCGACGGGCGGCCGGCTGGTTCTCTCCGGACACTCCCAGGGCAGCGTGCTGGCCGCCGCGGCCGCCTGGCAGCTCACACCGTCCGCGCGGGGGAGGGTCGCGCTGCTCACCTACGGCTCCCCGCTGACCCGGCTCTACGGCCGCTGGTTCCCGGCCCACTTCGGGCCGGAAGCCCTCGCCGGCCTGCACCGCGACGTCGACTGCTGGCGCAATCTGTACCGGCTCACGGACCCCATCGGCGGCCCCGTCGGACTACCCGGCGGCAGCGGCCCGGAGGTGGACCACGCCCCGCTGAAGGACCCGCTCGGCTACGGCCGCACCGCACGGCATCCCCTGCCCGCCCCGATCCTCGGCCACTCCGACTACCAGGCCGACCCGGCCTTCGCCGAGGAACGCCGCAGGCTGCTGGCCCGACTCCGCCCCGGCCTGCCGGCCCCGCGGGAGGAAGGGCAGGAGGCTCAGGACAGCGCCGGCAGGTCCTCCGCGTAGAGCAGCGTCAGATCGTCGGTGCTCGGGTCGTCGAGCTGAGCCACCCGGCCCGCGTGCCGTTCCACCATCGCCTCGAACGTCTGGCGCGCGGTACGGCCGTTGCCGAACGCGGCGCCCTTCGGGATCTCGGTGAAGTACTTCACCAGCGCCTCCGCCGTCCCCGACGCCAGCCGGTACTCGTGCTCCTCGGCCTGCTGCTCCACGATCCGCAGCAGTTCGTCGGGGCCGTAGTCGCCGAAGGTGATGGTGCGGGAGAACCGCGAGGCCACCCCCGGGTTGACGGACAGGAAGCGCTCCATCTCGGCCGTGTAGCCGGCGACGATCACCACGACCGCGTCCCGGTGGTCCTCCATCAGCTTCACCAGCGTGTCGATGGCCTCCTTGCCGAAGTCACGCCCGGCGTCCTCCGGGGAGAGCGCGTACGCCTCGTCGATGAACAGCACTCCGCCACGCGCTCGTTCGAAGGCCTCCTGGGTGCGGATCGCGGTGGAACCGATGTGCTCACCGACCAGGTCGACCCGGGACACCTCGACGAGATGTCCCTTCTCCAGCACGCCGAGCGAGGCGAGGATCTCGCCGTACAGACGCGCGACCGTCGTCTTGCCGGTGCCGGGGGAGCCGGTGAAGACCAGGTGGCGCTTGACCGACGCGGCCTTCAGGCCGGCCCGCTGCCGCCGCCGGCCCACCTCGATCATGTCGGTCAGGGCCCGGACCTCCCGCTTCACGCTGTCCAGACCCACCAGCGCGTCCAGTTCGCCCAGCACGTCCTTCGCGGTGCGCCCGGGCTGGTCCGGTTCCGGCGCGGTCAGCAGCGGCTCCTGCTCGGTGCTGCGCTGCCCGGGGATGGCGCCCAGCAGGCCGGGTGACGCGTTCGCCGTCTGCTGCACGGCCGTCTCCCGTGCCTCGGGCGGGCGCACCCCGCCGCTCTGGTCGCTGGTGCAGTCCTCGACCACCGGTCCCGACCCGGCCGCCGCGTCCGGCCCGGCGTCGGCGAACTCGTAACCGCCGCGCGCGCACCGCTCCGTACGGCACTTCCGCAGCGTCGTACGGCAGCCGTCGATCACATGGAAGCCGTAGCCGCCGCTGCCCGTCACCCGGCAGCCGAGGAAGCTGCCCCGGCCCCCGGCGGAGACGTAGAAGCCGGCCTCGGCGGGGGAGGAGACGGTGCAGCGTTCGATGGTGGGGTCGGCGCCCTTGGTGACGATCACGCCGGTCTGCGTGCCGTCCACGGTGCAGTTGTTGAGCGTGCCTCCGCTGCCGTGGTCACGGAACCAGGCACCGGTGGCCGCCTCCTTGATCCGGCAGTCGTCGAGCTGCGCGGTGGCGCCGTCGCTCACCGACACCGCGGTGTTGCGCACCTGGGACAGGTCGCTGTCGACGACGTCCGCGCGGGACCCCCGGTCCAGGACGAACAGGGCGTCGGGCACGTCGTGCACCCGGCAGGAGTCGAGCACCACCGTCGCGCCGTCGCTGACCCACACCGCCGGATAGTCGCCGGTGCTGTCGAAGATCTCGCACTGGTTGGCGTCCACCCGCGTGCCCGGGTCCCATACGGACAGTCCGTTGCGCCCGAACCGGCGCACCGTGGTCCGGGTCAGGGTCAGCACCGAACGCGAGCGCAGGTCCACCGCGTTCTCCGGGATGTCGTGGATGCGGCAGTCGGCGAGAGTGAGGACGGCGTCGGTGTCGAGGGTGACCCCGTCCGCGGTGGTGCGGTGCACATCGCAGTCGGTGAGGTGCGCGGTGGCCCGCCCGGTGATCTGCACACCGCTGCCCCGCACTTCGTACACCTCGCAACCCACCGCTTCCAGGGCGGAGTTGTCGCCCGTGACGGTGATGCCCGCGCCCGCGGTGTGGTGGACGCGGCAGCGCTCCAGCCGCGGATGGGCGCCGCCGCGGACCGCGATGCCCGACTGCCCGGCCGCGACGATCTCGCACTCCTCGAACACCCCACCGCCGCCGTCGAGCACGGCGAGACCGACACCCGCCGGGTTGTCGACGGTGCTGCGCCGGACGGTCGGCCGGGCACCGGCACGCACCTCGATGCCCGTCGCGGACCGGGTCACGATCCGCACGTCCCTCAGCTCCGGCGCGCCCTCCTCCACCAGCAGGGCGGGGGCGGCGGCGTCCTGGCCCTCCACATGCAGGTCCTGCACCACCGCCGAGGCGCGCACGGTCAGCGGCACCCCGTCCACCGGGGCGATCCGCACCGACCCCGCGGAGCCCTCGGGTCCGCGCAGGGTCACCGCCCGCTGGACGACGAGGTTCTCCCGGTAGGTGCCCGGGGCCACGGTGAGGACGTCGCCGTCCGCCGCGGCCTCCAGGGCGGCGGCGAGCGACGCGTACTCACCCGTGCGGCGCCGCCACCGCGAAGTGCCGGTGTGCGTCACCTGGACCGTGCCCTGTGCCATGGCGTTGCTGTGCCCCCACCTCGTCGAACTGATGGCGCGTTCACCGCCGGGGCGCGCCCCTACGGCTCGCTCGTGCGCGGGTCGTTGCCGAATGCGTCGGCCGGTCCACCGTAGCGTGCGCGCGGACGGTCGGTTGACCGGAGGCGGCAGGCGGTCAGCTGCCGGTGCCGGTACGGCCCCAGTCCGGGCCCACGCGCTCCCACGCCCGGTCCCAGCCGGCGTAGCGGTGGCGGAGCAGTCGCCAGACGATCAGTCTGCGTATGCACTCCACCAGTCCGGCGGCCAGCAGGGCCGCGCCGAGTCCGGCCAGCACGGCGTGGGTGGTGGCCGTGGTGGGATCCAGGGGCCGGGTCACGACCCGTCCGCTCCGGTCGGTCCACAGCGTGAAGTGGTCTCCGCGCCGAGGGGACTTGAGATGCGTGGCGACCCGGCCGTGCCGCCGAGTGCCGTCCGGGGCGGTCCAGTCGGCGTCGACGCGGCTGCGCACGTCCCGCCCGGAGGAGATCTCCGGGTCGGGCACCGGTGCCACCTCACGCACCTTCCTCACCACGGTGGCCGTCACCATGTGCCGGGTGTGACGCTGGTCCCGCACCGACTGCTGGAGGGAGGTCTGGGCGGTCGAACCGACGAGCACGCCGAGCACGGGAGCGGCGACCAGGATCAGCAGCAGGGCCGCCAACGCCATCCAGGCCTCGGCCAGATCGGTCGTGCGCCGCAACGGATTGCGCCGCCAGCGCCACAGGCCGCCGATCGCTCGCATCTTCGGCACCCCCCTTCCCGCTCCGTTCATAACCCCCGCCGGAGCCGCTCACCCGCGAACCCGGCCGAAGAGAGCGAAATCACCTCCGGCCCGGAGCTCTCATGAAGTTCTCACGACATCCAACGACCGGCCCCCGGCCCGGGTTCCCCGACGAAGGCGTCTCCGCCCTTTCGGGGACCGCCCGTTCACGGCGTGCTCGTTCAACGCGTGCTCGTCCGAGGAGGCATGCTTGCCGGAGGTGTGCCCGTTCGAGGTGGGCTCGTCAGCGGCGCGCTCGTGCGAGGAGCGCTCATTCGAGGATCGTGACCGGATCGCCGACGCGGACGGTGCCGGTCGACTCCGGCACCAGGTTCTGCCCGAAGAGCAGTGCGCGGCCGAAGCGGCGGTGGCGGCCGAGGGTGTGCAGCGGCTCCTTGCCGCGCGCGGCGGTGGCCTGGTCCGTGGTGGTCACCACGCACCGGCCGCAGGGCTTGACGACGCGGAAGGTGATGTCGCCGATCGCGATGCGCCGCCAGTCGTCCTCGGCCCAGGCGGGGGCGCCGCCCACCACGACGCTCGGCCGGAAGCGGTTCATGGGCAGCGGGCCCTCCTCGGCGTGGTCGCCCTCGGCGATCAGCGAGTTGAGGGAGTCCAGGGAGGCGAGCGAGGTGAGCAGCAGCGGATAGCCGTCGGCGAAGCTCACCGTCTCGCCCGGCAGCGCGTGGGCCGGGTCGAGGGACCGGCGTGTGGCCGGGTCGTCCATGTGGACGAGGCGGGCCCCGGCTCCGACGAGGCCGCTGCACCAGGCGTGCGCGCCGGCGTCGGCCGGGACGGCCTCCACCTTGTCGCCGAAGATGTCCACGGTCACCGTGGCACCCGGCTGAGGGGCGGGCACGACGATCGGCTCCCGGCCCGGCGCGGACAAGCGAAGGCCGCCGCCGGGCACGAGTTCGGCGACGGCCGACGCGAGGTGTGGCTGCTGGCGTTGCGTGACGACCTTTCCCCCGTCGTCGATCAACACCCAGCGACGGTCCCCGGCCAGCCCCCAGGGCTCCACAACGGCCTCCCGGAGCCCCAGGGCTTGGAACGCCTTGACCGGGTGGATGTGGATCGAGCGCAGTTCCATGACCTCATCCTGCCAGGCGGCACCGGACAGGAGAGGAAGGGATCAGTACCCGCGGTACTGCTGCTGGTTGTTGTAGGGGTCCTGGTAGGGCGCCGGGGCGGGCCGTGGAGCCGCGGGGCGCATCGCCTCGTAGCCCGTGCCGCCCGCCGTCGGGCGCGGCGGCATCGCCTGCTGCGGGCCCGGGTATCCGCGCGGGGCGGTGGCCTGCTGGGGAATGTACGCCGTGGGCGCCTGCTGCAGCGGGGTGGGCTGCGGCGTCTGCGGGTAACCGTAGGAGGGCTGGGACGGACCCGCGGGGAGGGCGGGCAGCGCCGAGGGGAGCGCCGGCAGGTGGCTTCCCGTGGCGGGCAGGTGGCTTCCCGTGTCGTACGGCGCGGGGACCCGGATCGGGGCGATCTGCGGTGTGCCCCGCTCGGCGACGAGCGAGTCGTAGATCGGGGTGTCCGGGAAGGAGGCGGAGTAGTAGCCGCCGCCATAAGTGGAGCGGGGGGAGGTCATGGCACATAAGTTAAGCCCACGATGTGCTGGTTGGGGAGACCGATAAGAGGGTTGTTTTCTGTGTCTGCGGTGACGCGGAATACCCAATGCGAGCGAACTTGGTGAAAAAGGGACGTCGCTCAGGGCTCGGATCGTGTAAAGGGCGAGTTCCCGGGGGGTTACCGGAGGTTGCGCACGCTTGTTCCGGCGCACGCCCGTGGGCGTACGCACCGCCCGGGCATAGGTTGGCAGGAGCGGGATGACGGACCGCCGGGCACGGTCGTGCCGACACACGTGATGGGGGCGAGCATGTCCATGTTGAAGGGGTCGAACACGCCGGTGCCGGCCACTGCTCTGCGCGTCGACGTGGGCCGGCGGTCCGGTCCGGGCATTCCCGACGTGGATGCCTCGGCGCTGCTGCTGGTGAACGGGAAGGTCCGCTCGGACGAGGACTTCGTCTTCTACAACCAGCCCGCGCATTCCTCGGGCGCGGTGCGGCACGAGGGCAAGCGCGACCTCGGCGGCCGGGTCACCGACACGCTCCTGGTCGACCTCGCGCGCGTGGAGTCGTCGATCGACCGGGTCGTGCTCGCCGCCTCGGCGGACGGCGGCACCTTCGGCCGGGTGCCGGACCTGTACATCGAGGTACGGGACGCCGCCGCCGGCGCAGCCGTCGCCCGCTTCGACAGCACCGGCGCGAGCGTCGAGACCGCATTCGTGCTGGGCGAGTTCTACCGCCGTCAGGGCGCGTGGAAGTTCCGGGCCGTGGGACAGGGCTACAGCAGCGGGCTGGAGGGCCTGGCCACGGACTTCGGCATCACGGTCGACGAGCCGCAGCACCCGGCCCGCCCCGCGCCCCAGGCGCCGAGCCCGGCACCGGCGACGCGCCCGGGACCGACCACGGCCCCCGGGCCCGCCCCGGCCGTGGCCCCGCCCCCGGCCGGCCCGCCCGTGCCCCTGCCCCCGCCTGTCGCCCTGCCGGTCACCGTGCCGCCGCCCACCACGACACCCCCCATGCCCCCGCCGCACGACTCCGCCGCGTCTCCCGTCCGCCTCACCAAGGTGACGCTGACCAAGGCCGCTCCGTCGGTGTCGTTGGCCAAGCAGGGCGGCACCTCGGGAACGATGCGCGTGAACCTGAACTGGCAGGTGCGCAAGCAGTTCGCCGGCTGGGGCAGCAAGCGTGGCCGGGCGGTCGCGACCCACCGGGACCTGGACCTCGACCTGTGCGCCCTGTACGAATTGTCGGACGGCCGCAAGGGCGTCGTACAGGCCCTCGGCAACGCCTTCGGCTCGCTGCACCGCCCCCCGTACATCCACCTCGACGGAGACGACCGCACCGGTGCCGTGGCCGACGGCGAGAACCTGACGATCAACCTCGACCACACGAACGACTTCCGGCGCATCCTCGTCTTCGTGACGATCTACGAAGGCGCCCGGTCCTTCGCCGACCTGCACGCCACCGTCACACTCCAGCCCCAGCACGGCGCCCCCGTCGACTTCTCCCTCGACGAGTGCACCGTGCCCTCCACGGTGTGCGCGCTCGCCCTGATCACCCACACCGGGGGCGGCCTGGTCGTCCAGCGCGAGGCCCGCTACCTCGTACCCGCGCGCGGGGTGAGCCCCCAGCGCACCGTCGACCAGGCCTACGGCTGGGGCATGAACTGGACACCCGGCCGCAAGTGAGCCGCCGGCCGCCGCCGGTGAGCGCTCAGCCCTCCTCGGGCACGGCGTCCGGGCGTGCGTAGGTGCGGCCCTTCCAGGCCGCACCCCGGCCCCGGTAGTGCTGCACCGCCGAGTCCACCGTCATCAACAGATAGAGGAACGCCGTGAACGGCAGCAGCGGAGCGAGCCACAGCGGCTGACGGTAGTACCGCAGCATCGGCACGTACGTCGCCGTCATCACCAGCCACGCCGCACCACCGGCCCCTGCCGCCGCCGCGCCGCCCGCCACCAGGCCCGCGACCAGCGCCACCGGAGGCACCAGGTACACCAACACGAGCCCGGCGACCGTGCCGAGCAGCAGCAGCGGGTTGTGGCGCAATTGTGCGTAGGCGCTGCGCGAGACCATCCGCCACAGGTCGTGCAGGCGCGGATACGGACGCACGCTGTCCACCCGATCGGCCAGGCCCAGCCAGATGTGCCCGCCGCTGCCCTTGACCGCCCGGGCGAGGGCCACGTCGTCGATCACCGCGTGCCGGATCGCGTCCGGGATCCGCGCCCGGTCGGCGACCTCGGTGCGCAGCAGCACGCAACCGCCGGCGGCCGCCGCCGTCCGACCGCCCCGGCGACCGATCCGGCGGAACGGATACAGCTGCGCGAAGAAGTAGACGAACGCCGGTACGACCAGCCGCTCCCACAACGATCGAACGCGCAGCCGGGCCATCTGCGAGACGACGTCGAAGCCCCCGGTCCGGGCCGCTGCCACCAGACGGCGCAGGCTGTCCGGGGCGTGGGCGATGTCGGCATCGGTCAGCAGCAGGTACTCGGGACCACGCGCGCGGGCCAGGCCGATGCCGTGCCGTACGGCCCACAGCTTGCCGGTCCACCCCGCGGGAGGCTCCCCGGGCGAGCTCACGGTCAGCGGCAGCCCGCCGGCGCGCCGCGCCAGTTCACGGGCCAGCTCACCGGTGCCGTCACCGCTGCCGTCGTCGACGAGGAAGACCTCCGCCCGCCCCGGGTAGTCCTGGGCGAGCAGCGTCGGGAGGCTCTCGCCGAGCACCGCCGCCTCGTCCCGCGCGGGCACCACGACACAGACCGCCGGCCAGTCCTCCGGGACCGGTTCCACCGCGGGGGGCAGTCTGACGTCCGTGCGCCAGAAGAAGCCCTGGCAGAGCAGCAGCCACAGCCAGGCGGCCAGTGATGCGACGGCGGTCCACACGATCACGCTCACCCCCGCAGTCTGCCCCACCCGGGCCGCCGGTACGACGGGATCGTCTATCGTGGCCGGGTGAAGATCGCGCTCATGGACTCCGGAATCGGGCTGCTGGCGGCCACCGCCGCGGTGCGGCGCCTGCGCCCCGACGCGGATCTGGTGCTCTCCCTCGACCCCGCGGGCATGCCGTGGGGGCCACGCACTCCGGAGGACCTCACCGCGCGCGCGGTGGCCGTCGCCGAGGCGGCCGCCGCCCACGGTCCCGACGCCCTGATCGTCGGCTGCAACACCGCCACCGTGCACGCGCTGACCACCCTGCGCAACCGCCTCGAACCGGACCTGCCGGTCATCGGCACGGTGCCCGCGATCAAGCCGGCCGCGGCCGGCGGAGGGCCCGTCGCCATCTGGGCCACACCCGCCACCACCGGCAGCCCCTACCAGCAGGGGCTCATCCGCGATTTCGCCGACGGCGTGCCGGTCGCCGAGGTGCCCTGCCGGGGGCTGGCGGAAGCCGTGGAGCACGCCGACCAGGCGGCGATCGACGAGGCCGTGACCGCCGCCGCCGCCCTGACCCCCGACGACGTGACGACCGTCGTCCTGGGCTGCACGCACTACGAACTGGTCGCCGATCGCATCCGGGCCGCCGTGCAGCGCCCGGACCGCCTCCCGCTGGCGCTGCACGGCTCGGCCGGGGCCGTCGCCGCGCAGGCCCTGCGCCGGATCGGCGCCCGGCCCGAGCCCGACGCCGCGACCACGGGCACCATCACGGTGCTGCTCAACGGCCGGCAGGGCGCACTGCCCGCGCCGGCCCTCACGTACGCGGAGGGCCGCCTCCTCGACGCCGTCACCCTGCCCGCTGACGCACGGTAGCGTCCCGTGCGCACCCGGCGCGTAGGTGCCGGTGCGGAACACTCCCCGTGTGCGACGCGCTACCCGCGGGGCGAAACCTGAGTAACCTCGTTGACATGAGGGACCACTCCCGCAGCGAGCACGGGCCGCACCCCGAGGTCTGGACGGGCCGCGCCACCAACCGCTTCCAGTGGTTGCTGGCGCTGGTGGGCGCCGCCTGTCTGGCGCTCGGCATCGAGCTGGCGGTGGACTCGGCCTGGAGCTCCGGCATCGCCCCGCTGGTGATGTCCGTCGTGGGCTGCATCGCCGCAGGGCTGCTGGTCCTCTTCGGCACCCTCGCCTTCGTCCATGTCGCGCTGAAAGTCGACAAGGAGACACTGGAGGTGCGCTGCGGCCACATCGGCCTGCCGCGCCGACGCATCCCGCTCGCCCATGTGGCGGGCGCCGAGTTCGTCCCCCACGTCACCCCGCGCCACTGGGGCGGCTGGGGCTACCGCTGGCGGCCCGAGAAGGGCACCGCCGTCGTCGTACGGCGCGGTGAGGGCGTCGTGCTGCGCCTGTGGGACGGCCACACGTTCACGATCACCGTGGACAACGCCGAATCCGCGGTCCGCGTGATCAAGGACCGCCTGCACCCGCCGAAACCCGGCCGGGCCTGAGCGGCCTCGGCGGCCGCCGCCGACCGCCCGCGCCGGGTCCGGTGCCGGACGCTCGTCGAGCCGGCCCCGTCAGGGTGCCGGCTGGTTCTGTCCGGGCTGCTGTCGCAGGTCCGTCGGGCCGGCCTCGTCACGGCGCCGTCCCGTCCCCTGCGGGCCGGGTCGGGATCGCGTCGGGCCCGACTCGTCGGCCAGCGGGCGGGCCGTCGCCGTGCCCGCCAGCAGACCCGCGAAGACCGACACGGCGGTGAAGCTCAGCGCATCGCCGACCGTGGCGATCACCGCGAGCGCCGTGAGTGCCGCGCCCGCCGTGAGGGCGAGCGGCGTCGGCCGTGCGGTCCGCCACAGCGCGTAGAGCGTCCAGCCGTACGCGACCGCCAGCAGCGCCACGCCCATCACCCCCTCCTCTGCCGCCTGCTGGAACAGCGCCGAGTGCGGCTTGCCGTCGGGTTGCAGCGCCTGCGCGGCCGTCGGACTGAAGTCGCCGAAGCGGCCGGGCCCCGCGCCCAGGCCCGGGTGCTGGTGGGCGAGGCGCAGCGCGTCCCGCCACAGCAGGACACGGTGCTGTGTCAGCCATCCCTCCAGGGTCTCGGCCGGCCCGTCGGGCAGGCGCCCGGCGGCGAGCGCCCAGCTCGTCCCGGTCACCACGGCCGCGACGAGGGCGAGGCCCACGATGCCGGGGCCGCGACGGCGCATCCGGCCCGCGGCCAACGAGCAGAGCAGCACCGCGGTGCAGCAGAGGAAACCGCTGCCCGAGCCGAGCACGGCCGCCGTCGACGCGATAGCGACGGCCGGCGCGCGCAGCGCCAGCCGGACGGCCGGGGCGGACGCCGCCCAGGCGGCGCAGCAGGCGGCGCCCTCCGACAGGACCAGCACGGCGGCGGTGGCGCCCGCGTGCCCCAGGGGTCCGGCGAACGGCGGCCCCGGCGCCAGCCCGGGGACCGCCACCACCAGTGTCAGGCCCGCCAGCGCCGCGGCGCAGGGCGCGGCGACCGGCAGCAGGGCACCGCATATACGGCCGGCCGCGTATCCGGCGGCCACGGCCAGCACGGCGAGCAGCACGCCTTCGGGCCGCCCCTCGTGCAGCGCGCCGGTGACCAGCGACCAGGTGGCGCAGGCTCCCAGCACCACGACACCGGCTGCGTCCGGAACCTTTCGCCGACCGTCGTGCCCGTGTCTGCCGTCGTGCCCCTGTCTTCCGTCGTCCACGCGTCTTCCGTCGTCCGCGCGTCTGTTCCCGTCCGCCCCGCCCGCGGACGTCATCCCGGTGGACCGCACCCTCGCCCCCGCAACCCCGGTCGCCCCCGACCCGTTCCCTGTCCCGCCGGTCCACCCCGGCCACGACCGGCCGCGGACCGGGCCCCGGCACACCGTAACGGCTGCTGACCGGATTGTGGACGTTCCGTGCGGTAACGAGGAGCGCTCCGGCAGGCGCCGCGCCCCGGGCCGTGGCGGAAGCCCCACGTACCGAGCTGTCGAGGCCCAGGTCAACCGCCGTACACTCCCGGAATGACCGTCACCGCAACTTCCGTCGGCGAGTCGGAGCGGCTGAGCCCGCAGTCCGCCCCCACGCTCTGGCGTGCGAGGCTCGTCCGGCTCGTGCCCGCCGCTGCCGCGGCGCTGTCCGGGCTGCTGCTCTACGTCAGCTTCCCGCCGCGCACTCTGTGGTGGCTGGCGTTGCCGGCCTTCGCCGTCCTGGGCGGGGTGCTGCGCGGCCGGAGCTGGAAGTCCGCGCTGGGTCTCGGCTACCTCTTCGGCCTCGGGTTCCTGCTGCCGCTGCTGGTGTGGACCGGCGTGGAGGTCGGACCCGGTCCGTGGCTGGCGCTCGTCGCGGTCGAGGCGGTCTTCGTCGCCCTGGTCGGGGTGGGCATCGCCGCGGTGTCGAAGCTGCCCGCCTGGCCGGTGTGGGCGGCGGCCGTGTGGATCGCCGGTGAGGCCGTACGCGCGCGCGTGCCGTTCCACGGCTTTCCCTGGGGCAAGATCGCCTTCGGGCAGGCGGACGGCGTGTTCCTGCCGCTGGCCGCGGTCGGCGGCACACCGGTACTCGGCTTCGCGGTGGTCCTGTGCGGCTTCGGCCTGTGCGAGGCCGTGAGGGTGGCGGTGGAGGGACGGCGCACCCGGGCCGTGCGGCGCTCGGCCGCCGCCGCGGCCCTGCTCAGCGTGGCCGTGCCGGTGGTGGGCGCGGTGGCCGCCCGCGGCCTGGTCAGCGACAAGGCCGAGAACGGCACCGTGACGGTCGCCCTCATCCAGGGCAACGTGCCGCGCGCCGGTCTGGAGTTCAACGCCCAGCGCCGCGCCGTCCTCGACTACCACGCGCGCGAGACGCTGCGCCTGGCGGCCGACGTGAAGGCGGGCAAGGCCGCCCGGCCCGACTTCGTGCTCTGGCCGGAGAACTCCTCCGACATCGACCCCTTCGTCTACCCTGACGCGCGGATGGTCATCGACCAGGCGGCCAGGGCGATGGGCGTGCCGATCTCGGTGGGCAGCGTCGTCGAGCGGGACGGCAAGCTGCTGAACGAGCAGATCCTGTGGGACCCGGACAAGGGCCCCGTCCAGACCTACGACAAACGGCAGATCCAGCCGTTCGGCGAGTACCTGCCGCTGCGCTCGCTGCTCGGCGCGATCAACAAGGACTGGACCTCGATGGTCCGCCAGGACTTCAGCCGCGGTACCGAGCCGGGTGTGTTCACCGTCGGCGGTGCCAAGGTCGGCCTGGCCACCTGCTACGAGGCGGCCTTCGACTGGGCGGTGCGCGACACCGTCACCCACGGGGCGCAGATGATCTCCGTACCGAGCAACAACGCGACCTTCGACCGCAGCGAGATGACCTATCAGCAGCTCGCGATGTCCAGGATCCGCGCCGTCGAGCACAGCCGGACCGTCACCGTCCCGGTGACCAGCGGTGTCAGCGCGGTGATCATGCCCGACGGGCGGATCACGCAGAGGACCGGCATGTTCACCCCCGCCTACCTGGTGCAGAAGGTGCCGCTGCGGTCCAGCGAGACGCCCGCGACCGAGCTGGGCATCGCGCCGGAGATCGCACTCGTCCTCCTTGCGGCGGGCGGCCTGGGCTGGGCGATCGGGGCCGGTGTCCGCGGGCGCCGCACCGAGGCCGCGCAACCGGCCGCGACCGCGTGACCGCGGTCCGGCGTACGCCCCTGGACAACGCCACGAACCGGGAACCCGGCCGGGCCCGTTAGGGTCGCTCCATGGCCACTCCTGACTTCATCCGCACGATCCGGGCCTCCGCCGGCCGCCAGCTGCTGTGGCTCCCCGGGGTCACCGCGATCGTCTTCGACGACGAGGGCAACGTGCTGCTGGGCCGCCGCTCGGACACCGGCAGATGGGCGGTGATCGGCGGCATCCCCGACCCCGGCGAGCAGCCGGCCGCGTGCGCCGTGCGGGAGGTCCACGAGGAGACCGCGGTGCGCTGCGTCGCCGAACGGGTGGTCCTCGTCCAGGCGCTGGAACCCGTCACCTACGCCAACGGCGACACCTGCCAGTTCATGGACATCACCTTCCGCTGCCGCGCCGTCGGCGGCGAGGCACGGGTCAACGACGACGAGTCCCTGGACGTCGGCTGGTTCGCGGTGGACGCCCTGCCCGAGCTCGACGAGTTCGGGCTGGTGCGGATCAAGCAGGCACTCTCCGACGGACCCACATGGTTCGAGCCCATGCGCGTCGAGTGAATCGTGGGCTTGCGCCGCGGGGAGCCGGTGGGCGCCGTCCACGGCCGGGGCACGGCCTCGTCCGGCGCCCTCCCCGGTTCTCATGCCCTTCGCTCGATCCCGCCGTCGCACCCCGCTCGTCACCGGCACCTGGTTCCTTCTCGACGGCGGCCGGACCGCCCGCTGACCAGCCGGGAGCCCGCCCGCCGACGAGTTTTCCACAGGGCTCAACGGGCGACGGGCGAATGGTGAATCCTGGTGCCATGTCCAGCGATCACGTGCGGTCCGCCGACCGCCCCACCGCCGACGCGGCGACCCCGCCCGGCACCGGCGCCCTGCCGCACGGCAGCGACCGGACCCCGTGCGGCGACGGCGCCTGGGGCCACGCCGGTGCCCCGTTCCTCGAGCTGCTGGCCCGCGGCGCGCCCGCGGACGCCTACGAGCAGCCCGTGCTGCGCGCCCGCACCGAGGGCCGGCCGGCCGACTGCGTCGCCGCACTCGAACACGCCAAGCTGCTCGCCCTGCGCGTCCGCGCCGAACTGGAAGGACGCCGGCGCCGGGAGGCGGAGCTGTCCGCCCTCTTCGAGACCGCCCACGACCTCGCGGGCCTGCGAGACCTGGACTCGGTGCTGCCGGCCATCGTCCAGCGCGCCCGCTCCCTGCTCGGCACCGATGTCGCCTACCTCACCCTCAACGACCCGGCCCGTGGCGACACCTACATGCGCGTCACCGAGGGCTCCGTGGCCGCCCGCTTCCAGCAGCTGCGCCTGGGCATGGGGGAGGGGCTCGGCGGACTGGTCGCCCAGACCGCACGGCCCTACGTCACCGACGACTACATGAAGGACGCCCGTTTCCAGCACACCGGCACCATCGACGCCGGCGTGCAGGACGAGGGCCTGGTCGCCATTCTCGGCGTGCCGCTCATGCTCGGCCCGCAGGTCATCGGCGTACTGTTCGCGGCCGACCGGCGGGCCCGGGTCTTCGAACGCGAGCAGATCGCCCTGCTCGGCTCCTTCGCCGCCCTCGCCGCGGCCGCCATCGACAGTGCCAACCTGCTCACCGAGACCCGCTCGGCCCTCGCCGGCCTGGAGCGCGCCAACGAGATCATCCGCGACCGCAGCGGCGCGATCGAACGCGCCTCGGACGTTCACGACCGGCTCGCCGAGCTCGTACTGCGCGGCGGCGGAGTCCATGACGTGGCCGCCGCGGTCTCCCAGGTTCTCGCCGGCACCGTCGACTTCACCGAGGCCGCCGCAACGCCGGCCGGCCCTCTGGAGGCCTCCCGGGCCGAGGGGCACGCGGTCCGGCACGGTGACGACTGGATCGCCGCTGTCACCGCGGGCGGGGAACTGCTGGGCGCACTGGTGGTCCGTGGCCACCCCGCCCTCGACCCCGTCGACCAGCGCACCCTGGAGCGCGCCGCCATGGTCACTTCTCTGCTGCTCCTCGCCAGACGCTCGGCCGCCGAAGCCGAACAGCGCGTCCGCGGCGAACTCCTCGACGACCTCCTCGACGCCCGGGACCGCGACCCGCGCCTGCTGCGCGACCGAGCCACCCGGCTGCGCGCCGACCTGGACGCCACGCACGTGGTGCTCGCCGCCCGGCTCGACGCCCCGGCCGCCGACGCCGACCAGGAGGCCGCCGCCCGCCGACGGCTGTGGTCCGCCGCCTCCCACCTGGCCGCCACCCGCCACGGTCTGGCCGCGGCCCGCGACGGCGGCACGGTCCTGCTGCTGCCCCTCCAGCCCGGCACCACCGCGACGGACCTGGCCCGCCGCACCGCCCACCACCTCGGCACCGCCGTGCACGAGGCGGTCACCGTCGGCGCCTCCGCCCCCGTGGACGACCTCGCCGCCCGTCCCGACACCGCGGCCGCCGCCTACGCGGAGGCGCGGCGCTGCCTGGAGGCCCTGCGGCTCCTCGGCCGTACCGGCGACGGTTCCGCCGCCGAGGACTTCGGCTTCCTCGGCCTGCTGCTGGCAGGCGACCGGGACATCGCCGGCTTCGTCGACCGCACCATCGGCCGGGTCACGGCCTACGACGAGCGGCGCGGCACGGACCTCATACGCACCCTGGAGGCGTACTTCAGCTGCGGCATGAGCCCGGCCCGCACCAAGGACGAACTGCACGTGCACGTCAACACCGTCGCCCAGCGGCTGGAACGCGTCGGCCGTCTGCTCGGCGACGACTGGCAGACGCCGGCCCGCGCCCTGGAGATCCAGCTCGCGCTGCGCCTGCACCGCCTCTCGGTGCCGCCGCCCCAGCCCTGACCGTCGCGGGGTCATGTCGGGCATGAGGAGCGGACGTCTCAGCGGGACCCCGCCGGGAGAGTCCTCTGCGGGCCGTGAGGAAGCGGGCGTTGACGTGAGATGAGCCTGCTTCGAGACATGGTGACGCCCTCTGGTCATGACGTATCGGAATCGTCGTCTCGTACACTGAGCGGGTGCCGAAGCTGTGGAACGAGACCATCGAGGAGCACCGTCGAGCCGTGCGTGACGCGGTGCTGGAGACCACGGCGAAGCTGGTGGCCGAGCAGGGGCTGCGGGCCGTGACGATGTCGCGGATCGCGGAGGAGAGCGGTATCGGCCGGGCCACGCTCTACAAGTACTTCCCGGACGTCGAATCGATCATGGCAGCCTGGCATGCGCGCCGGATCGCCGGTCACCTCGACCAGTTGGCCGAGCTCCGTGATCGGCCCGGGACGCCGGGGGAACGACTGGCCGCGGTGCTGGAGGCCTACGCGTTCATCCAGCAGCAGCGGCACGGCCACGGGGGAGAGCTCTCCGCGCTCCTGCACCGGGGTGAGCACGTGGCGCACGCCGAGCAGCATCTGCGGCAGTTCGTCCGGGGCCTGCTCGTCGAGGGCGTGGAGGCGGGCGAGGTGCGCGACGACGTCGCACCGGACGAGCTGACCGGGTACTGCCTGCACGCCCTTGCCGGCGCAAGCGGGCTGACGTCCAAGGCCGCGGTCAAAAGGCTCGTCGCCGTCACCCTGTCAGGGTTGCGGCCCCAGGGCTGGCCAGCACGCGTGACGGGCGGGAGCGGCGGGTCCGGGTGCTCAGACGGAGCCGAAGCAGCGCGCGTGCCGTCGGATTCGGGTGTGGTGCCGGTGAACTCTGAGCAGGCGTCGCGACGTCGCTGACCGTCCTGCCGTGGCGCATGCGGGCCATGCCCCACGGCTGGACCCGCACCATCCTCTGTCATCCGGGCGGGCCGACGCCGGTCGAGCGGCGGTCAGGTGACCGCTGCTCGACCAGGGCGGGAACAGGCGTCAGGACTCCTGGTGGTCCTCAGGGCCGGGTGACCCGCAGGTGCCGTCGTTCAGCCAGTTCCTCCGCGCTGACCACGGTCAGAACCGGGGTCCCCGGTGGCGCGAACATGGTCACCACCAGCTCCGACTGCGCGTCCGGAAGGTTGTTCGCGCCCTGGTAGTGGATCACGTCGCCGCCGGGCTCGAACACGGCGTCACCGGCCTTGAGGACGCGAGGCGCCTCCCCCTCCAGCTCGAAGAGGATCTCGCCCTGGGTCACATAGCCGAAGAGCGGGCCGGGGTGCCGGTGCGGCGGCGCCCCGGGGTCACCGGGCGGCAGGGTGACCCGGACGGTCCTGGCCTCGGCGCCGTCGGGGATCCCGGCCGCCGCCTCCGGCAGGGTCTTGATCACCTCGACGCCCGGGGGCAGATGTGCGTGCTCAGTGCTCATGTACGTCTCCAAACAGGGGTTGTCCGAAGTAGGGACAGGACAGCCCTGCTTTTTGTGACACGCCCCGGCGGACGAACCGAAGACCGGTTCATCCGGCCGGATGGCGCTCGACGCATCGATCCGCCACAAGGGTTCACCACCGTGGTGCCGAGTGCCGCCCGGCCACGTCCGGCTCAGGGTGTGCGGGGAACCGGGTCAGTCTCCTCGACGTCCTTTGACCGGAACCGGAGGACGCGACGATCGCGCAGCGCGCGACCTCGGCGGATGCCCGCGCGGCCCAGAACGACGTGGCCGGCCAGGAGAACGACCGTCAGCGCGACCACGACCAGGACGCCGGCGGCGGCCCACCCGATCCATGCCGAAGTGGCCAGTGCCGCGCCGGCCACGCCCATGTGCAGAGCGACGACCAGTGCGCCGACCGACAGCAGCCCCGTCGCTCCGGCGGCTCCGCGCAGGTTGCTCTTGCCGCCCTCGGCCGCCTGCGGTGCGCCGGGCGCCTCGCCGCCGGGCGGGGCAGGGGGAGCCGGGGATCGCTGCCAGGTCACGGCCAGACCGTCGCGCCGGCCGATCTTTTCCAGACGTGCGGTGATGCTGTTCCGGAGCCGTTGCAGGGTTTCTTCGTCGTCGGCTTCGACGCGCAGCGTCAGTGCGTCCGGAGTGGCGTCAAGGGTCCATCGGCCCCCGGCGAAGCGCACGGTTCCCTGGGTCTCGGACCACTCGGCGTCCCGGACCTCGGGCATCAGGCGGGCATGAACGGTGGCAGGCCGATGGCGCATCCGGCCCATCATGTCGGTGTGGCGGCAGAGTTGGGCAAGGTACCGGCTCGCGCGGTCTGTCGCGATCCGGGCTTCGGCGGTCGGCATGGAGTTCCTTTCTGGGGCCGATCCCGCAGGGAGGACGCCGTCGTGCACGGGCCTGCGGCCCAGTGGGCGTCGACGCGTGCGCACACCGGCTTCCCGCGTCCTGACCGGGGAGGTCAGATCCTGGTGAGGGCGGCCAGCCGGGCCGGGATGCCGGCCGGGTCGGTGGTGATGTCGATGGTGGCCGCTTCGATGGAGTCGACCCGCCAGCCGTCGGCGAACGACGCTTCGATCTCGCCCCGCGTCACCCGCCTCGGGCCTCGGTCGCCTGGTTGGTGCTCGCTGAAGCAGAGCATGAGGTAGCGGCCGCCGGGCCGCAGTACGGCTCGCAGGCCGGCGACGAAGGCGGCGCGGTCGTCGTCGCCGATGACATGGAACAGTCCGCAGTCCAGGACGGTGTCGAAAGTCTCCCCGAGGCCGGTCAGCTTCCGGGCGTCGTGGTGGACGAACCGTGCCGCGAGGCCGCGGTCGTCCGCCTTCCGTCGCGCGATGTCCAGCGCCTTGGCGGCGAGGTCGAGGCCGGTCGCGTCCATGCCCCGCGCGGCACACATGAGTACGTGCTCGCCGGTCCCGCAGCCGACGTCGAGCACCCTTCCCCGCACCGCGCCCGCGTCGGCGAGTGCGAGGAAGGCCGGCTGGGGCCGGCCGGTGTCCCAGGCCGGACGGTCGGCGTACAGGTCGTCGGGCCTGTGCCACGGATTCTCGGTGCCGAGGTGGGGCTGGGGGCTGGACATGCGGGTGTCCTCCATCGCCGGTGAGCGTCCGGATCACCGTCCGGACCTGCCGCGCCCAGCTTTATCGATACACAGTGTCTACGTCAAGCCGCGATGTATTGATCACTGGAGGGTGTCCCGGATGGCCGGATGGCCGGATGCGAGGGTTACCGGTCCTTGCACCGCCGCGAGCCCGGCCGGAGGCTGGGAAGCATGATCAGCTCGAATGGCCAGGGCGGCACGGACAGGCGCCCGCTGACCCACCCGGTCGTGATGGTCCTGTACGACGGGGTGCAGGCGCTGGACGTGACCGGACCGCTGGACGTCCTGGCGGCCGCGAACGAGCACGGCGGCCGCTACCGGGTCGTCACGGCCTCTCCGCAGGGAAAGGACATAAGCACCACCTCCGGGCTGCGGCTGGCCGCCGACGCGGCGCTGGAGGACTGCGCGGGACGGATCGGCACCCTCTTCATCCCGGGCCGTCCCGACTGGCACGTCGCCACCGAGGACGCCGCGTTCATCGGCCAGTTGGGGCGGCTGGGCCGCGCAGCCTGCCGGGTGGCCTCGGTGTGCGCGGGGGCGTTCCCGCTGGCGGCCACGGGCCTGCTGGACGGGCGCCGCGCCGCCACCCACTGGCGGCTGGCCGAGGACTTGGCCGCCCACTATCCCGCGGTCCAGGTGGACCATGACGCGATCTTCATCCGGCAAGGCCGGGTCATCACCTCGGCAGGTGTCACGGCCGGCATCGACCTGACCCTGTCCCTGGTGGAGGAGGACCTGGGCCCCGAGGTGGCGCGTGCCGCGGCCAAGTACCTGGTGGTGTTCATGGCCCGGCCCGGCGGGCAGTCGCAGTTCAGTGTCCGGCTGCGCGCCCGCTACTGCCGCAGCGCCACGGTGCGGGAGGTGCTGGACGCCGTGACGGCCCATCCCCAGGCGGACCACCGGCTGGGTGCGCTCGCGGCCCGTGCGGGCGTCAGTGTGCGCCACCTGACCCGGCTGATCCGCCAGGAGACCGGCATCACGGCCGCCCGGTTCGTCGAGCAGATCCGTCTCGAGGCGGCGCAGGGCCTGCTGGAAGCGGGCACTGATCCGCTGGACACGGTCGCCCGCAGAAGCGGATTCGGATCCGCCGAAACGCTGCGCCGTGCCTTTCAGCGCGAGTTCGGGATCTCGCCCGGCACCTACCGCGCACGGTTCCGGAGCACGCAGCAGGGCCGCGCCGCTCCGCCGGCCGGACTCGGCAGCGTGGGGTGCGGGCCGGCCGGCGGCTCCCCGGCCGGCGCCCAGGCGGCGGCCGTGGCGGGCGGCGGGGGGCAGGCCACCGGGGCGTGACCGCCTTGCGGCCGTCGAGGAGACGGGCGGAAGATTTGTGCATGGACAGGCCGAGCGGGCGGCGTCGGCCGCACCTGGTGGTGATGGTGCTGTTCGACTGCGTGCAGTTGCTCGATGTGACCGGGCCGCTGGAGGTGTTCGCCGCCGCCAACGACCAGGGAGCCCGTTACCGGCTGCTGACCGCCTCGCCCGACGGGCGGGAGGCCCTGACGACTGCGGGCGCCCGGCTGGCGGCGGACGCGGCACTGGACGAGGTCACCGGACCGATAGGCACCCTGATCGTGCCCGGCCGTCCCGACTGGCGGGCGGCGGTCGCCGATGCCCCGCTCATTGCCGGGATCCGCCGCCTGGCAGGACTGTCCGGCCGGGTGGCGTCGGTGTGCGCGGGCGCGTTCCCGCTGGCGGCCACCGGGCTGCTGGACGGGCGCCGGGCGGCCACCCACTGGTGTCTGGCCGGTGAGCTGGCCGAGAGATTCCCCCACGTCCAGGTCGATGCCGACTCCATCTTCGTGCGCGACGGCAGGATCATCAGCTCCGCGGGCATCACCTCCGGCATCGATCTGTCGCTGTCGCTGGTCGAGGAGGACTACGGCCCGACCGTGGCGCGTGCCGCGGCCAAGTACCTGGTGGTGTTCATGGCCCGGCCAGGCGGGCAGTCGCAGTTCAGCGTCCGTCAGGCCGCCCGCCAGCCCCGCCACCAGCTGGTGCGCCAGGTGATGGACGAGGTCACCTCCGACCCGGCCGCCGACCACAGTCTGGAGGCACTGGCGGGGCGGATCGGCATGAGCGTGCGCCAGCTCACCCGGCTGTTCCGGGCCGAGGTGGGGATGACCGTGACCCAGTTCGTGGAACAGGTCCGCATCGAGGCCGCGCAGGGACTCCTGGAGTCCGGTACCGACCCGCTGGACGTCGTCGCCCGCCGCTCGGGCTTCGGCTCCGAGGAAACCCTGCGCCGAGCCTTTCAGCGGGCACGCGGCATCACACCCGGCACCTACCGGGCCCGGTTCAGGAGCACCCTCGTCGACCGGGCCTCCCGGGCGGCAGCCCGCTGACGACCACCCTGGACCCACCCCGTGCATCGGCCGCGCTCTCCGAACACAGACCATGGCGCGGCGCGCTGACCGGGGAAGTCCGACGAACTTTGCTGCCTGTGGCAGCGTCGCTCACCGGGCGATGAGATGGGAGTTTCTCACCCGTCACACCCAGCGGCTCCGGGACCGCGCGCCGTCGGCGCGGGCGTCGCCACCCGCAGCACCGCGCCCACGCACCATCCCTCCGGGCGGCAGCTCACCTCCACGGCATCGGCCACCGCCTCGACGATCGCCAGCCCGCGGCCGTGCTCCGCCGCCTCCTGCGGGAGGACAAGCCGGTCCGTCACCGAAGGATCCCCGGAGTCCGCGACACACAGGTACAGCCGGTCCGTCTCCTGGAGCAGGCGGATGGTCATCTCCGAGCGGCCGTAGCGGACGGCGTTGGTCGCCAGCTCGCTGAGGACCAGCGCGGCCGTGCCGCAGTCGTCAGCGCCCAGGCCCCACAGCGTGAGCAGGCCGGTGCTCCACCGACGGGTGATGCCCACGCAGGCCGCTTCGGCCGCCAGTGCCATCACGGCCACCCGGGCCGAACGCGTGGACGCAGGCCGCGTCCGGCCCGCGTTGCCGGCGACCGGTACACCCTGCTTGGCGGCACGGTTTCGATGACTCGCGGCGTAGGGCATGGCGACCTCCGAAGGTGCCTGCCTGGCGGTGGATCCGTCGGCGCTCTCGTGACAACCAGCAGTGGAACGCGGTCATGGCGCCGTCCGAGGCCACATCTCCCACGCATCGGGCCATGGGCCGACCCGTGCCGCAAGAGGTGCCCCACGGGCGGGGCGGCGCAGGACGGCGCCCGCACACTGCGCACCACGGTGTTTCGCGCGCCGCGCGGCCAGGCCTGACGTGGGTGGAACAACGCTCGACCCCCTCGGAAGGACGAGGACCGTTGTCGCGGTCAGGCCCCGAACCGAGGGTTCGCCGTCCTCCCGGCTCCTGCCGGGCGGGTGGGTGGCCCAGCGAAACCGGACCGGTCGCCTGCCCCGCGCACCGAGAGAGCACCACCCGCATGCCGTCCTGCACGACCGCACTCATCCTCCGCGAGCCCGTCCGCCTGCGGATCATCGCCCGTTGCAACTCATCGGATCCCGACCCGTGAGCCCGCCCGGCATCCCCAGGGGACGCGCGGTACTGCTGTTCGCCCTGCCGGCTGTCCGCCGCAGCCGTGTCGTGTGCCGGGACACCGTCATCGACACGCTCCGGCCCGACCGCGCCCCTGCGACCGCCACACAGGCGATTGCCTCCCCCGTCAGCCGACTGCGCCGAGTGGTCGGCACCTGTCTCGAACGTGTCGGGTGCGGATACGGGCTCGACACCACCGGCGGGCACGTCGACTTGGAGCATGGCCGCCCGCTGACGCAGGCGGCAGGTGGTCAGCTCCGGACGGGTGCACCCGCGTTCGCGGACGCGGCCACCCGGCGAGCACTCGGCCTGCTGACGCAGGGCGAGCGGTCGAGTAGTTCCAGCCCGTCCGGGTGGAGCGAGGACCTCGACCGCCGCACAAGTTGCCGTCCGATGTGACGAATCGTCAGAGCAGAGGCGGGCTCAAGGAGTTGTCGGGCCGCTTCCCGCCAAGAGGGCCCGTAGCAGCCGGCAGCAGAACGCCCCTCAGGTGAAAGCCGACCAGAAGGGCGAGAGCGTGCCACACACGCAGCGAAGAGATCATCGAGACGTCCCCCCACAGGACTGATGGACCGGGGCACCCACGTGCACGCGCGGTGAAGCCCGGATTGCAGATCGACTGCGTCGCCGATTCGAAGGGCGGGCCCTGGACAGATGCAGAGGGCTGGTCCACCCTTCCCATGCATGACCGCCTCTCGTCGTGAGTCGGCCGCGCGACCGCGGCTGCCTGAAGCCATCCGTGCCGTAGCCGAGGAGACAGCGGGGTTGCTCCGCTCGTGCACGGATGCCACGGTGCCCATTCCTGGGGCTGAGTGGACGGTCGGAGAGTCCGCGGCACATCTGGTCCTGGCCAACGAGTTGATGGCTGCACTCGCCGCGGGGAATGAGCAGGAATACGGCGATGGCACACCGGGGGGACTCGCGGCGGCCAACGCCGCCTCGCTGAGCTCCTTCCCCGAACGTGACCCAGCCGTCCTGGCGGGCGGCATCGTCCGGTACGCGCGGGACTTCACCGAGGCGGCCCGCCTGCGGTCGGCGGATACGCCGACGGAGACACCGCTGGGGCCCATGGACTTGCAGACTCTCGGCTCCTACCTGCTGACTCACATGCTTGGGCACGGCTACGACATCGCGGCGGCACTGGGCCGGCCACACATGATCGACCGTGACAGAGTCGATCTGGCGATGCCGTTTCTGATCACTGCGATGCCCCGTGTCGTCGATGCGCGCGCGGCGGCCGGTCACCGTGCCTGTTACGAGCTGAGGGTGCGTGGCCTTTCTCGGCTCACGGTGACGTTCACCAACGGCACGGTGGCTGTGCACACCGAACCCTCGCGCCGCCCCGACTGCGTCGTCATGATCGAACCGATCACCTTCTTCCTCCTCGCACTGGGCAGACGCAGTGCCATCGGCGCCATCGTCCGGGGCAAAGTCCTCGCCTGGGGACGCAAACCCTGGCTCGCGCCTGGTTTCCCCGCATTGTTCAGCGCACCATGACGGACGCCCGCCCGGTCCCGCCCGGGAAGCACACGTCCACGACCGCGACACGCGCACTCGCTGCCGGGCTCGGCGACGGACCCACCCGAACGCGTCGGCCCGTCGCCGGGGCGTGGTCCCGCCGGCGGATGCGGACTGCACGAATGACCCTTCTGACACCGGGAGGCCCGCGGAGGCGGGCCCCTCGGCAAACCGGGCCCTTCAGCCCTCCCGCGCCCACGGCCGCAGCTTCTCCGGGTTGCGTACCGCCCAGATCCGGGTGACCAGCCCGTCCGAGATGTCGAACGAGGCCACGGTCATGACGACGCCGGCACGCCGGGCGACCAGGCCGGGCACGCCGTTGACCGTGCGCTCGAGCAGTTGGAGTCCCGGTGCCTTGTCGGCGACGGCGACCATGTACTGGGCGATGCGCGCGCCGCCCTCCAGCGGGCGCAGCACGGCGCCGACCACGCCGCCACCGTCGGCGGTCATCACGGCGGCCGGGTCGAGGAGACCGACGAGGGCCGCTATGTCCTTGGTCTCCCATGCCTCTTTGACGCGCCGCACCATGTCGGCCCGGCCGGTCGCGGCCACCGGAGTGCGCGCGGCACTGACTCGCCGCCGGGCGGAGGCCGCGAGTTGTTTGCAGGCCGCGGGCGTTCTGCCGAGCACGCCGGCGATCTCGGCGAACGGGTACCGGAAGACGTCGTGCAGGACGAACGCCACCCGCTCGGCGGCCGTCATCGACTCCAGGACGACGAGGAAGGCCATGGTCACCGACTCGTCCAGGACGATCTGGTCGGCGGGGTCAGCGGGGCCGCCGGCGTCGGCGCCGCCCGTGTGGTCCCACTCGGTGCGGTCGGGCAGCGGTTCAGGCAGCCACGCGCCGACATAGCGCTCGCGGCGGGCCCGCGCCGAACCGAGCAGGTCCAGGCAGATACGGCTGGTCACCGTCGTCAGCCAGGCGCCAGGAGAGACGATCTTCTCCCGCCGGCTCGGCGGCAGCCCGTACCAGCGAGCGTAGGCGTCCTGTACGGCGTCCTCGGCCTCGGTCACCGAACCGAGCAACCGGTAGGCGACATTGATCAGTTGGCGCCGCTCGTCGGCCGTCTCGTTCGTGCCGGTCACGACAGTTCCCATGCTTCCGGCCGCCCCCTCGCCTTACCTTTCGCAGGCCCGCGTCGTCGGATCGGTGAAACCTTATCGATCCACTGCCCGAGGGCGGAAAAGAGGACTGGGCCATGGCCACTCACGTGACGGAGACGTCCGACGCACAGCGCGGCTCCTCGTTCCTGCGGAGCGCGATCGCTCTGCAGACCCTGACCATCTTCCTCCAGGCGGTCTCCGCCGGACTGCTGCTGACCTCGTCCTACGGCGAGACGCTGCACAGTGTCGGAGCCCGGGTGATGTACGCGGCGTCGATGCTGTACGTGCTCGCGGCGGTGCTGGCATGGAAGCCGGGCGGCGGCTCGTCCCGACCCGTCCGGCACGCCTCGGGCTTCCTCGTACTCGCCTCGGTCCAGGTGGTGCTCGGCATCGCGCACGTCCCGTCGGTCCATCTCCCCCTGGGGGTATTGATGTTCGGCCTGAGCGTGCTGGCGCTGGTCCGGCGCTGAGGGCCGGCGGCCGTGCGGCGGTGACCGCACAGGCCGAGCCGCTGCCGCCCGGCTGACGGGGTGTCAGGCAGGGCGGACGGAGTGCGCTGAGTGGTTCTGTTCGGTGACGTGTGTGCCGTGTCACGCATGTCGAGTGCCGCCTAAGTTGTGTGCATCACAGCGTAAATGTCCTTTTGGTGGCCATGCTCGAAACCGACGGCGACTCCTGAAGTGGAGTCCATCGGCGATGTCTTGGGCGCCCCATTCCGGAGTGACCCAAGACACAGCACCCGTGACATTCCCGCCTGTTCCCCCGGAAAGGTGCCGCACTATGGCCGCTTACCTCTGTCCTCCTGCCGTGATACACGGCGAGCACGCCGTGGAGACCAGCCAGATCGTGGCGGAGGTGCGAGATCGGCATCCGCACGCGGTGTGGGCGTCGCGGATCGACGGCATCGCGGCCAGTACGGGCATCGAGACCCGCGGGTGGATGCTGCCGCTGGAGGCCGCCGTAGCGCCCGGCAGTGGCGGCGCCCTGCGGGCTGCCGGCCCCGGTGCGGCCGAAGAGGCGTTGGCACGCGACGGTTTCACCCGGCAGGACGTGGACCGTGTGATCGCCGCGCTCGAGGCGATACCCACGCCGCAGACCGTCCAGGAGCGCACCGCTCCCGCCTGGGCGGCCGTGCAGGCCTACGGGGAGCATGCGGCGCGGGGCGCCCTGCAGATCGCCGGACTGGACGCCGCGGACATCGACTGCCTGATCACGAGCAACTCCACCACCCCGGCGCTGCCGGGCCTGGACGTCGCCCTGGCCAACAGGCTCCCGCTCCGCGACGACGTGATGCTGCTGCCCGCCACGCAGTGGGCCTGCATCGCGGGGACCCGCTCCCTGGCGCTGGCCGCGGATCTGGTGGCGGCGGACCCCGACCGGGTGGTCCTGGTCGTGATCGCGGAGGCGCTGAGCACGACCTACCAGCCCGCGGACGACACCCTCGAGTCCCTGATCGTCCGGCTGCTGTTCGCGGACACCGCGGTCGCCGCGGTGGTCACGGGCCGCCCGCGCCCGGAGTCGGTGCTGCGGCTGGACGCCGCCTGGCACCACACCCTGCCCGGCACACAGGATCTGCACCGCCTGGACACGCGAGCGGACGGCACCCACTTCGTGATGGACCGGCGCGGGCCGCGCGCCGTGCAGCAGACGGTCACCGCGATGTGGGAGTGGCTGCGCCTGCGCTACCAGGACCACCCCGAAGCCTGGCACCCCGACGTGCTGCTCGCCCACCCCGGTGGGACCCGGGTGCTGGAGTACATGGAGCAGACGATGCCCGACGCGTGGCCGTCGGGGCTGCTGGAGCACAGCCGGGACAGCTACACCACCGGGAACCGTGGAGGCGCCGCCGTGTTCGACATCATGCGGCGGGCGCACGACGCCGGGCAGAAGCCGGGCAGTCGCGCCGTCCTGTACGCGGCGGCGCCGGGCCTCACCGCGACCGCCCTGGAAGGCGAGTGGTTGTAGGAGTGTCTCGGGAACGGACCGTCCGCCGGTCGCGTCACCCGACGTGACATTCAGGACGCCGTCCGCACCGCCGGTGACGGATGCGGCCGGCGGGTGCGCCGGACGTGCCCCCGCCCCCCGGCAGGCGTCACCGCGCGACTTCCGCCCAGACCACCTTGCCGGTGTCCGTCCACCGCACGCCCCAGCGGGTGGTGAGACCGTGCACGACGTTCAGGCCACGACCGCCGTCGGCGAGGAGGTCGCCCCGGCTCACCCGCGGCCTGCCGTTGCCGGTGTCGCCCACCTCGCACAGCAGCCCGTGACCGGCCCTGATCAGCCGTACCGTGATGGGACCGGTGGCGAACCGCACCGCGTTCGTCACCAGCTCGCTGACCAGCAGCAGCGCGGTGTCCCGGGTGTCGTCCCTGGTGCGCCACTGCCGCAGCAGCGCGGACACCTGCGCACGGGCACGGGCCGGGGCGTCGTCGCGGGCGGGTAGCCGCCAGGTGGAGGTGTCCTCCTTGCGGTAGCCGATCATGCGCGCGAGCAGCAGGGTCACGTCGTCGCGCTGAGGAACGGGTGCCAGCGCGGAGACGACGTGCCGTGCGGCCTGCTGGAGGGCGTCCCACGGGTGCACGGTGGACACGGCGTCCGCCAGCCTGGCGATGCCGTCGTCGATCGACACGGCCGGATCCTCCACCAGGCCGTCCGTGTAGAGGGCCAGCAGCGACCCCGGGGGTGCGTCGAACGTCTGCACGTCGAACGGTTCGCGCAACGCGAACTCGGCGCCCAGACCCGGGTGAGGGCGGACCGCGAGCGGGCTGACGCGCCCGTCCGGGGACACCAGGACCGGGGGAAGGTGTCCGGCGCTGGACAGCGCCACGTGGTGGCCGACCGGGTCGTAGAGGGCGATGCAGCACGTCGAGCCGAGGGCGCTGTAGCCGGCCGTCAGCCCGGACTCCGCGTCGTCCAGCAGCGACACGGTCGCGTCCAGATGCTCCAGCACCTCGCTGGGAGCGAGCCCCGCGGACAGCAGCGCGCGGGCCTCCATGCTGAGCTGGCCCATGGTCGCCGCGGCTCCCAGGCCGTGCCCGACGACGTCACCGACCACCAGTGCGGTACGGCCGTCCGGCAGCGGAAAGCTGTTCACCCAGTCGCCGCCGACGCCCGCGCTGTCGGGTGTGGCGGGCTGGTAGATGCTGGCGATCTCGAGGGTGTCGCCGCCGGAGCGGGGCAGCAGCCGGCGTTGCAACGCCAGCACCTGTGTGTGCTCGCGCTGATGCTGACGGGCCAGGTCGACGTGATGGGCGGTCCTTGCGACCAGTTCCTGGAGGTCGAGCAGCTCGCTGTCGCGGAAGGGGCGGTCCGCCCGCCGCCAGATCTCCGCCACGCCCAGCACCACGGGCGGCGGGCCGTCCAGCACCAGCGGTATGCACGCCACGCCCGCCGAACGGTCACCGGGCACCAGGGCGCGCATCACTCGCGGGCCGGCCAGCACCCGCTCGACCGCCTCCCGGTCGGGTATGACGATGGCCTGCGGGGCGTCGTCCCGCCGCACCGCCTGCGCCAGCAGGCGACTCGCCTCGCCGGGAAGATCGTCGCCCGGGGTCACGTAGCCCTCCGGCCATGCCCGGTCCGGCACCAGCGCCGCCCGGCGCAGCCGGATGCGCCCGTGCGGCTGGTCGGTGACCCCCTCGCCGGTCCACACGGCGAAGTCGAGATCGACGGCGGCGACCTCTCCCCAGGCCAGCAAGTGCCGGGCCAGCGACTGCGCGGTCTCGCCGATGTCCAGCGAGGTGCCGATCGCGGTCTCGGCGGCGTACAGGTGCAGCCTCTTGGCCATGGCGATCACGGAAACCGTCAGGCTCTCCTGCGGCACCGCGGCGGGCAGGATGCTCATCGAGACCACCAGCTCCGACCCGTCGCCGCGCCGCAGGCGCTGGATCCGGGCGACGTGCGCCTCACCGGTCTCCAACACCTGCCGCAGCCGCCGTGTGACCGTCGGTACGTCCCCCGGGGGCAGGAGATCGACGAAGTGATCGCCGGGCATGGCGTCCAGACCCTCGAACACGGGGGCGTCCAGGTTGCAGCGGGTGATCCTCAGCTCCCTGTCCAGGTTGACCGCGCCGAGAATCTGATCCTGGCGGCCGGCTTCCGGGTCCTCGGGCGGGCGTGGGCGGGCGGAGCGCCCGCCCTGCGCCCGCGGGTCGGCGGGACCGGAGGCCGCACTCGCTCCGCCGCGCGGGATGTAGCGTCCCAGAGCGCTGCTGACCAGGTCGAACGCCGAAGAGGACGAGGGTGAGGGTGTGGAGTCCATGCGGCTCTCTCAGCAATCCCCGGCGCGACGCCGGGGCCGTACTCGAACCCGTGCGGCAGGCCCCGAGATCCCTGGCCGCACACCTCATTCAATAACACCGGGGGACGCCTTGCCCTCCACGTTCGGGTCACCGGCGCACCGGAAAGCCGCTCAGGGCGTGATGCCCCGGATGGCCAGGGGAAGGTGGCGGGGGCCGCGCAGTACGGGGCTGTGGCGGTAGGGCGGGGGGTCCGCCACGAGCTGGGGGTCGTCGACGCGGCGGAAGAGTTCGGTGAGCGCGATATGGGCCTCCAACCGGGCCAGGGCCGCACCGAAGCAGTAGTGGATGCCGGTGTAGAAGCCCAGGTGCTGGTTGTCGGTGCGGTCGGGGACGAAGCGGTCGGGGTCCTCGAAGCGCCGCGGGTCGCGGTTGCCCGCGGCGAGCAGGAGCCAGACCGGCGCGCCCTTGGGGATGACGGTGTCCGCGACGTCGATGTCGTCCAGGGCGGCGAAGAACGGCAGGAAGTGAACCGGTGGCTCGTAGCGCAGTACTTCCTCGACCAGGGGCACGACCAGGCCGGGCTCGGCGCGAAACCGTTGCAGGATGTCCGGATGACGCAGCAGGGTGAGCGTTGCGTTGCTGATCAGGTTGACGGTGGTCTCGTGGCCCGCCAGCAGCAGCAGAGCGGCGGTGCTCACCAGTTCCGAGGGTGACATGCGTCCGCCGGGACCGGTTCGGGGAGCCAGCGTGCCGAGCATGCCCTCGCCGGGATGGCGCTTCTTGTCCTCGATGAGTTCGGCCAGGTACACGGCCAGTTCCTGCCGGGCACGGTCACCTTCGCGGGCGCGTTGTGCGCCGTCCTCGTCCGGTCCCGCGTCCAGGCTGTCGACCACCTTGTCCACCCAGACATGGAAGCGGCCCTCGTCCTCGCGCGGCACGCCGAGAATCTTGCAGATGGCGGTGACGGGGAGCCGGTAGGCGAACTCGTCGACGACGTCGACCTGGTCCTTGCCCTGGAACGCGTCGAGCAGCCCGGTGACGATCCGGGTCAGGTCGCCGCGCAGGTCGTGGATGAACCGCGGGCTGTGCGGAGGCCCGAACGGCTCCATGGCCACGTCGCGCAGCCGATCGTGCTCCGGCGGGTCCAGCCGGATGAAACTGCGCCGCAGGTTCGACTCCTCCTCCTGCGCCAGCGCTCCTCCCGTGCCGGGGGTGAGGCTGCGGGGGTCGGCGCTGAGGCGTGGGTCGTCGGCGAGGGCGCGGATGTCGTAGTAGGTGGTGACGAGGTAGCTGCCGTCGTCCTGGCGCAGGACCGGCCCCGCTTCGCGGAGCGCGGCGTACAGCGGATACGGGTCGGCCCGGTGAGCGTAGTCGGTGAACTGCGACGTCGTGGTGGTGGTGACGGCGGACATCGGGCGCTCCCGGGGGGTCAGGCACGTGCCGGAACGAAGCCCACGCGGCGTTCGCTCGGCGAGTGGCCGGTCAGGGTCACGGTCGGGCCGTGGCTGGGCAGGCGGGGGTCGGGGAACTCGGGGTCGATGGGCTTGAGCGCCGCCGCGCGCTGGTCGACGGTGACGTGTGCGGGCGGGAAGGGCGCTGCGGCCTCGATCCGGTGACGGTAGAACTCCAGCCACTTCCCGCCGTCGAAGGAGACCGCGGCGATGACCCGGCCCTGGTGCCCGTAGACCGCGACGAACTTCCGTTCGGCCAGATCTCCCTGCGCGACGATCAGTTCGTCGCCCAGTGCGGGTACGCCCACGGACTTGATGTTGACGCCGAACTGGGAGGACCAGAACATCGGCAGCCACAGATGGGGCCGGCGCTCGGTGCGTGCGCAGATCATGTTGTGCGCGGCGATCTCGGCCTGTTCCACCGCATTGCCCCAGTGCTCCAGCGACAGGAACTGGTAGCCGAAGAGCGGATGCGGGCAACGAGCCACGTCGCCGGCCGCGTAGATGTCGTCGGTGACGATGCCGTTGACGTCGAAGGCCCGGCAGCCGGCGTCGCAGGCGATCCCCCGCGGACCGGCCGCCAGCCCGGAGCCGGCGAGCCAGTCGGTGTTGCGGATCGCCCCCAGGGACACCATGGCCACATCGACCTCGATCACCGTGCCGTCGGACAGATGGGCGCACCGCAGCCGGCCCGCCGCGTCGCCCTCCAGCGCGGTGACCGTGATCCCGCAGCGCAGATCGACCCCGTGTTCCCGCTGAAGATCGGCGGCCACCGCACCGACGACTCCGCCCAGCGCGCCCACCAGCGGTGCCGGGCCGCGTTCGGCGACCGTGACCTCCAGTCCCCGTTCCCGGCACGCGGAGGCGATCTCGGAGCCGGTGAACCCGGCACCGATGACAAGGATCCGGCGCGGCCCCGCGGCCAGCTTCCGCATCAGCCGGACCGAGTCGTCGCGGGTGCGCAGCACGAAGACGCCGCTGAGGTCCGCCTCCTCCGGGTGGATCCAGGGCCGCGCACGGACCCCGGTGGTGATCAGCAGCCGGTCGTAGGGAAGCTCCGTGCCGTCCGCGAGGTGTACGTTCTGCGCGCCCCGGTCCAGACCCGTCGCGGCCACCCCCAGCCGCCACTCCGCGTCGATCTGCCGCCTCCGCGGCAGGGCCCCCTCCGGCGGCACCCGGCCCAGCAGCACCTGTTTCGACAGCGGCGGCCGGTCGTACGGCTCGTAGGGTTCGTCCCCGACCATGGTCAGCGACCCCGTGAAGCCCCCCTCCCGGAGTGCCTCGGCGGCCCGCAGCCCGGCCAGGGAGGCGCCGACGACGACGATGCGGCCGTCCTGCCGGAAGCTCTGGGCGTCCGTCTCAGCCGACACGGGACGCCACCCCCTCGGTCGGTTCGTCGGACCAGTCGACCAGGATCGCCTGTACCGGACACGCCGCCGCGGCCCGCCGCACGTTCTCCCGCTGCGACGCATCGACCTGTGGATCGAACAGCAGCGCCTCACCGCCGTGCAGGGTGAAGACATCGGGGGCGAGGAAAACGCACTGTGCGAACCCCTGGCACCGGTTCAGATCGACGACAAGCCTCATCAGCATCACTGCTTCCCGACGGGGCCGCCGCCGGCACGGTGATGCCGGGGCGAACGGCGGCGGACAGGTCCCTCCAGCCTCTGCCGCCCCCCGGGTACCGGCGACCGGTCGCGCTCCGAACGGGCGACGGGCGACAGGGACGCGGGCTCGGACCCCGCACGTCATCGCCACCGGGCGGTGCTCCAGCCCGGAGTCGCGGCAGGCTCGGGAATGAACGTGCCGGCCGCCACGGACAAGAGCGCCGCATCGGGAGCCGGCTACCTGGTTACCGAGGGTCCATGTACCCATCAAGGCCTCCGGCCCGGCCGGTGGCGTTCCGCTGCCCTCGCTCTCGGTGGTGCGCAAGGACGGCAGCGTGCACTCCCTCCCCACTTGTGCCGGAGCGGACTCCGTACACGGGTCCGCGGGTCCGCCGGCCGTACACCTCGAGCGACTGGCGGACGACACCACGGCGCCAGGGAAGTTCGAGGGCTGCGGCAGGACCGTCCCCTGGACAGGGGCAGGCACTGTACGGTCGTGGTCTCCACACCACAGGACCACCCCGCCGACGCGACCACGGCGCACGCGGTGACGTGGCTGGACCGGCGGGAGCCTGCGCGGCGCCGCCCGGCCCCGCGGTGTGACCCGAACGGCCCTGTCGGGTACCCGGGCGTCGGCCGGAGGGTGGAGACGGTGTGCCGCCGGCACACGGATACGGCAGCCCCACCGCTGTGCCCGACCATGTCGACCAGGAAGGATCCCTGATGTCCGTCGAGACGCGGCAGGCCCCCGCCGAACTCACGGACGAGGAACTCGCGACGCTGGACGCCCACTGGCGCGCCGCGAACTACCTCTCCGTCGGCCAGATCTACCTCATGGCCAACCCCCTGCTGACCGAGCCGCTGCGCCCGGAGCACGTCAAGCCGCGGCTGCTGGGCCACTGGGGCACCTCGCCGGGCCTCAACCTGGTCCACACCCACCTCAACCGGCTCATCAGGACCCGCGACCTGGACACGCTGTGCATCTGGGGCCCCGGCCACGGCGGCCCCGCGGTGCTGGCCAACTCCTGGCTGGAGGGCTCGTACACCGAGACGTACCCGGACGTCACCCGGGACGCGGCCGGCATGGCCCGGCTGTTCAGGCAGTTCTCGTTCCCCGGTGGGGTGCCCAGCCACGTCGCACCCGAGACGCCGGGCTCGATCCACGAGGGCGGCGAGCTCGGCTACGCGCTCTCCCACGCCTACGGCGCCGCGTTCGACAACCCCGAGTTGCTGGTCGCGTGCGTGATCGGCGACGGCGAGGCGGAGACCGGCCCGCTTGCCGCGTCCTGGCACTCCGACAAGTTTCTCGACCCGGTCCACGACGGAGCGGTCCTGCCGATCCTGCACCTGAACGGCTACAAGATCGCCAATCCGACGATCCTGGCCCGGCTGCCCGAAACGGAACTCGACGATCTGCTGAGGGGCTACGGCCATGACCCCCTCCACGTCACCGGCGACGACCCGGCCACCGTCCACCGCGCTCTGGCCGCCGCCCTCGACACCGCCGCCGACCGCATCGCCGGGATCCAGCACGCCGCCCGCGAGCACGGCGTCACCGACCGGCCCCGCTGGCCGGTGATCGTGCTGCGCACCCCGAAGGGCTGGACCGGCCCCGCCGAGGTCGACGGCCTGCCCGTGGAGGGCACCTGGCGCTCCCACCAGGTCCCGCTCGCCGCCGTCCACGACAACCCCGAACATCTGCGGCAACTGGAGGCCTGGCTGCGGTCCTACCGGCCCGAGGAACTGTTCGACGAGCACGGCGCCCCCCGCCCCGACGTCCTCGCCTGCGTCCCCGCGGGCACCCGCCGGCTCGGCGCCACCCCGCACGCCAACGGCGGACTGCTGCTGCAAAAGCTGCCGCTGCCGCCGCTGGAGAAGCACGCCGTCGCGGTCGACAAGCCCGGTGCCACCCTGCACGAACCCACGCGCGTCCTCGGCGACCTGCTTCAGGACGTGATGGCGGCCACCGCCGGCCGGCGCGACTTCCGTCTCGTCGGCCCCGACGAGACCGCCTCCAACCGCCTCCAGGCCGTCTACGGCGCCAGCGGCAAGGCCTGGCAGGCCCAGACCCTGCCCGTCGACGAGAACCTCGACCGGCACGGCCGGGTGATGGAGATCCTGTCCGAACACACCTGCCAGGGCTGGCTGGAGGGGTACCTCCTCACCGGCCGGCACGGGCTGTTCTCCTGCTACGAGGCCTTCGTGCACATCGTCGACTCCATGGTCAACCAGCACGCCAAGTGGCTGCGCACCACCCGCCGGCTGACCTGGCGCGCCCCCATCGCCTCCCTCAACTACCTGCTGACCTCGCACGTGTGGCGCCAGGACCACAACGGCTTCTCCCACCAGGACCCCGGCTTCGTCGACCACATCCTCAACAAGAGCCCCGAGGCCGTGCGGGTCTACTTCCCGCCGGACGCCAACACCCTGCTCTCGGTGGCCGACCACGCGCTGCGCAGCCGGGACTACGTCAACGTGATCGTCGCCGGGAAGCAGCCCTGCTTCGACTGGCTGTCCATGGACCAGGCGACGGTGCACTGCGCGCGCGGCGCCGGCGTGTGGGAATGGGCCGGCACGGAGGACGGCACCCGCGAACCCGACGTGGTGCTGGCCTGCGCGGGCGACGTGCCCACGCAGGAGGTACTGGCCGCCGCCCAGCTGCTGCGCCGGCACCTGCCCGCGCTGGCCGTGCGCGTGGTCAACGTCGTCGACATCGCCCGGCTGATGCCGGCCGAGGAGCACCCGCACGGCATGACCGACTTCGAGTACGACGGGCTGTTCACCACCGACAAGCCGGTGATCTTCGCCTACCACGGCTATCCGTGGCTCATCCACCGCCTGGCCTACCGTCGCGCCGGCCACGGCCACCTGCACGTGCGCGGCTACAAGGAGATCGGCACCACCACCACCCCGTTCGACATGGTGGTGAGCAACGACCTCGACCGCTACCGCCTGGTCATGGACGTCATCGACCGCGTCCCCGGCCTCGCCGTCCGAGCCGCCGGGGTACGCCAGCGCATGGAGGACACCCGGCTGCGGCACCGGACCTGGACCCGCGAGCACGGCGTGGACCTGCCCGAGGTAGCCGACTGGACCTGGGACGGCTGAGACGGCCGTACGGGCCGGCCGCTCGGGCCGGCCCGTTCCCTGTTGCGCCGCCACCGCGCCACCGCGGCGGTATCCGTGCCGTCTCCGCCTCGCAGCGACTACTGTGACGGCTGAGCGGAAGGGCTTTCGGCACGTCACAGGGGCTTGGAGGACTGCGGTGGGAGGCTCCGAGGAGGCCGACGACGCCCGGGTGCGGCTGCCGCAACTGCGGCTCGACGAGCTGCTGGAGGAGCTGCAGGCGCGCCTGGACGCGGCTCGCGGCACCCGGGACCGGGTGCACAGCCTGCTGGAGGCGGTGCTGTCCGTCGGCCGGGAGCTGGACCTGGAACAGGTCCTGCGCCGGATCGTCGAGGCCGCGGCGGTGCTGGTCGACGCCGAGTACGCCGCGCTGGGCGTGATCGGCCCGGACGGCATGCGGCTGTCCGCCTTCCACACCGTCGGGGTGAGCGAGGACGTCATCGCCCGGATCGGTCCGTTCCCGGAGGGGCACGGGATCCTGGGTGAGCTGATCAGGCATCCCGAGCCGCTGCGGCTGGCGAAGCTGTCCGAGCATCCGTCGTCGTACGGTTTTCCGGCGCATCATCCGCCGATGAGTACGTTCCTGGGTGTTCCGATCCGGGTGCGGGATCAGGTGTTCGGCAATCTGTACCTGACCGAGAAGCGGAGCGGGGCGGAGTTCGACGAGGAGGACGAGTCGGTTCTGTCCACGCTGGCGGTGGCGGCGGGTGTGGCGATCGACAACGCCCGGTTGTACGAGGAGTCCCGGCTGCGCGAGCGCTTGCTGGAGGCGAACGCGGAGATCACCCACAGTCTGATGTCCGGAGCCGCCCAGGCGGCGGTGCTCGCACTGATCGCCGAACGCGCCCGCGAGATCACCGGCTCGGCCCTCGCCGCGATGTCCACCCCCGTGAAGGACACCGACACGCTCACCGTGGAACTGGCCATCGGCCGGCAGGCGGAGGCGCACCGCGGGCTGGTGCTGCCGGTGCGCGGCACCCTCACGGGAGAGGCGTTCGCCGGCGGCGCACCCGTGAGCAGCCCGGACATTGCGCACGACGAGCGCGTCACCGTCGGACCGCCGCGCTTCGCCGGCCTCGGCCCGGCCGTCGCCGTCCCCGTCGGCGTCGGCGGGCAGGCGCGCGGAGTGGTGCTGCTCGTCCGCGAGACGGGGGCCGGCAACTTCTCCGACACCGAACTGGAACTGCTCAAGACGTTCGCGGCGCAGGCCGCCCTCGCCATGGAACTGGCCGAGCGGCGTCAGGACGCGGAGCAGATCACGCTGCTGGAGGACCGTGACCGGATCGCGCGGGACCTGCACGATCTGGCCATACAGCGGTTGTTCGCCACCGGCATGACCTTGCAGAGCGCGGGCCGGTTCATCGACCACGCCGGCGCCAAGGAGCGGGTGCTGCGGGCCGTGGACGATCTGGACGAGACGATCAAGATCATCAGGTCGACGATCTTCGGCCTGCGGACGCGTGAGGACGAGGCGGCTCCGGGGTTGCGGGCGCGTGCGGTGCGGGTGATCGCGGAGGCCGCGCGGGTGATGGGGTTCGCGCCGAGTGTGCGCATGGAGGGTCTGCTGGACACCCATGTGCCCGGCAGGACGGCGGACGATGTGGTGGCGGTGCTGTCGGAGTCGTTGACGAACGTGGCGCGGCACGCGCACGCGGACCGGGTCGAGGTGGCGTTGGAGACGGACGGCAGGACGGTGCGGCTCGCCGTCACGGACAACGGGGTGGGCATTCCCGCCGGGGGCCGCCGCAGCGGCCTGGCCAACATGGCCGAGAGGGCCCGTGCCCTGGGCGGCGACCTGGAGCTGACCACCCCCGACGGCGGGGGAACCAGACTGGTCTGGCAGGCGCGGGTGAGCGACGTCGGCACCCCGCTCGGCCCCTGACGGTCTCAGCCACTGACCGACGTCCCGCCGGGCCGCGACCGCGGTGGTGCTGCTCACCGCCCGAGCGCCGGTCGAGGGCACCTCCTGGGCACATCTGCCCGCCTCGCTCGCCGTCGCCGCGACCACGGTCCGCCTGGTGCCGGCGCTGCGCACCCGTCGCGGTCCGTACGGCTGCCCGCCGACCCGGGCCGCGGAGCGACTCCCGCGGGCCGGCGCCCGGTACCGGACCCGCCGGAGGACCGGCCGCCGGCGTCACGCCTGCGCTCACAGGTCCGCCGCGTGATCGGGGACGTAGGTCTGCCGATCGCGTGGCGGACGCTCGTACCCGGTCGGTTCCGGCCGCCGCGGCAGCGCCGGCAGGGGCGGTGAGACGTCGTGGTGCGGCAGGGTGCTCAGCAGGTGGGCGATCATGTTCAGCCGGGCGCGGCGCTTGTCGTCGCTCTCCACGACGTACCAGGGCGACTCGGGGATGTCGGTGTGCGCCATCATCTCGTCCTTGGCCCGTGAGTACGCCTCCCAACGGGTGATCGACTCCAGGTCCATCGGCGACAGCTTCCACCGTCGCAGCGGGTCCGTGAGACGGCGGCGGAAACGCTCCTCCTGCTCCGCGTCGCTCACCGAGAACCAGTACTTGCGCAGCAGGATCCCGTCCTCCACGAGCATCCGCTCGAAGACCGGGCACTGGCGCAGGAACCGCTGGTACTCCTCCTCGGTACAGAAGCCCATCACGTGCTCGACCCCGGCCCGGTTGTACCAGGACCGGTCGAAGAGCACGATCTCCCCGGCGGCCGGCAGCTGCTCGGTGTACCGCTGGAAGTACCACTGGGTGCGCTCGCGCTCGGTCGGCCTGGGCAGCGCCGCGATCCGGGCGACGCGCGGATTGAGGTGCTCGGTCACCCGCTTGATCGTGCCGCCCTTCCCGGCCGCGTCCCGCCCCTCGAACACCACCACCAGCCGGGCACCGGTCGCCCGTACCCACTCCTGGAGCTGCACCAACTCCGTCTGAAGACGCAACAGTTCCTTCTCGTACGTCTTGCGCGGCAGCCTCGCCGCCTCTGCGTGTCTCATGCCTCAGGTTCGCATCAGGTCCGCATCGCCGTGTCACTCGGGCACGGCGAGCGACGCGTCGCTGCTGAGCCGGCACTCGACGTCGACGACGCCTTCCACGGCGTGCACCAGCCGGGCGGCCACCGGCACGACCGAGGTGTCGCGTATGTGGCCCGTGAGGGTGACGCGGCCGTCGCGGACCTGCACATGGATCCGTTCGGCGCAGGACGGGAAGAGGGGTACGACGACTTCCTGCCGGACTTCCTCCGCGATGTCGTCGTCCGCCCGCAGGAAGACCTTCAGCAGGTCCCCCCGGCTGACCACGCCCTCCAGCATGCCCGCGTCGTCGACCACGGGCAGCCGCTTGACCCTGCGCAGGGCCATGATCCGGGCCGCCTCGGCGAGCGTGGCGTCCGCGTGGACGGTGACGGCGGGGCTGCTCATCACCTCCCCGGCGGTCAGCGCGCCCGCCTTGGCCAGGTCGGGCAGGCGGCCGAGCTGTGTGAACCGGTCGGGATCGCTGTCGCGGAACTCCTCCTTGGGCAGCAGATCGGCCTCCGAGACGACGCCGATCACCCGGCCCTCGCCCTCCAGCACGGGCAGCGCGCTGACCTTCCACTGCCCCATGAGGCCGACGATCTCCTTGAACGGGGCGTCGCGCCCCACCGCCACGACGGTGTGTGTCATGACGTCACTCACGATGTGCGGGCTGCCGTCCATGATCTCCTCCTCGGAGTGCCGGTACGGTGGCCGCGCGGTCCTTCAGGCCGTGCTCGTCACCTGGTCCCGCTGCCGTACGGGGCGTACAGGTCGAGTAGCCGGATCCGGGCCGAGTGCAGCCGGTGGGCGACCACTTTCCCGACCCAGACGGCGACCGCGCGGCCGAACTCGGCGTCCGCGGCGCACAGCATCCGGACGGTGTCGGCGTCGAACTCGTAGGCCCGGACCGGGCTCGTGGCCTCGGCGCCCAGATGCCACACGTACGGCGGGAAGTGCCAGGACCAGCCGAGCAGCTCCCCGTGTCCCACGGACTCGATGACGGCGGGGCGGCGCCCGGGGACGTGCAGGTCGAGGGCGACCGTCCCGGTCTTGATGATCCAGAACCGGTCGGCGTGCCGGCCCTCCTCGAACAGACGGCTGCCGGCGTCGAAGAACACCTCGTGGCCCGTGGCCATGAGCTGTTCGCGGTGCTGGGCGGGCAGTGCCGTGGAAAGAGTGAGGGTGGAGGTCATCGCTCCGGCTCCTTTCGTTCCCGTCGGACGAGGCCGTGAGCCTGCTGGTCTCAGGCTCCGCCCCCGGCGGGCCGCGGCGCCAGGGCCGACCGGACTCGTATCGGGGACCTTCGGCCCAGGAGACGGGGAGCCGCGATGCGCAAGGGCGAGGCGGGCGGACGCGGCGTAAGGGCGACCCTGACGACGGGAAGGACCATCCGCTTCTCGCGGATCCCGATTGCGCGGTGCGCGGCTGGAGCCGCTTCCCCGCGTCTGTCCAGCGATCCTTCCCGCCGCTTTCAGGACACCACACGGACCACCCCGCCGCCAATACCGTTCAGGTGCGCCGTCGCGTCCCGTCACACCCGTTGCGCGTCGGCAGCAGCGTCACCGGGTCAGTCCCGCGGCGCGCCGTCCGGCCGGCGGCTTCTCGCGTGCCGGCGGCTGTGCAAGTCCTGCACGGATTTTGCGCAGCCCTTCCTGTCCGAACCCCTGGCGCTGTCCGGCTCACCCTTCCTCCGCCCTGTACCCGGCATCCGTCGATCCCAACAGCCTGGCCGCAATCCGCTTGCGCGAATTGCGCTAGTCTTGCGTGCATGACGCGACGACTTGCTCAGGTGGCTAAGAAGGTGGGGGTCAGCGAGGCGACGGTCAGTCGTGTCCTCAATGGCAAGCCCGGGGTCTCCGAGTCGACCCGCCAGGCCGTCCTCACGGCCCTCGACGTGCTGGGGTACGAGCGGCCCACGCAGCTGCGCGGAGAGCGTGCCCGGCTCGTCGGGCTGGTGCTGCCGGAGCTCCAGAACCCGATCTTCCCGGCCTTCGCGGAGGTCATCGGAGGGGCGCTGGCCCAGCAGGGGCTGACCCCGGTGCTGTGCACGCAGACCAAGGGCGGGGTGTCCGAGGCCGACTACGTCGACCTGCTGCTCCAGCAACAGGTGTCCGGCGTGGTCTTCGCCGGTGGCCTGTTCGCGCAGGCCGACGCCCCGCACGACCACTACCGGCGGCTCGCCGAGCGGGACATCCCCGTGGTGCTCATCAACGCCTCGATCGAGGGCCTCGACTTCCCCTGTGTCGCGTGCGACGACGCCGTCGCGGTCGAGCAGGCGTGGCGGCACCTGGCCTCGCTGGGGCACGAGCGGATCGGCCTGGTCCTCGGCCCCGGCGACCACGTTCCCTCGCGCCGCAAGCTGGAGGCCGCGCGGGCGATGGCGCGGGCCACAGGTGCGGAGCTGCCCGACGACTCCGTCGTGCGCTCGATGTTCTCGCTCGAAGGGGGACAGGCCGCAACCGCCCGTCTCCTGGACGCGGGCGTCACCGGCATCGTGTGCGCGAGCGACCCGCTCGCCCTCGGCGCCATCAGGGCGGTGCGCAGGCGCGGGCTCTCCGTACCCGCGGACGTCTCGGTCGTGGGATTCGACGACTCCGCCTTCATGAACTGCACCGAGCCGCCGCTGTCCACCGTCCGGCAGCCCATCGAGGCGATGGGCCGCGCGGCGGTCGAGCTGCTGTGCGCCCAGCTCCAGGGGACCCGGTCGCACCCCGGTGAGCTGCTCTTCGAACCGGAACTGGTGCTGCGCGGCTCGACCGCGCCGCCGCCGGCGGGCTGAGACCCGCACCGCCCGCTCCGCACCCGCCCCATCTCCCGCAGCCGGCCGAGGCCGGCTTCCGTTTCGCCGTCCGCCACCCACACTTCACGGTTCCTGAGCCGTAGACGAGTTGACAAACTTCTGGAACTCTCTGAGCGTCCTACGCAAGTTGGCGACATCGCCGTCGCCGGTGACGTCACCACGTACACCGACACCCGGCCCGCGACGAGAACGGTGACCTACTACGTGCGGGCCCGGGACGCGGCCGGCAACAAGTCCGTCCCCAGCAACAGCGTGACCCGCAACGGCAGCGGAGGCGGCGGCTCCGACCTCGCCGTCGGCAAGCCGATCACCGCCTCCTCCGTGGTGGATCCCCACGGGGCGGCGAACGCCGATGACAACAGCGTGACCACCTACTGGGAAGGCGCGGCCGGAAGTTACCCGAACACGCTCACCGTCGAGCTCGGCGCCAACGCGGATCTGAACCGTCTCGTGCTGCGGCTGAACCCCGACCCGGTCTGGTCCGAGCGCACGCAGACCATCGAGGTCCTGGGCCGCGAGCAGAGCGCCGACGGCTTCGAGTCCCTGGTGGGCGCCAGGAGCTGCACCTTCGATCCGGCCGACGGCAACAGCGTCGCCATTCCGGTGTCCGCCCGGGTGGCCGACGTGCGGTTGAGGTTCACGGCCAACTCCGGCGCCACGGCGGGACAGGTCGCCGAGTTCCAGGTGATCGGCGTTCCGGCGCCCAACCCCGACCTGGAGGTCACCGGGCTGACCGTGTCGCCCGCCGCCCCCCTCCCTGGACTTCGGCTATCCGATGAACGGCTTCGGAACCGGGCCGACGACGTTCGAGAACGTGACCATCGAGCGGGCCGGGGGCCACTTCTGGGGAGCGCAGACCTTCCCCGGCATCTGGCTGTTCTCCGCGTCGAAGGTGTTCCAGGGCATCCGGGTCAGCCATGTCGACATCGTCGATCCCACCTACAGCGGGGTGATGTTCCAGACGAACTACTCGGGCGGGCCGCAGTACCCCATCACGGGCACGGTCTTCACCGACGTCTCCGTCTCCGGCGCCCACAGGAGCGGGGACGCCTACGACGCCAAGTCGGGCTTCGGCCTGTGGGCCAACGAGATGCCGGAGGCGGGCCAGGGCCCGGCCGTCGGTGAGGTGACGTTCAACGGGCTCAGGCTGAACGACAACGCCGTCGACATCCGTAACACCACGTCCACCTTCAAGATCAACATCAATCCGTAGCGGCACGTCGCGACGGCCGGGCGACCGGCGGACCGCGACGTCGTGCCGAGAGGCCGACGCCCGCAGGCCGGTGCAAGCTCCTTGCGGAGCTTTGCACCGGCCTTGCGTGCGGTTGGTGGTCAGGTGGCGCAGGCCCCGGTACCGGCCTGGCCCGAGCCGCTGCGACACGGCGGGCGCTCGGTGGGCTCCGTGCCCCGTGCTCACGCAATCAACCTGGGCTGTCAAACAATTGCGGAATCGACGCGACATCTTGCGTGCTTCTGCTGGCGGTGGTTGAGTGTGTCGCGCCCCACAACGCACCGAGTCGCACCGACGGTGGGGCACCTCACCGTTCATGCCCGAAGGGGACCACCCATGAGAAGTGCCCGGTTCCGCCGTACCCGCCGCGCCGGTGCGGTCGCCCTCGTCTCCGCGCTCACGTTGACCGCGCTCGCCGCCTGCGGCACCAGCGCGAGCGACAACGGTTCCGGTGGTTCCGAAGGGGGTGGCTCCTCGGACCCGGCCGCCCCGCTGGACCCGAAGACCAAGGTGACCCTCACGATCGACTGCATGCCCCCCGCGGCGAAGTCGGCCGAGCTCAAGGAGTGGAAGGAGGACGTCGCCGAGTTCAACAAGAAGTACCCGAACGTCCGGATCGAGGGCCGGTCCACTCCGGGCCAGTGCCTGGAGCCCCCGCGGTTCACCGCGATGCTGAAGGCGCACTCCCAGCCCGACGTCTTCTACACGTACTTCACCGACCTGCCCCAGGTGCTCGACAACAACGGCGCCACGGACATCACCGCCTACGTCAACGACACGACGGTCCCGCTGCTCAAGGACATCGACCCGAACGTCCTGGGCTCGCTGAAGCACGACGGCAAGCTCTACGGCCTGCCCACCAGCAACTACACGATGGGCCTGCTCATCAACCGCAAGCTGTTCCAGCAGGCCGGCCTCGACCCCGACAACCCGCCGCGCACCTGGGACGAGGTCCGCGCCGCCGCCAGGAAGATCGCCGGTCTCGGCCACGGCATCGCCGGCTACGGCGAGTACAGCGCCGCCAACACCGGCGGCTGGCACTTCACCGCGCAGGTGTACAGCCGCGGCGGCGAGATGGTGGACCCGACCGGCAAGAAGGCCGCGTTCAACGACGACATCGGCCGCCAGGTGCTCCAGGACCTCCACGCCATGCGCTGGGAGGACGACAGCATGGGCAAGACCCAGCTGCTGAAATGGGGCGACCTGCAGAAGCAGATCGCCACCGACAAGCTCGGCATGTTCCTCGCCGCCCCCGACGACATCGCGTACATGGTGCAGCAACTCGGGGCCCGGTACGAGAACTTCGGCATGGGCCCGATCCCGGGCGGGAAGAGCACCCTGGCCGGTGGCAACAACTACATGATCAAGAGCGGGATGTCGGCCGACAAGATCAAGGCCGCGATCGCCTGGCTGAACTTCAAGAACCTCACCGTCGGCAAGGGCCAGTTCGACTGGGCCCGCACCAAGGCCGACAAGCTCCCGGTCGGCGTCCCGCAGCCCAACTTCTGGCTCGGCGAGTCCAAGAAGAAGGACGACGCCGCACGCAGCGCCAACGCCACCATGCCGGTCGAGAACTTCAAGACGTTCATGGACAACCCGGTGCCCGGCAAGGCCGAACCGCCGAAGGCCCAGGAGATCTACAAGGTCCTCGACAACGCGATGTCCGGCGTCCTCACCGACAAGAACTCCGACATCGACAAACTGCTCTCCACCGCCGAGGCACAGGTCAACCAGGTGCTGGCCAACCAGTGACCGGTCACCGGTGGGGGCGGGCCCGAGGACCCGCTCCCACCCGGCAGACCGCGAACCCGGTCCCGGCGTACGGGACCGATCACCCGCGACCCCGGCGGCGGCCGGCGGCCCGGTACCGAGGCCCAGCACCGAGGAGAGACGATGGCGGTCCCCAGCCTGACCCCGAGCACGGCGGACCACACCCGCCCCTCACGCCCGCGCGGAACGGCTTCCGCACCACCCGGCGGACGCCTCGCCATGAGCGTGCGACGCAACCTCAGCGCCCACGGCTTCCTCATCGGAGCGGTCATCTGCTTCGCGCTGTTCTCCTGGTACCCGATGATCAGGGAGTTCCTCCTCGCCTTCCAGAAGGCCGAGGACGGCAACGTCACCTGGGCCGGCCTGCACAACCTCACCACCGTCTACCACGACCCGGCCTTCTGGCAGGCCTGGCGCAACACGCTGCTGTTCACCGTGCTCGCGCTGCTGCTCGGCTTCGCGGTGCCCTTCGTCACCGCGGTCGTCATCAACGAGTTCCGCCACGGCCAGGGCTACCTCCGGCTGCTCGTCTACCTGCCGGTGATGCTGCCGCCGGTCGCCTCGGTGCTGCTCTTCAAATACCTCTACGACCCCGGGTACGGCCTGCTCAACGACGTGTTCCGGGTCCTGCACCTGCCCGAGCAGCAGTGGCTCCAGGACCCCTCGCTGTCGATGCTGTCCGTGGTCATCGCCTCGACCTGGATGAACATGGGCGGCGCCACCCTCATCTACCTCGCAGCGCTCCAGGGCATCCCCGGTGAGCTGTACGAGGCGGCCGAACTGGACGGCGCCGGCCTGTTCCGCAAGGTCTGGCACGTCACCGTCCCGCAGACCCGGCTGATCCTGTCGCTGATGATGCTGATGCAGATCATCGCGACCATGCAGGTCTTCGTCGAGCCGTTCCTGCTCACCGGCGGCGCCGGACCCGAGGGCTCGACCACCACGGTCGTCTACCTCATCTACCAGTACGCCTTCAACTTCAACAACTACGGTGCCGCGGCGGCACTCGGTCTGCTGCTGCTCGTCGTCCTCGCCGGGTTCTCGGCGGTGTACGTGAAGCTCAGCCGCACCGACGACCAGTAGCCGGGGGAGGCCCATATGTCCACACGCACACTCATCTCACCGGCCCAACTCGCCCGGCCCCGGGCCAAGGTCCTGTACTGGACCGTCTTCGCGGTGGTCGTCGCCGCCTTCACCCTGGTGTTCCTCGGCCCCCTGTACTGGATGGCCTCCAGCGGTGTGAAGGACGCGCAGGAGGTGGTCCGGACGCCGCCGACGCTGGTGCCGGAGTCGTTCACCCCGGGCAACTACGGCCGCGCCTGGGACGTCATGGACCTGTCCACCCTGCTGTTCAACACGCTCTTCTACGCGTTCGGCGCGCTGGCCTTCCAACTCGTCCTGGACGTCGCCGCCGCGTACTCGCTGTCCAAACTGCGTCCGGTGCTCGGCAAGGCGATCCTCGGCATGATGCTGGCCACGCTGATGATCCCGGCCACCGTGCTGGTCGTCCCCCAGTACCTGACCGTCCTGGACGTGCCGATCGTGCACCGCAACCTGCTGAACTCGCCCTGGGCGATCTGGCTGCCGTCCGTCACCAACGCCTTCAACATCTTCCTGCTGAAGCGGTTCTTCGACTCCGTGCCGGGGGAACTTTTGGACGCCGCCTCGATGGACGGCGCCTCCCCGACGCGCGTCCTGTGGTCGATCGTGCTGCCCATCTCCCGGCCGATCCTCGGCGTGGTGTCGATCTTCGCGGTCGTCGGCGTCTGGAAGGACTTCCTCTGGCCGATGCTCACCCTGCCCGACTCGTCGAAGCAGACCCTCAACGTGGGCATCTACTCGCTCTCCAACGGCGTTCCCGTCAACGTCCTCATCGCCGCGCTCACGATCGCCTCGCTGCCGACGCTGATCGTCTTCCTGGTGTTCCAGCGGAACATCATGAGCGGCCTCACCGCCGGCGGACTCAAGGGCTGAGCGCGCCCCCCGCGCCGCCCCCGCCGCCCCTGTCACCAGCCTTCGCCGCCGGCCCGTCCGACGCCCCGCAGCTCGGGCCGGCGGCGAAGATCCACCCTGCCCGAAAGGACCTCACGTGGCAGTCCCTCACTGGCCCCGCACCGACGACTGGTGGCGCGACGCCGTCATCTACCAGGTGTATCCGCGCAGCTTCGCCGACGGCGACGGCGACGGCACCGGGGACCTCGCGGGAGTCCGGGCGAGACTGCCCTACCTCGCGGAACTCGGCGTGGACGCCGTCTGGTTCACCCCCTGGTACGCCTCCCCGATGGTGGACGGCGGCTACGACGTCCGGGACTACCGCACGATCGACCCCGCCTTCGGCACCCTCGCCGAGGCCGAGAAGCTCATCGAGGAGGCCGCCGAACTCGGCATCCGGATCATCGTCGACATCGTCCCCAACCACGTCTCCGACCGGCACCCGTGGTTCCGCGCCGCGCTGGCGGCCGGACCCGGCAGCCCGGAGCGGGAGCTCTTCCACTTCCGGCCAGGCCGCGGCGAGAGCGGCGAGCTGCCGCCCAACGGCTGGCCGTCGCAGTTCTCCGGTCCGACCTGGACGCGGGTCCCCGACGGCGAGTGGTACCTCCACCTGTTCACCCCCGAACAGCCCGACCTCAACTGGGCACACCCGGCCGTCCGACAGGAGCACGAGGAGATCCTGCGCTTCTGGTTCCAGCGCGGAGTGGCCGGCGTACGCATCGACTCCGCCGCGCTGCTCGTCAAGGACCCCGAGCTCGCCGACTTCGAGGAGGGAGTGGATCCGCACCCCTACATCGACCAGGACGAACTGCACGACATCTACCGTTCCTGGCGGGCGATCGGCGACGCGTACGGCGCGGTGTTCGTCGGCGAGGTCTGGCTGCCGGACGCCGAGCGCTTCGCGCGCTATCTCCGCCCCGACGAACTCCACACCGCCTTCAATTTCAACTTCCTCACCTGCCCCTGGGAGCCGGGCCGGCTGCGCCGCGCCATCGACGACACCCTCGCCGAGCACGCACCCGTGGGGGCCCCGGCGACCTGGGTGCTGTGCAATCACGACGTCACCCGGACCGTGACCCGCTACGGCCGCAGCGACACCTCCTTCGACTTCGCGACGAAGGCCTTCGGCACCCCCACCGACCTGCGGCTGGGCACCCGGCGTGCGCGCGCCGCGGCCCTGCTGACACTCGCCCTGCCGGGCTCGGTCTACCTGTACCAGGGCGAGGAGCTGGGGCTGCCCGAGGGCGAGGTGCCGCTGGACCGCATCCAGGACCCCATGCACTTCCGCTCCGGAGGCGCCGATCCCGGCCGCGACGGGTGCCGCATCCCGCTGCCCTGGAACCAGGACGCGCCCTGGTGCGGCTTCGGGACGGGGGCCGAGCCCTGGCTGCCCCAGCCGGCCGACTGGGCCCGGTACGCCGTGGACCGGCAGCGCACCGAGCCGGAGTCGATGCTCAGGCTCTACCAGGAGGCCCTGCGGCTGCGCCGGACCGCCGCCGGCTTCGGCGACGGCCCCTTGACCTGGCTGCCGGCCGGCAACGGTGTCCTGGCCTTCGCCCGGACCCACGGCCTGGTCTGCGTGGTCAACCTCTCCGGCCGCCCCACCGGACTCCCGCCGCACCGGTCGCTGCTGCTGGCCAGCGGACCGCTGGACGCCGGCGGCCTGCTGCCGCCCGACACGGCGGTGTGGTTGCGCACCTGACCGCCGCGCCGATCCGCAGCGGTCCCGGACCGCGGCGTGCGGACGTTGCCGAACCGGAAGGCGGCCGGCCTGCCGTGAAGACCGGAAGACCGTAAGAGCGGAAAGGCGCGGCTATCGCACGGGAACGATGGCGACAGGGCAGCTCGCGTGGTGCAGCACCGCGTGTGTCACCGAGCCCAGCGGCAGGCCCAGCCGGCCCTCCGCCGGGTGACGTGGAAGCACCAGGAGGCCGGCCTCCTTCGACGCCTCCATCAGCGCGGAGGCGGGCGAGCCCGCGACCAGCTCGGTGACCACGTGCGCCCCGGGGAACTCCTTTCCGGGCCGGGCGGCACGGCTCAGCAGCTCGGCGTGCTCGTGCCGCTCCTGGTCCACGTCGTCCACCTGCGGCACCACGAGGCCGGCATGGCTCAGGGGCGTCCAGGCATGGACCAGGCGGACGGTGGCCCGGCGGCGGTCCGCCTCGGCGAGGGCGAACCGTACGGCCGGCTCGTCCCGGTCGTCGCGTACCCCGGCCACGATGTCGCCGCCCGTGGCGGGGTCCGGGGCGCCACGGGTCACGACCACCGGACGGTCGGCGTGCGCGGCCGCCTTGAGGCTCACCGAGCCGAGCAGCAGTTCGGCGAAGCCGCCCCGTCCGCGGGTGCCGAGCACGATCATGTCCGCGTCCGCGTCCTCGGCCGCGTCGAGGACGGCCTCCGCCGGGTCGCCGTGGACGAGGGCGGTGTCCACCGGGAGCCGCGGATGCCCGGCGGCTACGAGCGCCCGGCAGTCGTCCAGCATGCCGGTGGCCGCCTCGAAGACCTCTTCGGTGAGGCCCGCCCCGGTCTCGTCGTAGCCGACCTCGGGGCCGGGGCCGACGGAGTGCACGAGCCGCAACGCCCGGTTGCTCGCGTCGGCTTCGTCGGCCGCCCAGGTCAGGGCGATCCGGGAGTGCGGTGAGTCGTCGACTCCCACGACGACTCTGCCATGGCGTTCGTCGGTCATCGGATGTCGTCCCTCGGTCGTAGGGGTCGTTGCGTCACGCGGAGTGCGCGAGGGCGGGGATGACGCCGCCGGCCAGGACGGCCCGGCGCTGCCGGTCGGAGAGCCGGTGGTGGAGGGCGTAGAGCTCGTCCCGGGTGGTGTTGCGGGCGGTGAGCGCCGAGGGACCCTGGGGCGCCAGCGCCTCGTGGAGTCCGTCGAGGCGCAGCCGGTCCCCGGGCCGGATGCGCGCATGGTCGGCGGGGTCGTCGAACTCCAGGGGCAGGACACCGAAGTTGGCGAGGTTCTGCCAGTGGATCCGGGCGTAGGACTTCGCGATCACCGCACGCAGCCCCAGGTACCGCAGGGTGATCGCGGCGTGTTCGCGGGAGGAGCCCTGCCCCCAGTTCTCGCCCGCGACGATCACATGCCCGCCGTCGTCCCGCAGTTCGGCCGCGCGCCGCGGATAGTCGGTGTCGAGCCGGACGAGGGTGAACTCGGAGAGTCTGGGGATGTTGGAGCGATAGGGGAGCGCCCTGGCGCCGGCGGGTGAGATCTCGTCCGTCGAGACGTCGTCGCCGGCCGTCAGCAGGACTGGGACGTCGATGGTGTCGGGCAGCGGATCCAGCTCGGGCAGGGCGGAGATGTTGGGGCCGCGTTGCAGCTGGACGCGGGCGGCCTCGTCGGGTGGCGGCGGGGGCTCCAGCATCGCGGTGTTCACCGTGGCCTGCTCCGGCAGTTCCAATTCCGGGTACGGCACGTGGTGTTCGGCCGCCCAGTCGCGTGGGTCGGTGATGGTGCCGGTCAGCGCGGAGGCCGTGGCTGTCTCCGGCGAGCAGAGCCAGACCGCGTCCTCTTCGGTGCCCGAGCGGCCGGGGAAGTTGCGGGGGAAGGTGCGCAGCGAGTTGTGGCCGACGGCGGGGGCCTGGCCCATGCCGATGCAGCCCAGGCAGCCCGCCTGGTGCAGCCGTGCGCCGGCCGCCAGCAGGTCGAAGGTGGCGCCCGCGCGGGTGAGGTCCTGGAGGATCTCCCGCGAGGTCGGGTTGACGTCGAAACTCACCGCCGGAGAGGTCTGCCGGCCGCGCACCATGGCGGCGGCCACGGCGAAGTCGCGCAGCCCCGGGTTGGCGGAGGACCCGATCACGGCCTGCCCGATCGGTTCGCCCGCCACCTCGCGCACCGGGACCACGTTGCCCGGCGAGGTGGGCCGGGCGATCAGCGGCTCCAGGCCGGACAGGTCGATGTCCTCCTCCAGGTCGTAGCGGGCACCCGGTTCGGCGGCGATCTCGCGGAAGTCGGGCTCCCGGCCCTCGGAGCGCAGAAAGGCGCGCACGGCGTCGTCGGCGGGGAACACCGAGGTGGTGGCGCCCAGTTCGGCGCCCATGTTGGCGATCACGTGCCGGTCCATCGCGGTCAGGTGGGCCAGCCCGGGACCGTGGTACTCCACTATGCGGCCCACGCCGCCCTTGACGCCGTGCCGGCGCAGCATCTCCAGGATCACGTCCTTGGCGCTGGCCCACTCGGGCAGGGCGCCGGTGAGCCGTACGCCCCAGATCCGCGGCATGCGCACGTACAGGGGCTGTCCGGTCATGGCCAGCGCCACCTCCAGGCCGCCGACGCCGATGGCCAGCATGCCCAGCGAGCCCGCGGCACAGGTGTGGGAGTCGGAGCCGGCCAGGCTTTTGCCGGGGACGCCGAAGCGCTGCATGTGGGTCGGATGCGAGACGCCGTTGCCCGGCTTGGAGTACCAGATGCCGTAGCGGCGGGCGGCCGAGCGCAGGAACGCGTGGTCCTCGGCGTTGCGCTCGTCGGCCTGGAGCAGGTTGTGGTCGACGTACTGCACGCTCAGTTCCGTCCGTACCCGCTCAGGGCCCAGCGCGTCGAGCTCCTGCATCACCAGCGTCCCGGTGGCGTCCTGGGTGAGGGTCTGGTCGATCCGCAGGCCGATCTCCTCCCCGGCCACCATGCGGCCCTCGACCAGGTGCTCCTCGATGAGCCGGTGCGCCACCGTCCCGCCCGGACGCCGCTCGGTGACCATCGCGTCAGCCCCTTCCCGATGTGGGTCCACGCCTCGCCCGACGGAGCGCGCGGGATTCCCGGACGTATCCCGCGTACCCGTCCCCGCGCCTCGTACCGCGGTTGGCCGTGATCCGGCCGGGTACCCGGCGCCCGTCATGTGGCAGCACGTGCGAGCGCCTGGAGGACGCACGCCATGACCGACGACAAGTCCCGGCGGACCGGAGACGGCCGGACCTCTCGATGGGCGGCACGGGAGGACGACGCGCACCGGACGCGGGATCCGGTGCCGAGGGCCCGCTCGGGCATGATCGGCCGCCGCTTCCCCCGGACCGGCACCGAGCCGGCCACCGCGCAGAGCCCGCTCGGGCTGCGCCTGCTGCTGAGCACCGTCTTCGTGCCGCCGTTCTGCGCGGCGGCGGCGTTCTTCGCCCTGTGGGCGGCCGACTGGAGCCCGGGCGACAGCCCCGGCCGCGGCCCCCTCGCCGTGCTCGCCGCCGTGTGCGCGGTGCTCGCCGTGGCGGCGGCCGTCGATCTGACGGTGGTGCTGCGCCGGATGCGGCGCGAGCGCGGGAGGTGACCGTCACCCGTCCGTGACCGGCCGTCACGGGCGGGTCGTCCCGTCGTCCCAGGTCTACGCGGTTGTCCTGTCCTCTCAGGTCACGAACGGGTCGTCTCCGCGTACCGCCGGCGCTCCGCGCACCACTCCTTGGTGATGTCGACGAGTTGGTCGAGCGCGTCCGGTTCCTGGAACAGGTGGGTGGCCCCGGGCACCACGCGCACGTCGTGCGGCACGTGCAGCCGGTGGGCGGCCCTCTCGGTGAGCCTCAGCACTCCGGGCTCCCGCCCCCCGGCGACGAACAGCACCGGGACGCGGACCCGCCTGATCGTGTCGGTCCCCGGATCGGGCAGACCGCCCCAGAGCACCACGGTCAGCACCTGGTCCGGCAGGTCCGCCGCGGCTTCGAGCACCGAGCCCGCCTGGGTGCCGACGCCGAACAGGATGACCGGCATGGCCCGCGTGTCGGGCTGGATCTTGACCCAGTCGACCGTGGCCACCAGGCGGCGGGACAGCAGTGCCACGTCGAAGAGGTGCTTACCGCTCTCCGTAGCCCTGCGCTCCTCCTCCCGCTTGCTGAGCAGGTCCACCAGCAGGGTCGCGATCCCGGCGGAGTTCAGGCGGGCGGCGATCGACCGGCTGTGCGCGTTCTGCCGGGAACTGTCGACACCGTGCGGGAGTACCGCGATCAGCCCGGCCGCCGGCGGGACGGACAGGTCGCCCTCCAGGTTGACGCGATCGGCGGGCACCGACACCGTCTCGGACATCATGGGTCATCACTCCCCGGCCACTTGGCTTCGTAGGCGGACACATCCACACCTGGCCCGGGTACCCGCCCAGTACGCACCGGATTGCCCTGGTTCGGGACGGAATCCGGCAAGGGGGACCGGCCGGGGGCATCGGGGGGACCACCCGCCCGTGAATCCGGCAGGGGACCGGCCGGCGCCCCTCACCGCCGGTACAGTCCGACCAGGGTGCCGCTGGCGACCTGCCGCTTCTCGACCTCCTCGTGCACCTGGGCGGCGCTGGGCGCGTCCGGGAGGACGCAGGGCTCCTTCAGCGCGTACAGGCGGAAGAAATAGTGGTGCGGATCGTCCCCCGGCGGGGGATGCGGTCCGCCCCAGCCACGTTCGCCGTAGCCGTTGACCAGTTCGGTGCCGCCGGGCGGGCGCTCGCCGGTGCCGACACCCTCGCTGTGGGGATCGATGCCGACCACGGCCCAGTGCACGAACGTGCCCGAGGGAGCGTCGGGATCCTCGCACAGCAGCACGAGCTCGGCCGCGTCGTGCGGCGCGCCGCTCCACCTCAGCGGTGGCGAGACGCACTCCGCCTCGAACGCGTACCGGCGTGCGATGAAGGCGTGATCGTCGAAAGCGCTGCTGGAGAGTTCGATGCCGGCCATGCCTGCCGGGGTACCCCGCGGCGGCTGTCCCTACCCGAGGACACCACCGGGCGGCGAGGGGCCGGACGGGCCCCTCACCGCCGGGACTCACCGGTACTTCTTCAGTTCACGGCGGGCCAGAGACCGCTGGTGGACCTCGTCCGGGCCGTCGGCCAGCATCAGGGTGCGCGCGCCCGCGTACAGCTCGGCCAGGGGGAAGTCCTGGCTGACGCCGCCCGCGCCGTGCAACTGGATCGCCCGGTCCAGGATGCCGACCACCGCGCGAGGCGTGGCGATCTTGATGGCCTGGATCTCGGTGTGGGCGCCCTTGTTGCCCACGGTGTCCATGAGCCAGGCCGTCTTCAGGACCAGCAGCCGCAACTGCTCGACCTGGACCCGGGCGTCCGCGATCCAGTTCCCCACGACGCCCTGCTGGGCCAGCGCCTTGCCGAACGCCGTACGCGACACCGCGCGCCGGCACATCAGCTCGATCGCCCGTTCGGCCATGCCGATCAGCCGCATGCAGTGGTGGATACGGCCCGGACCGAGGCGGGCCTGGGCGATGGCGAAGCCGCCGCCCTCCTCGTCGATCAGGTTCGACACCGGCACGCGCGCGTGGTCGAAGACCACCTCGGCGTGGCCGCCGTGGTAGTGGTCCTCGTATCCGAAGACCTTCATGGCCCGCTCCACGGTGACACCGGGGGTGTCCCGCGGCACCAGCACCATCGACTGCTGGCGGCGGATGTCCGGCCCGTCCGGGTCGGTCTTGCCCATCACGATGAAGATCTGGCAGTCGGGGTGCATGGCGCCGGAGATGTACCACTTGCGGCCGGTGATGACGTACTCGTCGCCGTCCCGCTCGATGTGCGTGGTGATGTTGGTGGCGTCCGAGGAGGCCACCTCCGGTTCGGTCATCGCGAACGCCGAGCGGATGTCGCCCGCCAGCAGCGGCTGGAGCCACTGCTTCTTCTGCCGCTCGTCGCCGAACTGCGCCAGCACCTCCATGTTGCCGGTGTCCGGGGCCGCGCAGTTGGTGGCGGTGGGTGCCAGTTGCGGGGAGCGTCCGGTGATCTCGGCGAGCGGCGCGTACTGGAGGTTGGTCAGGCCCGCGCCGTACTCGGCGTCCGGCAGGAACAGGTTCCACAGGCCCTGCCGGCGTGCCTCGGCCTTCAGCTCCGCCACCACCGGCGGGTCCTGCCACGGCGAGGCGAGCCGCGCCCGCTGTTCGTGCGCGACCTGCTCGGCGGGATACACGTACTCGTCCATGAAGGCGAGGAGCCGGGCGCGCAGCTCCTCGGTGCGCGCGTCGAACGCGAAGTCCATGATGGTCAGCCCTCCTGAAGGCCCAGCGTGGTGAGGCCGTGCCGGATGAAGACGGGAACGAGGTCGCCGATGCGGTCGAAGCCGCGGCCGACCGTCTGGCCGAGCGTGTACCGGTAGTGGATGCCCTCCAGGATCACCGCGAGCTTGAACCAGGCGAACGCCGTGTACCAGTCGACGGCGCCCACGTCGCGCCCCGAGCGCGCGGCGTACCGTTCGATCAGCTCGGCGGGGGAGGGGTGCCCGGGGGCCTGGGCGGTGGTGGACACGGGCGACTCGGGCATGCCCAGCGGGGTGGAGTACATCACCAGCAGGCCCAGGTCGGTGAGCGGGTCGCCGAGCGTGGACATCTCCCAGTCGAGGATCGCCTTGATCCTGTCGGCGCCGTCCACGGTCCCGATCAGGACGTTGTCGAGACGGTAGTCGCCGTGCACCACGGTGGGCGCGGGGGAGACCGGCATGCGGCGGCCGAGGGCGGCGTGCAGTTCGTCGATGCCCGGCAGCTCGCGGTTGCGGGAGGCGTCCAGCTGCTTGCCCCAGCGCCGCAGCTGCCGGTCCAGGAACCCCTCGGGCCGGCCGAAGTCGCCGAGGCCCACGCCGGCCGGGTCCACCGCGTGCAGCTCCACCAGGGTGTCGACGAGCGAGTGCACCGCGTTCCGGGTGCGCTCCTCGCCCAGCGGGGCGAGCTGGTCGGCGGTGCGGTAGGGAGTGCCCTCGACGAACTCCATGACGTAGAAGGGCGCCCCCAGCACCTCCTCGTCCTCACAGAGCAGCACGGCGCGGGGCACCGGCACGCTCGTCGGGTGCAGCGCGCTGATCACCCGGTGCTCGCGCCTCATGTCGTGCGCGGTGGCCAGCACGTGGCCGAGCGGCGGCCGCCGCACGACCCACCTCGAGACGCCGTCCGAGAGCGCGTACGTCAGATTCGACCGACCACCCTCGATCAGCCGGCCGGTCAGGGGGCCGTGCACCAGGCCGGGCCGCTTGCGGTCGAGCAGCCCGCGCAGCCGGTCGAGATCGAGTCCGGGCGGGTGGTCAGGGCTCATCGAACGCTCCTGGGAACGAGAGACGGCAACATCAGGACCCGACCATCATCCTGACTAGTCGGTATGCCGTCCAGTCCGGGGTGTGCCATGTGCGGCATCTCGCAACCGCCCGTTTCGACGGCAGACCGCCGCCACAGGCCGCGGTCCCGCGTGGGCGCGCTCCATCCGGCGCCGCATCAGCGGGCGGAGCCCGGACCGGGAGGCACTCCTGCCTCCCGGTCCACCGCGTGACAGGCACCGCACGGCGGAAGACCCTCCGGGCACCGGAACGGGACCCGGTGCACAGGTCCTACGCCTCGCGGCCGTGGTCGCACGCCGGGGCGACCGCCTCGCCGCCGGCGGCCACCTCCTCCGAGGCGGGACCCGGATCGTCGTCGAGGACCTGGTCGCCGTACAGGTCCTCCAGCCAGGCCCGCTGGTAGATCGTGTCCAGGTAGCGCTCGCCGAGGTCCGGGGCGATGGCCACGGCGGTGAGGCCGCGCGCCTCGTTCCGGGCCAGCCAGTCCATCGCACCGCTGACCACCGTCCCGGTGGAGCCGCCGAACAGGAACCCGCGGCGGGCCAGCCGGTGGCAGGCGCGGATGGTGTCCGCCTCCTCCACCCGGATGACCTCGTCCACGTAGGACTCGTCCAGCAGCGGTGGACGCATGCTCATGCCGAGGCCGGGGATCATCCGCCGACCGGGCTCGCCGCCGAAGGCGACCGAGCCGACGGTGTCCACCGCCACGATCCGCACCGGCCGGTGCCACTCGCGGAAGAAGCGCGCACACCCCATCAGCGTCCCCGTGGTCCCCACCCCCACGAACAGCACGTCCAACTGCGGGAACTGACGGGCGATCTCCGGCGCCGTACGGCGGTGGTGCGCCTGCCAGTTGCCCGGGTTGGTGTACTGGCTCAGCCACACGTACCGCTCGTCGGAGGCGCACAGCGAGCGGACGTAGTCGATGCGGGCGCCCAGGAAGCCGCCGTTGGCGTCCAGATCCGAGATGACCTGGACCTCGCTGCCCAGCGCTTCCATCAGCAGCCGGGTCGACAGGTTGCAGCGGGAGTCCGTCACGCACAGGAACCGGTAGCCCTTGCTGGCCGCGATCATGCTGAGCGCGACCCCCAGGTTGCCGGAGGAGGACTCGATCAGGATCGAGTCCTCCGACAGCAGTCCCTCCTGCTCCGCCGACTCCACCATCTCGATCGCGGCCTTCAGCTTGATGGAGCCGGCGAAGTTGAAGCCCTCGCACTTCAGGTAGAGCGAGCGCCCGAAGATCGGCTGGAGGTCGACGTAGAGCTGGCCTTCGTTGAAGGCGTGGGGGGCGGTGATGACGGGCACGCTGGCCTCCTGATGCCTGGCCGAGGGGAGGGATGATCAGCGGAGAGGGCTATCACCCGTACCGGCACAGCTCGTGGAAGAAGTCGTCGACGACGCGGAGCCGCCCGGAGCGGGCCACCTCGTCGTGGACGAACTTGCCGACGGCGAGGTCGAGGACGCCGAGGCCGAAGGGGGAGAAGATCACCGTGCGGTCGGCCGGCGGCTCCACCCGGCCGGTGAGGACGTCGTCGAGGGTGCCGTCCAGGAAGTCCCGTCCTCCGGTGAGCTGTTCGGCCAGGTGCGGGGAGGTGTCGGCCTTCAGACAGTGCTCGACGTCGTCGACGAAGTTGGCCGAGTCGAGCAGGATCCGCGGGTCGAGGTCGCGCAGCGACACGTGCAGGACCAGCGGGTGGTGGGCGAACCAGGACGGTTCATGGACATGCGGTTCGCCCGCGACGGTCGCGAAGACGACCAGGTCGCTGGAGCGGATCAGCTCCTCGGGGCTGTCGTGGACGGTGACCGCCCCCGAGGAGCCGGCCGGTCCGGTACCGGCCTGCTTCAGATAGCCGCAGAAACCGCCGGCGCTGTCGGCGGACAGGTCGTACAGGCCGACGGTGTCGAAGCTCCAGCCGGTGCCGGCGAGGAAGGCGTGGATGTAGCGGGCGATCAGGCCGGTGCCGAAGAAACCGACCCGGGTGGGCCGGGTCCGGTTGCGGCTGAGCCGGTCCGCGGCCAGCGCGGCGGAGGCCGCCGTCCGGGTGGCGCTGATGATGGAGCTCTCCAGGCAGGCGAACGGGTAGCCGGTGGCGGGGTCGTTGAGGATCAGCACCGCCGAGGCCCGCGGCACTCCGGCCGCGACGTTCTCCGGGAAACTGGAGATCCACTTCAGGCCGTCCACGGACACCGGCGCGCCGACGGAGGCCGGCAGCGCGATGATCCGGGACGTGGGCCGGTCGGGGAAGCGCAGGAAGTACGACGGCGGGTTCACCGTCCGTCCGGCGCCGTGCAGCCGGTAGGTGGCCTCGACCAGGTCCACGATCTCCCGCTCGCGGCCGTGCAGCGCCTGCCGCACCTGCCCGCCGGAGATCACCGCGAAGGACGGTACGCGGGCCGGGCCGGCGGCGCCCGTCCCGCGGGCGGAGGACGTCACAGGCGTTCCGGGGGTCGCAGGGGTCATCGACGGGCTCCTTCCGGGGTCGGGCGGCCCTCGGCGAGCAGCTGGGGCTCGGCCATGCCGACCAGCACCTCGCGTTCGCCGGTGAAGGGCTCCCTGCTGTGCGCGGTGCGGATGTTGTCGACCAGCAGCAGGTCGCCGGGCTGCCAGGGCTCGCGCCGGGTGTGCTCCTCGTAGGTGGCGTTGAGCAGCTGCACCACGTCCTCGCCGATCGGCGTGCCGTCCCCGTAGCGAGTGTTGAACGGCAGCCCGTCCTCGCCGTACTCGTCCACCAGGTACTCGCGCACCTCCGGCGCCAGCGTCCACTGGTTGAGGAAGGCGATCTGGTTGAACCAGCAGCGGCGGCCGGTGACCGGATGCCGCAGGACGGCCGCGCGGCGCTGCCGGGTGCGCAGTGCCCCGTCCGGCTGCCAGGCGAAGTCGATGGCGTGGGCGCGGCAGTAGTTCTCCACGGTCTCCCGGTCCTCCGAGCCGAACGACTCGGCCAGGGACGCCCCGATCTCGTCGTTGTAGCTGCGGGTGAGCATCCAGCCCTCGCGTTCGAAACGCTCGGTCAGCTCGGCCGGCAGCGCCCGCAGCACCTCCTCGCCGTCGGCCACCGCGGTCGCCCCGCCCTCCGTGGGCGCGGTGAGACACGCGAAGAGCATCAGGCCCGGCACGCGCAGCGCGTAACTCAGCTCGTGGTGCATGCACATCGGCTGGTTGTCCGGCCAGGCCGTGGAGGAGTACAGCCCCGCGCCGTACGACGTCCGGGGGGCGAACGCCTCGCGCTCGGCCATGAGTTCGCCGCCCAGCCCGGCGAAGACCGACCGGACCTGCTCCGGCTCCCGCAGCCGCAGGCCGCGCGCCAGCACCGCGCCGTGCTCGGTGACCCGCGCGCGCAGCGCCGAGCGGTACTCGGCCGCCCAGCCGGTCGCGTCGGCCGGGGGCTCGACGTGCAGGACCGGCGGCCGGTCCGGTCGCAGCTCCACCTCCAGCAGTGACGCCGGGGACGAGAACGACATCTCGATTTCCTTTCGTTGGACGGGGGCCTCAGGAGGAGGCGAGCAACTCGGCGGCGCCGAGTACGGCCCGTGCCGCCTCGGCCGGCCGGGTGCGCGGGAAGTAGTGGCCGCCGTCGGCGAGTTCACACAGATCCACGTGGTCGGCCAGAAGCCGCCAGTCACGGTGGTGCTCACGGAATGTGGCGGTGTGCGGGTCGTCGGCGGCGACGACCACGGTGACCGGTGCGGTCAGCCTCACCGCCGGCGGGGAGTCCAGGACGTCGGCGAAGTAGTGGTGCGCCGACACGCAGTCGTGCCGGTAGGCGGCACCGATGTGCTCGGCGTGCCGCGCGTTCAGCTCGCCCAGCTCGGTGTAGCCGCTGTCCGCTGCCAGCCGCGCCGCGATCTCGGCGTTGCCGCACCGCGCCAACTCGGCTGCGGCGGCGCGCCGCTCGGAGGCCGTCCCGGGCAACTGCGCGCCGAGGAACACCCGTACCACCTCCACCCCGCGCCCGGGCAGCCGGCGCGCCGCTTCCACGGCGAGGGCCGCGCCGGAGGAGTGGCCCCACAACATGACGCGCCCGATCCCCCGCGCCGTGATCTCGGTGACGGTCTCCTCGACCACCTGCTCCAGCGGTGCGAACGCCTCGCCGGCGGCGGCCAGGTCGTGGCCGGGCAGCTCGACGGCGTACACCGCCAGAGCGCTGCCCGCCAGGGCGCTCGCCATCGGCTGGAAGTTGACCGCGTTGCCCCCCGCGTACGGGAAGCACACCAGGGCGCACTCCCGCCGGCCGTCCGCTCCCGCGAGCGGCTGAAGCAGCCCGGAGCGCCGCCGGGCCGTGCCGTCCAGCAGCGCGGCCAGGTCGGACAGGACCGGATGACGGGTGATGTCCTTCAAGGACACGGCCCGGTTCAGGGCGATGGTGAGCTTCACCGCCGACAGCGAGGTCCCGCCGCGGTCGAAGAAGTGGTCGCCGCGGCCGATCACCTCCCGGGGCAGCCCCAGCAGGTCGGCCCACGTCTCGGCCAGCCTGCGCTCGGTCGCCGTGCGCGGGGCGTCACCGTGCTCCCCGTCGGCGTGCGCCGCGGGCTCGGCCCGTGCGGACCGTTCGGCCAGCGCCCTGAGGGCCTTGCGGTCGATCTTGCCGTTGGCGGTCAGCGGCAGGGCGTCCTGCCAGTGGAAGGCCGTCGGCACCATGTACGCCGGCAGCGCGTCGCCCAGCGCCCGCCGCAGCTCCTCGGTCTTGAGGCGCCGGCCCGAGTAGTAGGCGATCAGATGCGTGCTGCCACCCGCGAGTTCGGCGACGACCACGGCGCCGTCCCGCACCCCCGGCACCCGCAGCAGGGTGTTCTCGATCTCACCGATCTCGATGCGGAACCCGCGGATCTTCACCTGGCTGTCCCGGCGGCCCAGGAACTCCAGCTTGCCCCCGGGATGCCAGCGTCCCCAGTCGCCGCCCAGATACAGCCGCTCACCCGGCCGGTACGGGTCCTCCCGGTAGGCCTCACGGGTGCGTTCGGGGTCGTTGACGTAGCCGCGCCCGACGCAGACCCCGGAGAAGGCGATCAGTCCGGGCGTGCCCAGCGGCACCAGCGACAGGTGCTCGTCGACGACGAGGACGCGGACGTTGTTGACCGGCCGGCCCAGCAGCACTCGTTCCGGCACCGCGTCCATGACCTCGTGGTTGGTGTCGTCGGACGTCTCGGTGAGCCCGTAGGCGTTGACCAGCCGGATGCGGGGGGCGACGGCGAACCAGCGCTGGACCAGTTCCCGTTTCAGCGCCTCCCCGGTCACCGACACACAGGTCAGGTCGGGCAGTTCGCGCGGGTGCCGCTCCAGGTACGAGGCCACCACCTCCAGGTAGGAGGGCACCACCTGCGCCACCCCCACCCGGCCGTGGACCAGCGTGTCCACGAACCGTTCCACGTCCACGACCGCGTCCTGCTCCACCAGTAGCGTCCGCCCGCCCACCAGCAGGGCGGCCAGCAACTGCCACAGCGAGATGTCGAAGCACTGCGGGGCCGTCTGCGCCACCACCCGGCCGGGACCGATCCCCAGGTCGTCGATCTTGGCGAAGAGGTGGTTGAGCATGCCGGCGTGCTCGCACATCGCACCCTTCGGCTCACCCGTGGAGCCCGAGGTGAAGTAGATGTACGCCAGCCGGCCGGGTGCCACCTCCACGCCGAGGTCGTCCTCGGCGTGATCCTCCGCGTAGGCGGTGCTCACCAGCAGCTTCTCGACGTCCGGCGCCTGCGTGGCCAGGGCCTGGTCCAGGGAGTCGGTGCTGCCGCGCTCGGTCAGGGCCAGCCGGCACCCGGCCCGCCCCAGCGTCGCCGCGATCCGGCCGGGCGGGAAGTGCGGCTCGATCGGCAGATAGACACCGCCCGCCTTGAACACGGCGAGGACCGCCGCCAGCCAGTCCAGGTTGCGTTCGGTGACCACCGCCACCACGTCCTCGCGGCTCAGCCCGCGCGCCAGCAACGCGCGCGCCAGCCGGTTCGCGCGGGCGTTGAGCTCCGCGTACGTCCACGAGAGCTCGCCGTGCACGGCGGCCACCGCGTCGGGACGCTCCCGCACCTGCCGCTCGAACAGCTCGTGCGCCCGCGCGTCGGGCAGCTCGCGGCGCGGTCCCGCCAGTCCGTCGAGTTGCTCGCGCACCTCTTCGGCCGACAGCAGGCTCTGCCCCACGTGCTCGGCGTCGGCGTCGGCCGCCATCAGCCGCAGCGCGGCCAGGTGATAGCCGCCGACGCGGGCCGCCGCATCGGCGTCGAGCGCGTCGGTGCGGTACCGCAGCCGCAGCGCCGCCCGCCCGTCACCGTCCCCGTCGCTCCAGCGCACGCCCAGCACCACGTACCCGGGCAAGGCGCCCTCGGCGGCCCCGGCACTCGGGGCGAGCCCGGCGGCGCCCGAAACCTCGGTCTCCTCCTCCGCCGTCCGGGCGCCCTGGTTGCCGTCGCCGTCGCCCATGGTCTCCCCGGGGTCGAACAGCACCTCGTAGGGCGGCTGCGTCAGCCCCAGCTCGCGCCGCAGTTCGCCGACGGGGAAGTCCCGGTGCCCGAGCAGGTCCGCCTCGACCCGGCGGGCACTGCGCACCAGCCCGCGCCATGTGGGTGGCGCGAGGCTGAGCCGGCAGGGCAGCGGCCCGCCCCCGGCACCCGTGGCGTATCCCGTCACCACGTCCCGCTCACCGGACAGTGCGGCGAGCACCTTGGCGTGCGCGGCCAGCAGCACCGCGCTGACCGGGACTCCCAGTTCCGCCGCCAGCGCGCGCACAGCCTTCACCACGTCGGCAGGCACCGGTACCTCGTGCCGGGCCACACCTGGCACGGGCTGCCCGCCGGCCCACCGTGGAACGGCGGTGAATCCACCGGCGGTCAGCACGTCGGCCCAGAAGTCCCGGTCCGCTGCCACGAGCGTTCCCATCGCTTGACCCTTCCTCAGTTCGCCGTCGGCGCGGCGGGGTTGCCTTCCCAGTGCGCGTGCGCGGAGACTTCCTCTCCCTTCATCAGGAAGGAGTCGGGGGCCAGCACGGCGAGGTCGCCGACCGTCACGCCGTAGTGGACATGCGAGGCGACCCCGAGGGTGACGCCGGCGCCGAGCGTGGTGCGGTCGGACTTGAAGGTGCCGTCCTCCTGCGAATGGCACTGGATCTTGCTGCCGACGTTCAGCGTGCAGTCGTCCCCGATGGCGGTGAGCGTCCGCTCCGTGATGAGGCAGCCGTCGTCGAAGACCCGGCGGCCGATGCGCACCCCCATCAACCGCCACATCAGGCTCTTGAACGGCGTCCCGTTGAACAGCGCGAGATAGCGGTCCGGCACCTTCCACAGCCGCTCGTGCCACCAGAAATACGGGTCGTAGATGGAGCACAGCCGGGGGCGCAGCGGACGGAAGGAGGTGAGCATCCGCTCCACCAGCACGTAGTAGCCCGCACTGAAGGCGACGGTGAGCGTGAGGGAGAAGGCGATCACCAGGTGTCCCAGGGCGCCGTACAGGTCGACCGAGGTCAGCGCGACGGCCGCGAGCGCGACCGTGTGCAGCCAGCGCAGGAACAGATGGAGCGCCATCGAACGGGCGTTGTAACGATTCTTCGCGGCGAGGTTGCGGCGCAGTTCGTCGCCGGTGCGCAGGTGGTCGAAGCGGGTGTCGCGCTCGACCGTGCGCGGGATCTCGAAGCAGGGCGAGCCGAGCAGGCCGACCCCCTCGCGGATCTCGCCGTCCAGGGGAACCATCACCTTGGTGGCCAGCAGGCAGTTGTCGCCCGTCCGGCCGCCGGCCGGATAGGCGATGTTGTTGCCGAGGAAGTTGTGGGCGCCGATCGAGGTCCGGGACACCCGGAAGGACGTACGGGAGTAGTCCGCGTTGAGGACGGACAGGCCGTCGGCGACCATCGTGCCGCTGCCGACGGACACCAGGAACGGGGTCTCGTGCTGCACCTCGGTGCCGAAGTTGGAGCCGGTCTGCTCGACCTTCGACAGGTCGTATCCGATGCCGCGCAGATAGGGGACGACGTAGGAGCTGTCGCCGAGGAGCCAGGTGAAGAACCGGATGTTCGTCAGGGCGGTCGTCAGCCGGTGGGCGGCGTAGCGGAAGCCGTAGAGGGGATAGGTCCGGTCGGGCCTGACCACCAGGCGCACCAGCAGGGACACGGTGATCAGGGCGGCCAGGCCCAGGACGACGCCCCCGAGGAACAGCACCGTGGCCACGATCAGCGTGTCGGTGACGAACTCCCCGGTCGAGGCGGCCCGCGTCCGGTCGTCCAGCCGTTCGCCGAGCGCCGGGACCTCGGCGAACACCATGTACACGCCGCCGACGGCGAGCGGCAGATAGATCAGGAGCAGTTGGAGCAGGGAGGACACCGCGAAGCAGGCCCGCCGCAGGGTGCCGCACCGGGCCGGGGGCACCCGCACGTGGTCGACCTGCGTGGGCTGGGCCGGGGAGCCGTGGCGGCGCTCGCCGGAAGGGATCTCCTGGCCCCGGTAGAGGGCGGAGGCGTGTCCGAGCTGGGCCCCGTCGCCCATGGCGGTGTCGATGTCGAGCACCGTCTTCTCGCCGACGAACGTGTCCTGCCCGAGGGTGATCCGGCCGGTCTGGATGCGTCCGGCATGCGCGCGGTAGCAGAGGAAGTACGCGTCCTTGCGGATCACCGTGCCGGCGCCGATGGTGAGCAGGTCGGTGCAGACCGGAACGGAGCGGGAGAGGATCGTGACGTCCTTGCCGATCCGTGCGCCGAGCGCCCGCAGGTACATCACGTAGAGCGGATTGCCGACGAACAGGATCATGGGATTGGCGTGCAGCAGCGCCTTGACGATCCAGAACCGCAGATAGGCCGGTCCCCAGAGCGGGAACTCGCCGGCCTTCCAGCGTCCGACGAGAATCCACTTGGCCGCCACCGGGAAGGCACACACGGCGAGGAAGCCGGAGCCACCGCACACGAGCGACCGCAGGTAGATGTCCAGGAGACCCGGTGCCGAGGCGACCCATTCGTAGGCCTCGGCGGTCGCCATCCCGACCACGAACGAGTAGCCGACGAAGGCCAGCAGTTGCAGGGTCCCGCACAGCAGGTAGCGCACCGTGCCGGCCGGTGCGTCCCGGGCGGGCGGCGGTGCCGGTGAGGACGCGGAAGGCGCCGGCCGCACCGGGGGTCCGGGGGGTGACGCGGACTCCGGGGTGGGGGCCGGTGCGGCGGTGGATGCGGCGGGCGCGGACGCGGGGCGGGAGAGCGCGGCCGCCAGGTCGCGGACCGTGGGGCACCGGTAGATGTCCTTCATGGACACGGACGGCAGGTCCGCCCGCTTCCGCACCCGTGCGCAGAACTGGGCCATCACCAGGGAGTTCGCGCCGAGATCGGTGAAGAAGTGGCTGTCCGGCGGCACATCGTCGGCGTCCACGAGGTCTGCCAGGATGCCGGCGAGTTCCCGCTCGGTGTCCGCCGTCGTCGGCGCGGTGCTTCCGCCTGGGGCGATGGGGGGTCCGTCCGGCTCGGGCATCAGGATGTCGGCAGACTTCTCCACCATGCGTGCTCCCTGAGGAAAGGTCGAAAACCACCGGCCTGGCGTGACCGGTCCCCGAGGCCGTTCGTCGTCGTCCGAGTCCCTTGTGGCTGAATCCGTTGTCACTCGATCCGTTGTGGCCTGATCACGAAGGCTGATCACCAAAGCATGAATCAGTCTCGTGCCGTCGGAGCATCGTTGCCATCCGTGTCGCCGGCCTGCCGCGGATCACCGCCGGGTCGGGACGGCCCGTCACGCCGCTGGATTCCCGGCCCCCGCGCCTGCCGGGACGGGCGGCGGGATCACCCGTATGGAGTTCACTCGTCCGGCCCTTCACGCGCGTCGCGGGCCCGCGCGGTGATCGCGGAGCACGTCCCGGCCGGAAACCCTTGTCAGCCGAGTGGCCACAGCCCGTACGGACGCGCACACTGAGCAGTGACGCGGGGCCGCGACTGCGCATCATCGCGGGGCCGCCCGAAGCAGGGCTGTGCCGGCCCGCGGGCCGGACCGTTCGTCGAGGGGGCCTATATGGCTGTAGAGATACCGCCCCTGATCAAGCCGTCGCGTCTCAGGCGCCGTGGGGGTCTGTGGGGTGAATGCCTGGCCGAGTTCCTGGGGACCTTCGTCCTCATCGCCCTCGGCTGCGGCTCGGTCGCCATGGCCGTCGCGGCGCTGCCGGGATCCGGCCGGACGGAGGGGCCCACCACCTTCTTCCTGGGAGCCGGGGACTGGCTGCTGATCGCCTGGGGCTGGGCGTTCGCCGTGGTCTTCGGCGTGTACGTGGCCGGCGGCGTCAGCGGCGCTCACATCAACCCCGCGGTCACGCTGGCGTTCGCGGTGCGGCGCAGGTTCCCGTGGGCGAAGGTGCTCCCGTACTGGGGCGCGCAGCTGGTCGGCGCCTTCGCCGGAGCGGCCCTGGTGTACGCCGTGTACCACGACGCGATCAACACCTTCGACGCGGCGATGAAGGGGCCGAAGACCAACGGGCACACCGTCGCCTCGTTCTCCATCTTCGCGACCTTCCCGGCGCCCTACTTCCACGGCGGAGTCTGGGGCCCGCTCGTGGACCAGATCGTCGGCACCGCGTTGCTGCTGATGCTGATCGCGGCGGTCATCGACCTGCGCAACACCGCGGTGAAGGCCAACCTCGGGCCGCTGGTGATCGGGTTCGTCGTCGCCGCGATCGGCATCTCCTTCGGCGCGAACGCGGGATACGCCATCAACCCGGCCCGTGACTTCGGCCCCCGGCTGTTCACGTTCGCCGCGGGGTGGGGCGATCTCGCGCTACCGGGGTCCATGGCCGGTTCGTTCAGCCACTACTGGTGGATCCCCATCGTCGGTCCGCTGGTCGGCGGTGTGGTCGGGGTGCTCGCCTACGACCTGTTCGTCGGCGATGTCCTCACCGCCCGCGCCAAGGAAGGCGTGCCGCCCGAGCCCGGACGCACCCGCGGCAGCACCCAGGACGAGGAGTAGCGTCCGGCGGCCAACACGCCAGGGTGCGGGCCCGGCTGCGGGGTTGGAACCCCGGGGCCGCGACCGGCCGCCGGGATCAGCCGTGGTCCGTGAAGTGGTCGCCGTCCCCGGCCGTCGCGGGAGTTGGTGAACGGGTCGCCGAACTGCCGGGCGGGGCCGGGCTCGTGGCCATCACGAGTGCCGCGGGAGCCCGCGGCCGGGCACGCGTGCCTGCCGGCCCGCGTCGCGGGCCCCGACCCCGCGGGCCCGGGCGCGTCACGCCGTGGTGAGCACCATACGGAACCGGGCGGCGCCGGAGAGCATCTTCCGGTACGCCTCGTCGGCCTGCTCCAGCGGCACCGTCTCGGTGATCGGGCGGATCCCGTGCAGCGCGCTGAAAGCCATGGTGTCCTGCACGTCCTGCGCGGTACCGGACGGATGACCGCGGACCACCTTGCCGGCCATGATGAGCTGCAACGGGCTGATCCCCAGCGGCTCGGGTACCGCGCCGATGACGACCAGTTCGCCGCGGTGCGAGAGCCCGTCCACGGTCGCCGCGATGGCCTCGGAACTGCCGGCCGTGGCCAGGACGACCTTCGCGCCGCCCAGGGAGTGCAGCGCCTCGGCGACGGGAGTGCCCGCCGTGCTGTCGATGTAGTGGTGGGCACCCAGCTGTTTGGCGATCTCGGCCTTGTCGGCGCCCCGGGCGATCGCCACCGTCTCCATGCCCATGGCCGCCGCGTACTGCACTCCCAGGTGCCCCAGACCGCCGATGCCGAGCACCGCGACCAGGTCGCCCGGCCGTGCGGCGCTGCGCCGCAGCCCGTTGAACACGGTCACGCCGGCGCACGCCATGGGCCCCGCGTCGCTCGCGGCCACCCCTTCGGGGATCCGGGCCAGGGCGTCGACCGGCGCGATCACCCGCTCGGCGAAGCCGCCGTCGTACGTCCAGCCAGGCACCTTGAGCTTCTCGCACACGATGAAGTCGCCCTGCCGGCACGGCTTGCAGTGCAGGCAGCTGCCGCCGAACCAGCCGACCGTCACCCGGTCGCCCTCCTGCCAGCCGTACTCCGTCGCGCCCTCGCCGAGCGCGTCGATCCGGCCGGCGATCTCGTGTCCGGGGACCACCGGGAATTGGATGCCGGGCACCGCCGCGTCCACGAAGAACGCGTCGCTGTGGCAGACGCCGCAGGCCTCCACGGCGATCCGCACGTGCCGGGGACCCGGCTCCGCCACCTCGCGCTCGGCGAGCTCCAACGATCCACCGGCAGCGGTCGCCTGGGCGACTCTGTAGGTACTCATGTCCGACTCTCCCGGTCCGATACGGCTTCCGACCCGCACCCCCATCTCCAGCACACCAGTCCCGAACGGATCGCGCGCGCCGAATCCCGCCGCTCGGACCGCCGGGCGGGCGCGGGGCTCCGGCCGGTGCCGGCCGACGTGCGGCCGGCGGGCCACGGGCGCGCGTCCGCTACCGGCCGCGGCGCCGGGCGCCGGGCCGGGCCCGGACGCGTCGGACGAGGTCCGCGGCGGCCTGCGGCCACCTGGGGTGGTCGAAGGCGAACCCCGCCTCGAGCAGACGGCCGGGCACGACACGTCGGCTCTTCAGCAGCAGCTCGGTGTCCGAGCGCAGCACGAAGGCGCCGATCTCCGCCATCCACGCCGTCGCGGGCAGCCCCACCGGGACACCCCACGCGGCGCGCAGCTCGCGCATGAGGGCGTGCTGCGGCAGGGGGTTCGGCGCCGCCAGATTCACCGGCCCGGCGATGTCCTCGCGGGCGGCCAGGAACTCCACCGCGCGGACGAAGTCCTGCTCGTGGATCCAGGACACGTACTGGCCGCCGCCCGCCACCGGGCCGCCCAGACCCAGACGGGCCAGCCGCAGCAGCACGTCGAAGACACCGCCCCGGTCGGGGCTCATCACCATGGCGGAACGGAGGGCGACCTTGCGGGTGTGCGGGGTGCCGGCCCGCTCCTGCTCCCGCTCCCAGGCCTTGGCGATCTCGACGCTGTAGGCCCAATAACCCGGAACGCCGGGTTCTGCCCCGCCGATCACCCCGCTGCGCTCGTCGTGGGGCGCGTCGAAGCGATGGGCGTACACGGTGGCCGTGCTCATCTGCAGCCACACGCGCGGCGGCCGTGCGGCGGCGGCGATCGCCTCGCCCACGACCCGTGCCGAGTCGACCCGGGAGTCCATCATCGCCTGGAGATTGGCGGGCGTGTAACGGCAGCTGACACTGCGCCCGGCCAGGTTCACCACCAGGTCGCAGCCGTCGATCACCTTGGCCCACGGCCCCAGCGTCCGCCCGTCCCACAGGACCTGTCCCGGGCGCGTGGGGCGTCGGCTCAGCACCACGACCTCGTGCCCGGCGGCGCCCAGCGCGCGCTCCAGCACCGTCCCCACCTGTCCGGTCCCGCCGGGCAGCACGATCTTCATCGACGTCGACCCCCTCTGTCGGTGGGAGCGACTGTAGCCCAGAGAGTTGAACGTGTTCAAAAGTGGTCGGCGCGCCCCGCACGACAGGGGGTGACAAGCCCGCTGTGTCCTCCGCGGGGTGACAGCCCCGTCCGGCGGCTCAGACCATCGTCACCCACCGCCGCTCCCGTGCGGAGACGGTCATGGCGTCCAGGGCCGTCGCGGCGGCGACGGCGTCGGCGAGGGTCGCGCCGTGGGCGGTGCCCTCCGCGACGGAGCGCAGGAAGTGGTGGGCCTCGATGACCTTCAGGTCGTCGTAGCCCATGGCGTTGGCCGCCCCGGGCTGGAAAGCGGCGTACGCGCCGTGCCCGGGGCCGACGTAGACGGTGCTGACGGGCTGGTCCTGGTACGCGCTGCCGCGGCTGACGCCGAGCTCGCCCAAGCGGCGGAAGTCCCAGAACAGCGCGCCCGTGGTGCCGTGGATCTCGAACCCGTAGGCGTTCTGCTCGCCGACCGAGACCCGGCAGGCCTCCAGCACCCCGCGGGCTCCGGAGGCGAAGCGCAGCAGGCAGCCCACGTAGTCGTCGTTCTCTACGGGGCCGAGCTCGCCGCCGCTCGCGCGGGCGTGACCGGCGGTGGCGCCGGCGGGGCGGGCGCGCTCGGGCAGGAACACGGCCGTGTCGGCGGCCAGCGAGTCGATCTCGCCGATGAGGTGGCGGGCGAGGTCCACGCCGTGGGATGCCAGGTCGCCCAGGACTCCGCTGCCGCCGCGCCGGCGCTCGTACCGCCAGGTCAGCGCACCCTCGGGGTGGGCGGCGTAGTCACTGAACAGCCGGATGCGGACATGGGTGACCGCGCCGATCTCACCGGCGGCGATCATCTCGCGGGCGGTGGCGACGGCCGGCGCGTTGCGGTAGTTGAAGCCGACGGTGCCGTGCACACCGGCTAGTGCGGCCGCGTCGGCGACCGCGCGGGCGTCGTCGGCGGTGAGGCCGACGGGCTTCTCGATCCAGATGTGCTTGCCGGCCCCGGCCATGGCCACACCGATCTCGCGGTGCAGGAAGTTCGGCGCGGTGATGCTGACCGCCCGCACCCGGGGGTCGGCGGCGATCTCCCGCCAGTCGCGGGTCGCGGAGTCGAAGCCGTACCGCCCGGCCGCCTCGTCCGCCCGTCCGGGCACCTCGTCGGCGACCGCGACCAGGTGCGGACGGACGGTCAGCTCCGGGAAGTGGTGGGCCACGCGGACGTAGGCCTGGGTGTGCACCCGCCCCATCCAGCCGAATCCGACGACGGCGACGCCCAGCGAGTTCACCATGGCAGCCCTTCTTCGCGGCACCCTCGGTGGACCGAGCCCGTTTGGACCGATCCAAGAACCTGGCTCACCATGACCGCCGCTCCCGTCGGGTGTCAAGGCGCCGTGAGGTGTCCGTCCCGGCGTCTCAGTCACCCTTTACAAGCACCGCCCGCCTATGGAACGGTCCATCGCGTGCGACCTCCGACCATCCGTGACGTGGCCGCGCGGGCCGGTGTGTCGAAGTCCTTGGTCTCGCTGGTGCTGCGCGGCTCCGAGAGCGTGCGTCCCGACAAGCGGCGGGCCGTCCTCGCCGCGATCGAGGAACTCGGCTACCGGCCCAACGCCGCCGCCCGCAGCCTCAGCGAACGGCGCACCCGGACCGTCGGTGTCCTGCTGAACGACCTGCGCAACCCCTGGTTCGTCGAACTCCTCGACGGCCTGAACACCCGCCTCCACGACAGCGGCCTGCACGTGCTGCTCGCGGACGGACGGCTCAACCGGCGTCTGGGACAGGACCTCACCCGTACGTTCACCGACCTGCGCGTGGACGGTGTGGTCGCCGTCGGCACCCTCCAGGACCCTTCGGCGCTGCGCACGGCGGCCGAACGGGTGCCCACCGTCGTCGCCGGCGCCCGGGAACCCGAACTGCCCGGGGTGGACGTGGTCGCGGGCGACGACGAGCACGGCGCCCGGCTGGCCACCGAACACCTCATCGGCCTCGGTCACCGGCGCATCGCGCACATCGCGGGGCGGGGCGCGGTCGGCGACCTGCGCCGGCGGGGCTTCGAGACCGCCATGCGCGAGAGCGGTCTGGGCGACACGGCGGTGGTGGAGCAGGGCGACTTCACCGAGGAAGGCGGCTACCGGGCCACCGTGCGCCTGCTCGGCCGCCCGCAACGGCCCACCGCCGTCTTCGCCGTCAACGACATGACCTGCGTCGGCGCGCTGTCGGCGGCCGAGGAGAGCGGTCTTGAAGTGCCCCGCGACCTCTCCCTGGCCGGATACGACAACACCTACCTGTCCCGGCTGCGGCATCTGTGGCTGACCACGGTGGACAACGCCGGCCACGACCTGGGCCGGCGCGCGGCGCAGCGGTTGCTGGATCGCATCGAGGACCCGGGCCGCTCGCGTACCGTGGACCTGACCGTGCCCGTCCTGGAGGTGCGCGGCACCACGGCGGCGCCGTCCGGCCGTGACTGAGCCGCCGCTCGGCGCGCGCCCGGTACGGGGTGCGGTACGGCGTGTCCGGCCGGCGCGCGGCGCAAGCGCGGCGACATGGCCGAATCCGGGTCGGCGCCGGATCACCTCCGGCGAATCCTCCGTCTTCGGGTTCGGTGGCGGCCCGGCCGAGGGCTCAGTCGGCGAGCACCTCCGCCCAGCGGCTGGTCCGGCCGCGGTCCGTGCGTATCCCGCACCGGGCCGACAGCGCGGTGACGATGTCCAGGCCCCGGCCGTGCTCGTCCGGATCCGGCGCGGCCGCCGGCCCGGGCGGCGCCGCGGGCCCCAGGTCGGTCACCTCGACGTGGACGGCCCATCGGCCGTCCACGGGCAGCCGCCACAGGCGCAGCGTGGCGGGCGGCACGGCGTGCACGAGCGCGTTGGTGACGAGTTCCGAGACGACGAGGAGCACGTCGTCGGCGGCTTCGGTGGGCAGGTCCCACACGCCCAGGAGCGCGCTGACGCGATGGCGGACGGCCGACACGGTACCGGGCGTGTGCGGCAGCGGGAAGGCGTGGTCCACCTCCCTGAGAGGCGCGGCGTCGAGCTGCGCTACGGACATGGTGTCCCCTCTTTCTCCGGGCGGCGCTGCCGACCGGGAGCCGGGCGCGACAAAGCACGCTAGGAAACGGATGCGTGCCCGGTCAACGCGCGGCGGTCGGCATTGCCGAACGCCAGCTCCCACCGGGGCGAACAGGACTAAAATCGCCGTATGGCCGGACCCGTCCAGTCCATCGAACGAGCGGCGGCGATCCTGCGCCTGCTCGCCGGTGGGCCCCGCAGGCTCGGGCTCGGCGAGGTGGCGTCGTCCCTCGGGCTGGCCAAGGGCACCGCCCACGGCATTCTGCGCACCCTCCAGCACGTCGACTTCGTCGAGCAGGACGAGGCCACCGGGAAGTACCAACTGGGGGCCGCGCTACTGCACCTGGGCACCAGCTACCTCGACGTCAACGAACTGCGCTCGCGCTCCATCAACTGGGCCGACGCGCTGGCCGCCCGCAGCGGCGAGGCCGTCCGCCTGGGCACGCCCCTGGAGGGCAAGGTCCTCATCGTCCACCACGTCTTCCGGCCCGACGACACCCTCCAGACCCTGGACGTGGGCGCGCTGCTGCCGCTGCACGCCTCCTCGCTCGGCAAGGTCCTGCTGGCCTTCGGCACCGCCACCCTCGGCCCGATGCCCCCGGACGGCCTGGAGGCCTACACCCGCCACACCCTCGTCGTACGGGAGGACCTGGACCGGGCGCTGGCCGAGGTGCGCGAAAACGGCTGGGGAGCCGAGGTGCAGGAGATGAGCATGGGAGACGCCGGCATCGCCGCACCGATCCGCGGCCACGGCGGTCTCGTCGTGGGCGCCATCGGCCTGTCCGGTGCCGTCGAGCGGATCTGCGACCCCAGGGGCCGGCCGTTGCCCGCGCTGATCGCACTGCTCCGGGAGGCGTCCCGGGCGATCTCCCGGGATCTGGGGGCGGTTCGCTGGTAGTCCCGCAGCCCTCCGCCGGGCGGTCTCACCGTCGAGGCCTCCCACGTGCGCGACGCATCGGAAGGACGGTCCGAACATGGTTGAGCGGTATGTGATGTCCATCGACCAGGGCACCACGTCCACACGATGCATCCTGTTCGACCATCGCGGGCGCCTGGTGTCCGTCGCCCAGCGGGAGCACCAGCAGCACTTCCCCCGGCCCGGCTGGGTCGAGCACGACGCCCTCGAGATCTGGCGCAACGTCCGGCGCATCGTGCCCGAGGCGCTCGCGAGCGCGGGTGTGGACGCCCAACGGATCGCGGCCGTCGGGATCGCCAACCAGCGCGAGACGACGGTGCTGTGGGACCGGCGCACCGGCACCCCGCTGAGCCGGGCCGTCGTCTGGCAGGACACCCGCACCGCGCCGCTGGTCGACACGCTCCGGGACCGGCCCGGCGACGAGTTCTTCCTCGACCGGTGCGGCCTGCCGCCCTCCACCTACTTCTCCGCCCCCCGGATCCGCTGGCTGTTCGACCACGTGGAGGGCTTGGAACAGCGCGCCCGGGACGGCGATGTGCTGTTCGGCACCATCGAGAGCTGGCTGATCTGGAACCTGACCGGCGGCACCGACGGCGGTCTGCACATCACCGACCCCACCAACGCCAGCCGCACCATGCTCGTCAACATCCGGACCCTGACCTGGGACCCGGAACTCATGGAGTTCTTCGGCGTGCCGCCCACCCTGCTGCCCGAGATCAGGTCCTCCGCGGAGAGCTACGGCGAGGCCCGCGCGCTGCTCCCCGGCGTCCGCATCACCGCCGCCCTCGGCGACCAGCAGGCCGCCCTGTTCGGCCAGACCTGCTTCTCGCCCGGCGAGGCCAAGTGCACCTACGGCACCGGCAGCTTCCTGGTGATGAACACCGGCACCGACCTGGTGCGCTCCCGGCACGGCCTGATCACCACCGTGGCCTACAAGATCGCCGGCCAGCCCACGGTGTACGCGCTGGAGGGCCCGATGGCGGTCACCGGCTCACTGGTCCAATGGTTCCGCGACCGGCTGGGCATGATCAGCACCGCGCCCGAGATCGAGACCCTGGCACGCACGGTGGAGGACAACGGCGGCTGCTACATCGTCCCCGCCTTCTCCGGCCTGTTCGCCCCGCACTGGCGCAGCGACGCGCGCGGGGTCATCGTCGGCCTCACCTCCTACATCACCAAGGGCCATCTCGCGCGTGCCGTGCTGGAGGCCACCGCCTGGCAGACCCGGGAGGTCGTCGACGCCATCAACGCCGACTCCGGGCTCGCGCTGCGGGAGCTCAAGGTGGACGGTGGCATGACCTCGGACAACCTGCTCATGCAGTTGCTCGCCGACGTCCTCGACGTACCCGTCGTGCGGCCGCTGGTGTCCGAGACGGTCTCCCTCGGCGCCGCCTACGCCGCCGGGCTCGCCGCCGGATACTGGTCCGACCTGGAGGTCCTGCGCCGCAACTGGCACCGGGCCGCCCAGTGGCTGCCCGACATGGACCCCGAACGGCGCGCATGGGAGTACGAGAGCTGGCAGCGGGCCGTCGAACGGTCCCTGGGCTGGGTCCGCGAGCCCGGCCCCCCGCACTGACGCCGCGGCGCGCCCGCGACGGGCGGGCTCTCCGCGACGTCCGGCGCGGAGAGCCCCGGGGCTCATCTCCGAACCCCGCGGTATGAGTAACCACCTGCCCGCCGGCCGATTCGGGCCCGGCACGCCGGGCCGCCGCCGAACCCCGCGCGGTGCCGGGCCGGCCGGGCCGCTCCCACGGGTCCGCGCGGCGCGAGGCTCCGAGGATTCCGCGGGGCCGGGACGATTGCGCCGGGCGTGGTCGGGTACGCGACCAGGGCCGTACCGGGGGCCGGCGCCACGACCACCTCCGGGCGGGCCGCACGACCACCGCTACCAGGGAATCTGCCATGGACACACCCGCGCACGACAACACCCCCACGCTCGCCCAGCGGGCGCTGGACGTGCTCGCCGAGAACGCCGAGGACACGGCGGCGCTGGACGCGCTCGCCGGGAGCGACGTGCTGATCCCCGTACCCGACGACGTGAGCGACGAGGAGGCGACCAACCCGTCTGCGGTGGCGCTGCCAGTACTGGAGCAACCGGGCGGGGTGCCGGTGGTGCCCGTGTTCACCTCGGAACTCGAGATGTCGGAACTGCTGCCGTTCGTCTCCCGCTACCGGATGGTGCCCCTCGGGGCCCTGGCCTCCCAGTGGCCCGCCGAGGACCTGTCGCTGACCATCGACGCCAGTTCCCCGCACGGACTGACGCTCACCTCGGAGGGCGTCCGCACCCTGCTCGCCCGGCCGCAGGGCTGAGGCGGACCCGGCAGGACCGACGAGGTCGACCGGACACGCAGGGCGGAGCGGACACGGGACGGGCGGAACTCGGCGCGCCGTCCCTCGTCACCGGTCGCCGCCCAGCGTGCGCGCCAGCACCGCGCGTTGCAGCGGCAGCACCTCGGCGTGCAGGTCACGACCCTTGCGGGTGAGCGAGACCCACACCCCGCGCCGGTCCCTGGCGCACACCGCCCGCTGCACCAGCCCGTCCTTCTCCAGCCTGCCCAGCAGCCGGGACAGCGCGCTCTGGCTGAGGTGGACCCGGTCGGCGAGGGTGTGCACCCGGTGATGCCGGTGTTCCTCGCCCGCCCCGGCCGCTTCGGAGGGTCCCTCCGGCCCGGCGGCTCCGGCGGCGCCGTCCGACCCGGACGCCAGGATGTCGAGCACTTCGAAGTCGCTCGCGCCGAGACCGTACGGATGCAGCACGCGGTCGATCTCGCACATCGTCCGCGCGTGCACCGACAGGATGCCCCGCCACTGCTCCTCCAGCCGGGCCCCGGCCGCGTTCGCTCCCATAGGTCGCATGGTAGTGCCGGTGCATGCGCGTGCATGGACCGGCGACCGCCGTCCGGGCGAGGACTGCCGCCGCCGGTTCCGCGCCGGGCGGCCGGTCCGCACCGGGCCGCCGATCCGGGCGCGGCCGCCTCCGCCAGGTACCGGACAAGCGCCGTCGAGTCCCGGACACGACGGGTCGGTCCGCACCACAGTGGGAAAACCTCAGGACGGGGCGGCCTCGACGACAGGAGGCGGAGATGCTGAGGACTCCCGCCGGCCGGACACGTCTGGTCATCCTGGAGTGGCTCAAGGACCCCGCCACGTACGTCCCCCCGCAGCGGTCACGGCAGCGCGACCGCCGCAGCCGTCCGGCCGAGCACGGCGCGACCGCCGCGGCCGTCGCCGCCGCCCTCGGCATACCTCGGCGCGTCGCCGAGACGCATCTCGCCCTGCTCGCCGACCTCGGCCTGCTGCGCACCCGCCGGATCCGCCGCCGCACCTACTACCGGCGTGACGAGCTCCGCATCGCCGAGGTGGCCCGCCTGTTCGAGAAGGGCTGGTGACCTCGACGAGGGCTGGTGACCTCGACGGGGCGCCTCGGCGTGACCCGCCCCGCCGCCCGGCGCTAACCTGTTGCCCGGCCGCGGTCACCGACGCGGCGCGGCGGTGGGGCCCGCCGTACCCGAACCGCGGCGCCGTCGCCGCCAACGGTCCCTACTTGCGAAGGCAGCGGCCCCGCATGTCCGCGAGGCCCGGGCGAGTAGGAGACGTACGACGATGACAGCCCCCGAGACCGAGAGCCCGAGCCTGCGCACCGGGCGCCCGGCGCGGCGGCACGCCTGGCGCGCCCAGGCGCCGGTGGTCGCGGTGGTGGCGCTCGGCGGGGTGCTCGGCGCCTTCGGCCGCTACGCGGCCTCGCTGTGGTGGCCGACGCCGCCCGGCGGCTTTCCCTGGGCGACCTTGTGGACCAATGTCGTCGGCTGCGCGGTGATAGGCGTCTTCATGGTGGTCATCACCGACGTATGGGCCGCCCATCGCCTGGTCCGGCCCTTCTTCGGCACCGGCGTGCTCGGCGGTTTCACCACCTTCTCCACCTACGCCGTCGACATCCAGAAGCTGACCGACTCCGGCCACGCCGGCACCGGCCTGGCCTACCTCGCCGCGACCCTGTGCGCGGCACTCGCGGCGGTGTGGCTCGCCGTGACGGCGGCCCGCCGGGTACTGAAGTGGAGGCAGCCATGACGAGGCTCACCGGCAGCGCGCTGCGCGTGACCGTCCTCATCGGCGAGAACGACACCTGGCACCACAAGCCGCTCTACTCGGAGATCGTGCACCGGGCGCACGCCGCCGGCCTGGCCGGCGCGAGCGTCTTCCGGGGCGTGGAGGGCTTCGGCGCCTCCTCCCTCATCCACACCTCACGGCTGCTGTCGATGAGCGAGGACCTGCCCGTGGCGGTCGTGATCGTCGACACCGAGGAGCGCGTGCGGACCTTCCTGCCGCAGCTGGACGAGCTGGTCACCGAGGGGCTCGTCATGCTGGACGACTGCGAGGTCATCCGGTACGTCGGCCGCGGACACGGCGGCGCGCGCCACGGCGGCGGGGCGGGATCCGGCCTCGCCGATCCGGGCGACGCCGGCGGGAAGGGCAAGAGGTCGTCGTGAACTGGCTGCTGGTGGCCGTGGGAGCCATGGTCGGCGCCCCCCTGCGCTATCTCACCGACCGCGCGGTGCAGTCCCGCCACGACTCGGTCTTCCCCTGGGGCACGTTCGTGGTCAACATCACCGGCTGCCTGGTCCTCGGGCTGCTGACCGGTGCTGTCTCGGCCGGCGCCGCCGGTCCGCACGTGCAGCTGCTGCTGGGCACGGGCCTGTGCGGGGCCCTGTCGACGTACTCGACGTTCTCCTACGAGACCCTGAGGCTGACCGAGACCGGCGCCGGGCTCTACGCCGCCGCCAACGCCGCCGCGAGTGTCGTTGTCGGCCTGGGTGCCGCATTCGCCGGAGTCTGGATGGCACAGGCCGTGTGGGCGTAGGTCGTAGGTCACCGGGACTTCACTTCGGCCTGGTAAGAGTCTCTGCAACGCACGGACCGTCTCCAACACTGTCGACCCACTCTTCCCAGAACTGGATCCCATGAGTGCCATCTCCGTCGGTCAGGCCGTCGTCCTCGGAGTCGTCGAGGGGGTGACCGAGTTCCTCCCCGTCTCCTCCACCGGCCACCTCAAGATCGCCGAGGGGCTCATGGACATCCCGGTCGACGACGACTCGGTGGTCGGATTCTCCGCCGTCATCCAGGTCGGGGCGATCGCCGCCGTGTTCGTGTACTTCTTCAAGGACATCGTGCGGATCGTGTCCGCCTGGCTGCGCGGCCTGACCAACCGCGAGGAGCGCTACCACCACGACTACAAGTTCGCCTGGTGGGTGATCTGCGCGACCGTCCCGATCGTCGCGGTGGGCCTCGCGGCCAAGCCCCTGATCGAGGGCCCGCTGGCCTCCCTGTGGGTGGTCGCCGGTTCGCTGATCGCCGGCAGCGGTGTGATGTGGTGCGCGGACCAGATGGGCCGGCACAAGCGCGGCGAGGACGACACGTCCTTCAAGGACGCGATGCTGGTCGGCTCCTCCCAGATCCTCGCCCTGCTCTTCCCCGGCTTCTCCCGCTCCGGCGCCACCATGTCCACCGCGCTCATCCTGGACCTGGACCGTGTCGCCGCCACCCGGCTGTCCTTCTTCCTCGGCATCCCGGCCCTCACGGGCGCCGGCCTGTACGAGCTGAAGGACGCCCTGGGCGCGGGCGTGGGCGCCGCGCCGCTGGCCGTCGGCACGATCGTCTCCTTCGTCGTCGCCTACGCCTCCATCGCCTGGCTGCTGAAGTTCGTAGCCAAGCACTCCTTCAACGCCTTCGTGCTCTACCGGATCGTCGTCGGCGTCCTGCTGTTCGGCCTGCTGGGCACGGGCATGCTCGAATCCTGACCGGCGCGGGGCGGGGCGGCCCGGAATCCTCCGGCGCACAACCGAAAACCGAAGAGGAACGCCCTCTTACACTGAGGGAACGGGTTCGGGCACATGCGTGACGTATGGGGGAGACGATCACTGTGGGGCCAGAGGGAGGGCAAGTCCGGATACTGTCCGAGGACGGCGCCGTCTGGGGCGCCGGGGCGCTGGTCGCACCGGCCGGTGCCGGGCTGTGCGTACTGACCTGCGCGCATGTGGTGACGGCGGCCCTCGGGCTGGACGACGGGGCACGTCCGGAAGCGCGGCAGGACGCCGGGCACCTGGTCGTCGACCTTCCCGGTCGCGGATGGTCGGCACGTGCGGACGTCCTTACGGAGGCCTGGTCACCACCCCCGCCGCTCGACAGCCCTGCTCCGGGGGCGTTACTGACCGACCGGGGTGATCTGGCCGTTCTCGCGCTCCACGAGGGCGGGCACCGGCTTCCGCGGGGCGCGGCCCCGCTGCCGGTGGCCGCGCACAGCCCCGCGGACGGCCGACGGGTCGCGATCGTGGGTTATCCCCGGGGCGCGCCGGCCGGACTCGTCGCGACGGCGCGCCCGGCCGGCCGGGGCGGGGCCTGCCCGGACTGGGTGCAGCTCGACGGCCTGCACATGACCGGCGCACCGGTCGAGAGGGGCTTCAGCGGGGCGGGGGTCTGGGACCCGGCCGACCGGCGTCTGGTCGGAATCGTCACCGCGGCCCTCACCGACCGCACGGCGAAGGTCGCCTGGATGCTGCCCGTGGAGGCGGTCACCAGGCTGTGGCCGCCGCTGGCGGCCGCCGTCCCCGCCGCCCCCGCCCGGGCCTGCGATCCGCCCTCCGTCGAGGAGCAGTACGAACTTGCCGACGCCCTGCTGGACGTGCCGCAGATCGGGCACGACGGCGGCCGACTGCTGCGGGCACAGCTGCCGGCTCCCGTCCGGCGCGCGGCCCCGGACCATCCCTGGCCCCGCCAGAACCTGCAAGGACTCGTCCAGAGCTGTGTGGACCACCGCGGCGGTTGTGCCGCACTGCGGGCCGCCGTACTGGCCCTGGGCGCGGACTCCCGGTCCGCCGAGCAGGCCGCGGCCGTGCTGGACCGGATCTGCTGTGCGTCACGGCCGGCCGCGGGGGGCCCGGATGACTGAAACGCAGGAGCTGGTCGGGGACGAGCCGCGCGAGCTGCCCAGATACCTGGTGGACGTGGTCGAGGACGCCTGCTCGATGCTGGACCCCACGGCCTTGGGCCAGGTCATCCGCCGGTTCGGCCCGCGCAGTCGGGCCGCCGTGGACAGCACCGTGCCGAGCGGCCGCCGAGCGGTGCTCGTGCAGCTGATGGAGGAGATGTGCGAGGGGCCGGAGAGACTGGCTCCGCTGGTGCGTCATCTCGAGGTGCGCGAGGGCAACACGACGGTGATCCAGCGGTTGAAGGCGGCGTACGCGGCCTGGGAGGTCGAGCTGTTCACCGCCGAGGAGTGGAACGAGGTCCTCCTGTTGCTCGACGGCGTGCGCGTGCCCGACCTGCGGCGCTGGTACGCGGACTTCCTGCACGGCAGGGGGCGTTCGCTCCCGCCGGCGCACTGCACCGAACCCTGGTCCGTCTTTCTGCACGCCGCGACGCTCAACGCCCGCCCGGGGGAGAGCCTTCCCTGCTTCCAGGTGCTGCGGCAGCTGGCCCTGGCCGCGGACGGCGGGCAGCACCTCGCGCTCGCCGACTGGGCGGACGCGCACGACTTCGGCCCGCCGGAACCCGAGATACGTGACGAGCCGGCCAGGAAGACTTCCGAGTCACGCCGGACGGATGTGTGGAGCCCCACGAGCTACCTGGTCATCCGATTACGGCCGCTGCTGGACGCCGAACGGCCGACGGACGTCCTGCTCTCCTACTGGTGGCGGGTGCAGCCCGGGCACCAGCAGCGGGGCACGGACCGCCGCATCGCCCTGGGACATGCCGAGAGCGCCGTGCGCGAACTGATCCATCGCGCAGAGAGCGACTGGGGATATCTGAAGACGGACATCGCGGTCGAGTTCGTCCTTCCGCGTGCTTTGCTGGACCTGCGCGTGGAACGATGGCGCAAGACGGCTTTCCAAGGAGTGGGTGGGGTGTTGGGGGAGGAACATCACGTCGTTCTGCGCAGTCTGGACCGTCACGATCGGCGCGACCTGCACGGCCGCTGGGGGAGCAGATGGCGGGTCTTCAGCGAGGGCAACGCCGGACGTGTCCACTGGTTCCCGGAGGACGGCAGAGCCCACCTGCTGTCCGATCCGCCCCCGGCCGTGGTGGTCCTGAGCTCGGCTCCCGGGAGCGCACGGAGGGCCGCCGGGGCGCATGGACGCACGGATGAGCTCGGAGAGGCGTTGCGGGCAGGGGTACCCGTGGTGCTCTGGGATCGCAGGGGGCCCGCGGACACCGCCTTTCGCACTCAGTTGCGCGATCTGCTCGCGCGCCATGATCTGCGAGGATTGCCGGGCGTGGTCAAGGCGTTGCGGATTACCGCCGCGGACCGCGATCCTGAGGAGAACGCTGTTGTCGGCCGTCATGTGGCTCTGCTGTGGGACGACCCCGACCGTCTGCCGGTCGTGCCCGCGCGCAGCAGCCAGGAGGCCGCGCCCACGGTCGTGGAGGAGGGCCGGTGACGCCACCTGACGACACCTCCCTGCCGCATCAGGGGTTCCGGCCGCAGGCCGGCGCCTCGGGGCGGCCGCGCTGGTGGATCTACCGCGGCAGCGGTGAGCCGCTGCACGACACGACGCTGGGCGAACTGCTCCCGCCGCCCCCGCCCTGGCGGGCGTTCGACGGAGGTCCCGTGGTGGGCCCGCCGCCGGACGACGAGGAGGAGAACGTCCGCCGACTGGGTGGCCACCAGCCCGCCGGATACGCGCCGCGCGCCGCGCGCACGGAGGCCGACCTGGTCAACGCCGCCCTGCTGTTGCGGCGTCCGCTGCTGGTCAGCGGGCGGCCGGGCACCGGCAAGTCGAGCCTCGCCTACCGGATCAGCCGGGAGTTACGGCTGGGGAGGGTGCTGCGGTGGCACATCACCAGCAGGACCACCCTCCAGCGCGGGCTGTACGAGTACGACGCGATCGGCAGGATCCAGGACACCGCCGCGTTGCGCGCCGCAGCCGGTGACACGTCCGGGGGCGAGGAGGCGCGGACGTCCCCGCCGGACATCGGCGACTACGTCCAGCTCGGTCCGCTCGGCACGGCTCTGCTGCCCCACGCGGAGCCGCGCGTCCTGTTGATCGACGAACTGGACAAGAGCGACCTCGATCTGGCGAACGACCTGTTGAGCGTGTTCGAGGACGGCACGTTCACCATTCCCGAGCTGCGCCGCGCCCGGCGGCGCAGCCCCGTCGTCCGGGTGCAGACGGACGATCCGGACGGGGAGGCGGACATCGCCTCGGGCGTGGTCACGTGCCGCGCCTTTCCGATCGTCGTGATGACCTCGAACAGCGAACGGGAGTTCCCTCCCGCGTTCCTGCGCCGGTGCCTGCTGCTTCAGATGCCCGAGCCGGGCGACGAGGACCTCGCGGCCATGGCCGCCGCCCACTTCGGCGACGAACTGGCCGAAGAGCGGGCGGGCACCCTGATCGCCGACTTCCTCAGGCGCAGCCGGGAGCGCGGGGGACTGTCCATCGACCAGCTGCTGAACTCCTTCTACCTGGCCGCCTCACGCCCGTCCGGGGACGACGAAGGACTGCTGGGCCTCACCGAGGCGATCTGGCACCGGCTCGACGGGACGGCACCGCCGGTGAGGCCGGAATGACCCACTCGGCCGACGAACCACCGGTGAGCGGCGTCTCCTGGCTGGACGTCCGGGACGCGGTGTACCTGGCGGCCTGCCAGGACGCGGCCGCACCCTACCGTGGCTGGTCACCCCCGCGGACCGGCCGCCGCTCCCCAGGTGGTCGCCGGACGCAGCGTGTCAACGGGACCGGAACCGCAGCACCCGCCCCCGAACCGGAACGGCCGGACCCGATGCCGACGGACGCCGAGCGGAACGGGACGGACCCGGGGGGCTCCGGAACCGGACATGACGGCGCCGCGCTGAATGGTACGGGCACCGAGGTGGTCGAGCGGGCGCTCCGACTGCGTGGCGGCGATCCGACGGGCGAGACCGAGGGCGGTGGGGACGGGCCGCCGCCGAGACAGGCCGAGCCGGGCGACCACGGGCCGCTCGAGCCGGTGCCCGCCCCTGCCGTGCCCCTGCCGCGTGGCGGACTGGCCCTGGCCCGTGCGTTACGGCCCCTGCGGCTGCGTCGCCCGGAACCGGACGCGTGGGAGCTGGACGAGGAGGCAACCGCGGACCGGATCGCCGCGGACGGACTGTGGCTGCCGGTCTGCCGGCAGCCCGAGGAGCGCCGGCTGGGCCTCGTCCTGCTGATCGACGGCTCGCCCTCGATGGAGCTGTGGACCAGCACCATCCGCCAGTTGCGCGGAGTGCTGGAACAGACGGCGGCGTTCCGGCACATCACCGTGACCTCGGTGGACGTGGCTGCCGCCGGCTCCGTGGTGCGCCGCCATCCGCGCCGGGCGCCCGCTGTCGACAGCGGGCCCGACGACGTCGTGCTGGTGGTGACGGACGGCTTCGCGCAGGCCTGGCGCAACGGCAACGCGGCGGCGTTCCTGAGCTCGGCCGCCCGCACGTCCCCGACCGCCGTGCTCAGCCTGATGCCGCAGGAGGTCTGGGAGTTCACCCTGCCGACCGCGATGAGGGCGGAACTGGACACGGTCGCGGTCGCCGCCCCGAACCGGCTGCTGCGCGTCCTGGGCACCACTGGCCCGGGCCTGGGCCTCGGCACGCGAGCGGCGGCCCACGCCGAGCAGGCCGTGCCGGTCCCCGTGCTGGAGCTGTCGCCGGGGTCGCTCGGGCGCTGGGCGCGGATGGTGGCGGCGTCCGGCCGCCGGCACGAGGCCGCTGTGCTCCTCACCAGTCCGCGAGGAGACCTGGGAGTGCTCCGGCAGGAGGCACTGCCCTGGTCGGAGGTCCCGGCGACGCGCGCACGGGACACGGTCCGGAACTTCATGGCCAAGGCATCGCCGACCGCGGTGGCCCTGGCGCGCCGGCTGGCCGCTGCCCCCCTCAACCTGCCGGTCATGCGCCTGATCCAGAGGTCTCTGCCGGGTGCCGAGGCGTGGAACCTCGCCGAGATCGTGTTGTTCGGCCTGCTGCACCGAACCGATCAGCACGTCGACGCCGAGGACGACCGGCAGGTCTCCTACGACTTCGACGAAGGCGTCCGTGAGGAGCTGCTGGGCCTCGGCTCCCGGGCCGAGACGATGGGCGTGCTGCGCCAGGTGGCCTCGCATCTCGGGCCGCGTCTCGCCACCACGATCGCGGGCGGGGAACGGCTCGTCGAATGGCGCCCGAATGCCGCGGACCCGCCGGTCACCGCGCGCACCCGCCCTTTCGTGCGCCCCCTGCACTCGGCGCTGTCCGCCCTGGCCGGGCCGTATCTGGCCCGCGCCGGACGTCTGAGGCGTCTGCTGAGCGAACCCGAGAACCCCTCCGCACCAGCCGGTGTGACACAGGGTGAGGTATCTACTACGGTTGGCGAGCACTCGCCGCCTCCTGTCTCACCCGAGCAGGAGTCCGTCCCGTCGCACGAAGCACCAGGAGGTTCCGTGTCCACCGCGTCGCAGCCCGTCCCGACCGTCGCTCGTACGGATGCGCCGCCGCGATTGTGGGGGAGTGTTCCGCAACGGAACCGCAATTTCACCGGACGCGAAGAACTTCTGGAGCAATTGAACAGGCGTCTGAGCGAGGGGACGACGGCCGTTCTTCCCGAGGCCCTGCACGGTATGGGGGGCGTCGGGAAGTCCCAGATCGCCATCGAACACGTGTACCGCCGTAGTCGCGATTATCGGCTCATCTGGTGGATTCCAGCCGAACAGACCAACCTGATCGTGCAGTCCCTCATCGAACTCGGGGAACAGATGGACCTGCGGGCCGGCGCCGACCGAAGCGCCGTACCGGCTGTCTTGGAGGCCCTGCGGGTCGGAGAACCCTACTCCAACTGGCTCCTGGTCTTCGACAACGCGGAGAACCCGCACGAGGTCAGGCAGTTCTTCCCCAACGACGGGCCCGGACGAGTGCTGGTGACGTCCCGTAATGCCCAGTGGTCGAGCTTGGCCAATTCCCTAGAGGTCGATGTGTTTGCACGTGAGGAAAGCGTCGCGCTCATCAAACGACGCAGTCCGGAGATTCCTGATGACGCTGCCGACAGACTCGCCGACTCGCTCGGCGACCTGCCCCTGGCCGTGGAGCAGGCCGCGGTGTGGCTGGCGGAGACAGGAATGCCGGTCCACCAGTATCTCGATCTCTTCGAGACCAAGTACGCGGAACTCCTCCAGGTGGACCCGCCCGCCGACTACGACCTTCCGGTCGCCGCCGCCTGGAACGTCTCCCTGGACCGGCTGCGCGAGGACCACCCGGCCGCTCTTCAGCTGCTCCAGGTCTGCGCGTTCTTCGCACCCGAGCCGATCGACTGGGACTTCTTCTCCGCCGTACGCGGCGTCGCGGCCCCCGAGGCGCTGCGCTCCGCCCTGGACGACCCGATCAAGCTGGCCAGGGCGGTACGGGAGATCGGGCGCTACGCTCTGGCCCGCATCGACCACCGCAAGTCGACCATCCAGGTCCACCGTCTGGTGCAGCGCGTCCTCATCGAGCAGATGAACAGCCACGAGCGGGCCGAGATGCGCCACTGCGCACACGAGATCCTCGCCCACTCCGACCCCCGCAACCCGCAGCGATCCAGCACCTGGCCCCGCTACTCCGCCCTGCTGCCGCACGTCCGGGCCTCCGGCATGGTCGAGTGCCAGGAGGGCTGGGTCCGCGAACTCGTGCTCAACGAGGCCCGCTTCCTGCTCGCCCGCAGCGACTACGAGCCGGCGCTGGAAGCCGCGGAGGAAGCGGCCGGGCGCTGGCGGAGCCTGCTGGGCGACGATCACGAGCACGTGATCTCCGTCGACCAGGTGCGTGCCGAGGCCCTGCGCTGGCTCGGCCGCTACCGGGAGGCCTACGAGGTCCAGTCGGAACTGGTCGAACGCTGCCGTCGCGTGCTGGGCGAGAGCCATGAGGCCACCCAGCGTGCCCTCAGTTTCCTCGCGCTCGTGCTGCGCACCCGCGGGGACTTCTACCGGGCTCGCGAACTGGACCAGCAGGCCTACGAGACGACACTGCGGGAACTCGGCCCCGACGATCCGGGAACGCTGGAGGTCGCGCACAACTACGGCGTGAGCCTGCGCCTGGCAGGGGACCTGCAACAGGCGCTGCGCCTGGACGAGGACACCTACCAGCGGCGGGTGGAGGTCCTCGGCGACGACCATCTGCTGACCCTCAACACCCTCCACCAGCTCTACATCGACATGCAGGAGCTGGGCCGGTTCCAGGCGGCTCTGGAGGGTCAGGAGGCGCTGCGGGAGCGGGCCGTGCAGATGTTCGGCGACGAGTACTCGCTGACGGTGTGGGTGACCCGTGAGCTGTCCGTCACCCGTCGCAAGGCCGGGGACCACCATGGTGCCCTGGAACTGTCGTCCAAGGTCCTGGAGGTGCTGCGGCGCACCCGGGGCGAGAGGTCGCTCGACACGGCCCGTGCGGCGCTCAACCATGCCACCGACCTGCGACAGACCGGTGATCTGGCCGGAGCGGCGGCGCTCGGGCGGCAGACCATGACGCACACCCGCGAACAGCTGGGCGCGGAACACCCGCACACCTACGCCACCGCCACGAACCTGGCGGTCACCCTGCGGCTGCTCGGGCAGATCGAGGAGTCATGCGCGCTGGACGAGGAGGCGGTGAGCGGGCTCAGCCGGGTGCTGAGCGAAGGGCATCCGCGCACGATCCTCGCCCGGACGAACCTGGCCAGCGACTACTTCGCGCTGGGCGAGGTGCGCCGGGCCCACGACATCGACGTGGAACTGCTGCGGCAGAGCGTCGAGTCCCGCGGCGAGGACCACCCGTCGACGCTGGCCGTCCGGCTCAATCTGTCCTACGACCTCAAGGGTCTGGGCCAGACCGTGGAGGCCAAGGAGCAGTACGAGAAGGCCCTCGCCTCATTCCGCCGCGTGCTGGGTGTCGATCACCAGGCCACCCGGGACGCGGCCAACGGCATCCGGGCCAACTGCGACATCGACGCCCTGAGCGTCTGAGCCCGCGGGCGTGGGGCGCGAGTCCAGCCAGGCGGCCAGCTCCTCGGCGGCCGGCGGGTTCGCGCCCAGGTCCCGGAGTGCGTGGTGCAGGGCCAGCACCAGTTCGGGGCGCTGCCGCAGCAGCCGGGAGGAGGCCTCCTGGTGGGCCAGACCCACCCCGATCCATGCCTGGACCGAGGCGGGCCGGCGACGGAACCAGTCCAGGGCCGCGTCCGTGTCGTCGGCCACCAGCAGGGCATCCCCGAGGGTTGCGTCCTTGACGGCGGCCGGGGAAGCGTGCGGCTGCCCCAGTTCCCGCCGCGCGGCGGCGAATGCCCGACCGTCGGTGCATCGCAGGCGAGCCAGCCAGGTGCGGGGCGCCTGACCGCCGGAGGGGTGCGCGGCATGGCTCGCCGCCGGGCGCATCCGGGCCGGGGGCAGGTGCGCGGGCGGCTGTCGGCCCGCCAGCAGCCGGCGGGCCAGGGCTGTGGCCTCCTCGGGGTCCACCGCGAGGTGCGCCACCCGCCATGCCGCCTGCTCGTCGTCGTAGGCGAGTTCGGCCAGCCGGCGTGGCGGCGTCGTGACGGGCTCCAGCGGGCCGTGCCGGTGGAAGGACGCGGCGATCCCCTCGACGACGAGCCCGCCCGCGCGCGTCAGCTGCCCGGCGGCGTTCCGCAACTGGGCGAGGGCCGTCCGCACCTGCCGGTGGTGCAGAGCCGACTCGAACTCCGCGCGGTCCTGGTCGGCGGTGCGCTGTGTCAGCCAGAACGACATCACACCGGTGAAGGCGTGGGCGCCGAACAGCAGTCCGCGCAGCGGCCGGGCATCGGCCCGCCAGGGAGCGAAGTAGGTGGGTTCGGGGCCCTCGTGGACGGGGGCGAACAGCGGGGTGAGGTCGGCGAGGGCGCTCAGGAGCTGGTGGCGGGCCTCGTGGACGAGGATCGCCGCCATGGCCGCCGCGTCCAGCGGCAGGGACATCGTGACCGCGCCGTGCGCGTCGGGGACCGTCGCACTGACCGGCTGGAGCGTGCTCGGGCCGTCCACGGGCACGATGGTGCGCAGGGCGCCGGCCACCAGGCGATGCGCCTCGGGCTGGTCCCGGCGCAGCAGCGCCTCACCGCCGGCGAGCAGCTCGTGCCAGCGCTCCAGCGTCCGCGGCGACAGCGCGACCGGGTCGGTCAGCGAGCGGAAGTCGCGGAACGGACTGAGATGGTCGAGCGTGACGGATCCTTCGCCGTACGGTCCACCGGAGCCGCCGGGGCGGGGCAGCGGATGCCAGCCGTCGGCGGGGCGTGCCCAATCGTCCGGCAGCCGCACGGACCCCTGACCGCCGAAGACGACCGTGCCATGGGGACCGTGTTCGAGCGTCGCCACCGCCCACGGCCCACGGCCCACCGAGTCGGTCACACCCAGCGACGGAAGCCACACCCGTCCGTGATGGGCCGGGATCCGGACGGTGGCACGCACCCCGGCCCGGACGGCGGCCGCACCCGCCAGCGCGGCGAACAGCGACGCCTCCGCCCAGGGCGGCACCCGGGTGCCGGCCGCCGCCGCGCCGTGGCGGAGCCTGCGCAGCAGCGGAAACGCCCATGAGCCGACACAGGGATCCTCCAGGACGGCCTCGACGGCCGAGGGGTCGTGGCGCTGGACGTGGACGAGCACGTCCCAGGCCGCGGCCGGCCGCGTCGGACCCTCGGCGTCGCGCCGCGGTGCCTTCGCGGGTTCCTCGCGGTGGGCGAGGATCGCGGCCAGGGCGAGCAGGAGCCGGCTGCGCTGGGACGATCGCAGCAGGGCGAGGTCGGCGTCACCGACCCGCCCCGTGGCGACCGCGGTGAGGGTCGACAGCGGCAGCCGAAACCTTTCAGGCGCGCTCAACTGTCATGCGGCGCACCGGTGGACGGCCAGGGAGTGATCCCGCACAGGGCGGCCATCCTGCCCTCGCACAGGGGAGCGGGGGAGGCCCCCAGCCCGCCCAGCAGGCCGGCCAGCGCGGCCGGCTGCAAGGGCACCTTTCCTAATTCGGCCAGGGGTACGTCCGTCAGGTCGATCAGGTCCGACCGCAGGGTCTCAGCCGGTGTCATCGTCTCCGCCATGCCGTCCATGGTGACGGAAGCGCGTGCGGCCGGGAAGAGCGCCAAAAGACAGAATCAGCGGCCGGATGCTCGCTTTCAGGCACGAGAGCGGAGTGAACGCGGGCTTTTCGCTTCGCTTGACAGGAAGCGCCCGGCACCCGCACGATCGGCGCGTGAACCTGTCAGACAGCCAGACAGGTGGGCCGGTGCCGCGACGCGTCAGCGCCATGGAAGCGGTGCTCACCCATCTGCGGGGCGCCATCGAGCGCGGTGAGTACGCCGTCGGGGACAAGCTCCCCTCCGAGGCGGAGCTGTGCCGCACCCTGACGGTCTCCCGGCCGGTCCTGCGCGAGGCGCTGCGGGCGCTGCAGACCATGGGTCTGACCGTCTCCAGGACCGGCAAGGGCACCTTCGTCGTCGCCGGCGCGGTGGAGGACCCCACCTTCGGTGACTACGCGGCCAGCGACCTGCTGGAGGTGCGCCGGCACATCGAGATCCCGGTCGCCGGCTACGCGGCGCGGCGCCGCACTCCCGAGGACCTCGACCACCTGGTCCACCTGCTGGAGCGGATGGAGCAGGAGACCGACACCACCGCGTGGGTGGCGCTGGACACCCTCTTTCACCTGTCCGTCGCGCAGGCCGCCCGGAACCCGGTGTTCCGCCGGGTCATCGAGGAGATCCGGGACGCGCTGGCCCGCCAGTCGGCCTTCCTGAACGAGCTCGGCGGCCGGCGCGAGCAGTCCAACCGGGAGCACCGCGCCATCGTCGAGGCCCTCGCCGGCGGCAGCGAACAGGACGCGGTGGCCGCGATGTCCCACCACCTCGACCGCGTCGAGACCACCCTCACCGACATCGTGCGCACCGCGCGCCGAGACCGGAGCGCCGACGGCGGGAACCAGGCGTGAGCAGACCCGCCGACCCCACCCCGGCAGGGCCCGGCACGTGACCCCGTGCAGGCCCACGACACCCACCCACCAGTGATGCAGGCAGTGATGTACAGCATTTCGCCCGCGGCGGCACCCCTCGTCCGCGACCCCCTCCACGCCCCCGTCGCCCACCTCGTCCGCGGCGGCGTGACCGAAGGCGTCCACTACGGCTCCGTCGTCGTCCTCGGTGCCGACGGCCGGGCCGACTTCCGGCTCGGCGACATCGAGGCGGCCTTCTACCCACGCTCGGCGATCAAGCCCGTCCAGGCCGTGGCCATGGTGCGGGCCGGCCTCCCGCTGGAGGGTGCCCTGCTCTCGCTCGCCGCCGCCAGCCACTCCGGCGAGGAACGCCATCTGGCCGGCACCCGGCGGATCCTCGAACTGGCCGGGCTGTCCGAGGACGACCTGCGCAACGTCCCCGACCTGCCCTTCGACCCGGCCGTACGGGACACGTGGGTGCGCCAGGGGCGAAAGCCCTCCCGGCTCGCCCAGAACTGCTCCGGCAAACACGCCGCCATGCTCTACACCTGCACGCTCAACGGCTGGTCCCTGCACGACTACCTGGACCCGGCCCACCCCCTCCAGCAGGCTGTCGCCGCGACCGTGGAGGACCTCACCGGCCAGCGGATCGCACAGGTCACGGTCGACGGCTGCGGCGCGCCCCTGTTCGCCGTCTCCCTGCACGGCCTGGCCCGCGCCCTCGCCCGGGTCACCACCGCGGCCCCCGGCACTCCCGAGGCCCGCGTGGCCGACGCGATGCGGGAGCACGCCGAGATGGCCTCCGGCTCGGGCCGGGACGTGGCCGCGCTGATGCGGGCCGTGCCCGGACTGCTCGCCAAGGACGGTTTCGAGGGCGTCCAGGTCGCCGCGCTGCCGGACGGCAGGGCCGTCGCCGTGAAGATCGCCGACGGGGCGAACCGGGCCCGGATCCCGGTCGCCGCGGCGGCTCTCGTCCGGGCCGGCGTCGACGCGGAGCTGCTCACCGAGTTCGCGGGCGAGCCGCTGCTGGGCGGCGGCGTCCCGGTCGGCCGGGTCCGCCCGGTCCGCGCCCTGGAGCCGCTGACGGAGCCGGCCTGCGCCTGACCACACCCGCACTCCCGCGGAACCGGTCCGGGAGGGCGGCCTGTCGCCGGCCGCCCGGCCGGCGGACCCGACGCGGCCGGAGGGTCTGGCGGGACGCGGCGCACCCCTGCTCCGAGCCCGTGACCGCGCGCCGGAAGCGGGCCGCGGGCACAATAGCGATCATGGCCGTTCCTCCGTCGTTCCCTGCCCCTGCCTTCCTGGCGGTCCTGGAGCGCATCGCCGAGGAGGTCGGGCGCACGCCCGGCCGCGGGCGCCCCGCCGACTACATCCCGGCGCTCGCGGCTCGCGACCCGCGCGCCTTCGGCATGGCGGTCGCCGAGCTGGACGGCACGGTGTACGGGGTCGGGGACTGGCGGGAGCCGTTCTCCGTGCAGTCCATCACGAAGGTGTTCACCCTCGCCCTCGACCTGACCCGCGAGGGTGACGAGCTGTGGGAACACGTGGGGCGCGAGCCGTCGGGCACCCCGTTCAACTCGCTGGTGCAACTGGAGTACGAGAACGGCATCCCGCGCAACCCGTTCATCAACGCGGGTGCCCTGGTCGTCACCGACCGCCTCCAGACCCGCACCGGGGACGCGGCCGGCGAACTGCTCGCTCTGCTGCGTGCCGAGAGCGGCAACCCGGACCTCGACTTCGACGAGGAGGTCGCCGCCTCCGAGTCCGCGCACGGCGACCGCAACGCCGCCCTCGCCCATTTGATGGTGTCCTACGGCAACATCGACAATCCCGTGCCGGTCCTGCTCGACCAGTACTTCCGGCAGTGCTCGATCGCGGCGTCCTGCGCCGACCTGGCCCTGGCGGCCACCTTCCTGGCCCGGCACGGCGTCCGGGCCGACGGCACCCGGCTGCTCAGCAGCAGCCAGGCCAAACAGGTCAACGCGATCATGCTGACCTGCGGGACGTACGACGCGGCGGGCGAGTTCGCCTACCGGGTCGGGCTGCCCGGCAAGAGCGGAGTGGGCGGCGGCATCATCGCCGTCGTACCGGGCCGGTGCGCGCTGTGCGTGTGGAGTCCCGGTCTCGACGAGCGGGGCAACTCGGTGGCGGGCGTCGCGGCCCTGGACCGCTTCACCACGCTCACCGGACTGTCGGTGTTCTGAGCCGGCTCAGTCACGGGCGGTCGGCTTGGCTCTGCGCCGCAGGGCGACCACCAGCGTGGCCGCGGCCAGGCCGGCCCCGCCCGCGACCACGCCCGTCATGGGCCAGTCCAAGGTCGCGGCGGGCTCCGACGCGGTCACGCGCCGCGTGCCGTCCGGGGGTGCCCCCTGTGCCGTGTGGGCCACCGGGCGCAGCGCGTCCAGCGAACCCACCGGATCGACGTGCCCGGAGGCGTCGAATCCCCAGTCGAGCAGCGCGCGCGCCTCCTCGTACACCTGGAGCCCGCCCCCCTTCTGCGGGTGCATCACGGTCACGAGGACGGTGCGCCCGTTGCGGTGGGCCGCGGCGACGAGGGTGTTTCCGGCGTTGCTGGTGTAGCCGTTCTTGATGCCGATCAGACCGGGGTAGGGCTTCACACCGCTGGCGCCGGTCAGCAGCCGGTTGGTGTTGGCGATCCGGTACGTCGTGCCGTCGGTGCCGGGGAAGGCGGCCGCCGCCGTGGAGCAGTAGCGCGCGAAGTCCGGGTTGCGCAGCCCGGCCCGCCCGAACACCGCCAGGTCGTACGCCGAGGACACCTGCCCGTCGGCGTCGTAGCCGTCGGGGGAGACGACCCGGGTGTCCAGGGCGCCCAGCGTGCGGGCGTTGGCCTGCATCTGCCGGGCCGTGTGCTCCCAGCCGCCGTTCAGCGCGGCGAGCACATGCACGGCGTCGTTGCCGGAGTTGAGGAACACCCCGCGCCACAGGTCGGCCACCTTGTAGCTGTTGCCCTCGACGACGCCTACCAGGCTGCTGCCCTCGCCGATCCCCATCAGTTCCTTGTGGCTGACGGTGTGCCGGACGTCGCCGGGAACGGCGGGCAGCACGGTCAGCGCGAACAGGGTCTTGAGGGTGCTGGCGGGCGGCAGTTTCACGTGTGCGTTGTGCGCGGCGAGCACCTCACCGGTGCCGGCGTCGGCGACCAGCCAGGACATCGCGGAGACGTCCGGCGTCTCGGGCGCTCCGGCGCGGGGCCGGACATGTGTGCCTTGGCGAGCCAGCAGGGCCGGCTGGGGCATCGTCACCTTCGGCTGCCCCTGGGCGCCCGGGTCCGCCCCGGACCCGCCCACCGCCGTCACCGAGGGGGCCAGCAGCAGCATGCCCGTGGCGCACAGTGCGCAGGCCGACAGGGTCGCTCGAGAAGAAAGACCGATCGTCATATCGCAAAGCTAGGAACGAACCGGCGAGGACGAGACCTTGCCGAGGGCCGAACGGGGACCACCGGCACCCGGATGTCCCAGCACTCACGGCCGTTCGGGTCGCCCCGGGCGCTGCTGGTCGCTCGGCAGCGTGGGCTGGACGCGGCGCAGGAACGCGGCGTTGTCGGGCGTCTCGCGCAGCCGCTCCAGCAGGGTCTCCAGACCGGTCCGCCCGTCGCGGTCGCGCAGCACCCGGCGCAGTCCTCGGGTCGTCGTCAACTCGGCGGGGGAGAGGAGGAGTTCCTCGCGGCGGGAGCCGGAGGACTGGATGTCGACGGCCGGGAAGAGGCGGCGGGAGGCGAGCTCACGGCTGAGCCTGAGCTCCATGTTGCCGGTGCTCTTCAGCTCCTCGAAGAAGAGGTCGTCGGCGCGGGAGCCGGTCTCCACCAGCGCCGTGGCGAGCATGGTGAGCGAACCGCCCTCCTCGGCCAGGCGTGCCGCCCCGAACAGCCGCTTGGGGCCGTGCAGCGCGGCGGCGTCGACACCGCCGCTGAGGGTGCGGCCCCCCGCGGCGGCCGCGTTGTTGTGGGCCCGGCACAGCCGGGTCAGGGAGTCGAGGAGCACGACGACGTCCTCGCCGGCCTCCACCAGCCGTTTCGCCCGCTCCACGACGAGTTCGGCCAGCGCGATGTGCTCCCCGGCCGTGCGGTCGAACGTGGAGGCGTAGACCTCGCCGCGCACGGAGCGCCGCATGTCGGTGACCTCCTCGGGGCGCTCGTCCAGCAGCACCACCATGAGCCGGCACTCGGGATGGTTCCCGGCGACGGCGGCCGCGATCTGCTGGATCAGCACGGTCTTCCCGGTCCTGGGCGGCGCCACGACGAGTCCGCGCTGGCCCTTGCCCACGGGTGCGACCAGGTCCGTCACGCGCCCGGTGAGACCGGAGGCCGGGTGTTCCAGGCGCAGCCGCTCGCGTGGGTGCAGCGGAGTCAGGTCGGCGAAGCGGCGCCGGCCGGCCGTTGCGTCGGGGGCGCGTCCACCCACACACACGATGCCGGTGACGGCGTGCCGGTCACCGAGCAGGGCGTCGACCAGGTCGCCCCTGCGCAGTCCGTGGCGGCGGACGAGGGCGGCGGGGACCTGGGGGTCGGCCGGGGAGGACAGGCAGTCCGGCCCGCGCAGCCTGCCCTTCCCGCCCGCGTCGATGTCCAGGACACCGGTGACGGGCCGGCCGGCGACGGCCGACGCTCCACGGGAGAGTGTTCGAGGGTGAGGGTCATGGGTGGTGTGGTCCTTTCACGGCGGACGACACGTCAGGCGTCCGGGAGAACAAGCGCGGGAGAACGAGCGCTGGAGAACAGGCGAGGGAAAACGAACGGGGGAATCAGGCGCGCCGGGAGGGGAGAAGCCGCGGGGCGGAGACTGCCCGGGCAGGGGCCGCGGCGGCGCGAGAACACCACTTCGGGTACGCGGGACCCGCGAACCCGGGACCCTCACGACCGCGCGGGTGGCGACAGCAGGCCGACACGCTGGACAGGCGATCTCGAGCGGTGTTCGGTTCGGCCGAAGGGTTCGAAAGAGCCGAAGGGCTCGAGGAGAGGAGACTCGCACCGGCGCCCTCAAGTGGGGCGTGCACGCGTGCTCATTGCACTGTACCACGGCCAGGTTCCGTGGCTCCACGGCTCCGTCCGCGCACCGTACCGAGCGTGCGGCGGCCGGGACGGTCTAAGCTGACGCGGATGTTCAGCCCCGAAGGCCCCACGCTCCGTGAGCTCGCCGTGCAGGCGCTGTCCTCCGTCGAGCGGGGCTATGACCTGCTCGCGCCGAAGTTCGACCGCACGCCGTTCCGGACCCCGGACGAGGTGCTGGACGCCGTGGGCGCGGTACTGGACCGGACCGGGCCCTACGACGACGGACTCGATCTGTGCTGCGGCACGGGCGCCGGTCTCGGCGTACTGGCCCGCGTGTGCCGGAGGTCGGTCACCGGCGCGGACTTCAGCGCCGGGATGCTCGCCGTCGCCCGGCAACGGCTCCCGGACGCCGGTCCCCGGGCCCGCCTGGTCCGCGCGGACGCCCGTGCCCTGCCCTTCGCCTCCGGCTTCGACCTCGTCGTGAGCTTCGGCGCGTTCGGCCATTTCCTCCCCGCCGAACTGCCCGGACTCTTCGGCGGGGTCCACGCCGCACTGCGGCCCGGCGGCCTGTTCGCGTTCCCCGTCCTGGCCCCGCCCCGGCCGCGCTCGGCCGGCTTCTGGATGCTGCTCGGCTTCGACGCGCTGATGCGGGTGCGCAACGCCGTGTGGCGGCCGCGGTTCGTCATGTACTACCGCGCTCTGCGGTTCGGGCGGGTGTGGCGGGAGCTGGAGCGTACGGGCTTCCAGGTCGAGCTGTACGCGCTGCCCGGGTTCGGCCACCGCGCGGACGGCAGTCCGCGGGCCCGGCTGATCGCGGCCCGCAGGCCGGCCCCGGCGGACTCCTGACGGGCGGGCGGCCGGGCGGGGGACGGTGCGTCAGACCGCGGCCGGCAGGGTGAACTCGTAGACGAGGGCGTCCTGCCGGGCGTCCACGATCAGGTCGGTGATCTCCAGCGGGCGGTCGTACTGGTCGTGCACGCGCCGGGTCACCCGCACGGAGAGGCCGTCCCCGAGCCGGCTGATCGAGTCGCGGTGATGCAGGGTCAGGCCCGCCCGGCGCATCCAGTCGTAGGTCCGCCGCAGTTGTGCGGCGCACGCGCCGTCGGCGCGGTCGCGGTAGCGGGCGAGCTCCTCGACCTCGGCGAGGGCCACGGCGGAGAAGGAGGTCACGGCCGTGCGCAGCCCGGTGCCGTCGGCCGCCGCGGACCGGTAACGGTGCACCAGGGTCGGCCGCCGCGGGGCGAGACCGAGCGCCGCGGCGTGCTCCGTGGGAGGCGCCTCCCAGGTGACGGTGGCCCGGTCGAAGGCGTCGGGGTCGGCGGCGCGGACCCCGACCGGGAAGGCCAGTGAGGAGGGCGCCTCGACCGGCAGTCCGGTCAGTGTGGCATGGCTGCCCCGGCGGTCCGTGGCGATCAGACCGTCGCGGCGCAGCACCTCCAGCGCCTGCCGCACGGTCTCCCGGCTGACCTTGAAATGCGCGGCCAACTGCCGCTCGCCCGGCAGTCGTTCACCGGGCGGGACGGTGCCGTCACGCAGCTCTGCGAGCAGCTCGCCGGCGACTTTCCAGTACAGCGGCCGTTCCTCGGTCGCTCCTTCCGTCGCCGGATGGTTCCGAGGGGTGGTGCGGGCCATGCCCCGCCTCCTGTTGATGACGTACCGTAGCCGTTCGGGCTCATTGCGCCACCACATCTACCACTGGTCTAAACCAGCTCGGAAGTACGGCCGGGCGGTTCGGCCGAAATCCGTCCGTGATCCACCCCGGACCGGGCCGCGGTGACCCGCACCGACCGGGCCCGGCGCCCGGCTCAGGCGTAGGAGCGCAGCCAGCGCAGCTTGGCCGCCTCCTGGTAGGGGCCGCCGCCCTCGTGGTCGTTGAAGTCGTACACCTCGATGCCCTTGTCCTCGTGCGCCCAGGCGTTGAACGCGGCGAAAACCGTCGACGGCGGGCAGGTCTGGTCCTCCAGCGCCGCCGAGAAGAGCGCGGGCGCCCGGCCCCGGGCGGCGAAGTGGACGCCGTCGAAGTACGACAGGGTGCGCAGCGCCTCCTCGGTGCGCCCGCGGTGGGTCTTGAGGTACAGGCCGATCTCCCGGTACGGGTGCCGGTCGGTCAGCGTCGCCGCGCGCGGATAGTCGCACAGGAACGGCACGTCCGGAGCGATCGCGGTCAGATCCGGCACCAGACCGCCCACCGCGATCGTGATGCCGCCCCCCTGGCTCCCGCCGATCGCCACGGTCCGGGCCGCGTCGGTCAGCGGGTGCGAGCGCGCCGCCTCGATCGCGCGCACCGCGTCGGTGAACACCCGGCGGTAGTAGTAGTTCTCCGGCGCGTCGATGCCGCGCGTCATGAAGCCGGGGTACGCCGGTGCGCCGCCCACCGGATCGGCGGTGTCGCCCCCGCCGCCCCAGGTGCTGCCCTGCCCCCGCGTGTCCATCACGAAGTGCGCCCGGCCCGACGACGCCCACAGCAGGTGCTGGTGCGGGAGCCCGCGCCCGCCGCCGTAACCGACGAACTCCACGACGAGCGGCAGCGGCCCGTCGACCTGGGCGGGCAGCGTCAGCCAGCCCTTGACCGGGTGGCCGCCGAAGCCGGCGAAGGTGACGTCGTACACCTTGACCGTGGTCAGTCCGGTGTCGACCAGGTCGAAGCGCGTGTCCAGATCGTGCTCGCGGGCCTCCTGGAGGGTCTTGGACCAGAAGGCGTCGAAGTCCTTCGGCTCGACGGACTTGCTGCGGTACTCACGGAGTTCGTCGAGAGGAAGGTCGAACAGGGCCATCAACAACCGCCTTCGCGCGCAGAAGATACCGATAGGTGATCACACGGTACGGCGGTGGCCGGGCGGCTCGCCAGCCCCCGCCGGCGCGGTGACCAGCCGCGGTCGACGCCGTATGCGAGGCGATCGTCGCTGGTCGGAACGATCCCGCGGACCGGTGTCGTGCGCCGGGCCGGACGCCCGGCGCGCTCGGTGCCCGGGCGGGCGGCCGGACGACCTGCGCACGACCGTCGCGCCGGGGCCGGGTGCGCGAGCCGTGGCGCCCGGCCGCGTCAGCCGAAGCGCTCGATCCGGATCCGGTCCACGGGCACGCCCGCGGCGACGAGCAGGCGTGAGGCGTGCTCCGCGAAGCCGTTGGACCCGCACACGTACGCCTCCCAGCCGTCCGCGGGCGGCTGGGCCACCAGTGGCGCCAGATGCGCGGCCGAGAGCCGGCCCACCGGCCCGCCCTCGGGCGCGCGGCGCGTGAACACCGGCGTGGTCTCCGGGCCGAACTCCCGGGCGTACACGAGCTCTTCGGGAGTGCGCGCGGACACCAGCAGCCGCAGCGGCACGGTCAGCCGCCGCGCCCGGTGGTACCGCACCATCGACATCAGCGGTACGACCCCGGAGCCCGCGCCGAGCAGCAGCGCCGGCCGGTCGCCGGGCCAGGCGAAGAAGCCGCTCAGCGGGCCGCGCACCGCCACCCGGTCGCCGGGGCGGGCCACGGTGTGGAACCAGCCGGAGACCTCGCCGCCCTCCACATGGTCCAGGGTCAGTTCGATGTGCCCGGAGTCGTCGGGTGCCGAGGCGATCGAGTAGTGGCGCTGGGCCACGTAGCCGTCGGGTGCGGTCAGCCGCAGCATCAGATGCTGCCCGGGCAGGTGCCCAGGCCACGCCGGGACGGCCAGGCGGAAGGTCGCGGTGCGCGGGGTCTCCCGCCGGATCGCGGTGAGGGTGGCGGTCCGCCAGCGGGCGGCCGCCGGGTCGCTCACGGCGATCCGGGCGGGCACGGCGAACCGGGTCGGGGGCGCGAAGGTCTCAGTCACCGGAGTACCGCTGCTCCTCCCAGGGGTTGCCGCGGGTGTGGTAGCCGTGCTGCTCCCAGAAACCCGGCTCGTCGTGGTCGAGGAGGCGCAGACCCGCGATCCACTTGGCGCTCTTCCAGAAGTACAGGTGCGGCACCAGCAGCCGGGCCGGGCCGCCGTGCTCGGCGGGCAGCGGTGCGCCGTCGTGGTCGAAGGCGATCCAGGCGCGTCCGCCCCGCAGGTCCGCGAGCGGGAGGTCGGTGGTGTATCCGGTGTGCGAGTAGGCCACGGCGTGCGTGGCGCCGGCGGCGGGCCGCACCGCGTCGAGGAAGACGTCCAGCGACACGCCCTCGAACCGCACCCCGAACTTCGACCAGCCGGTCACACAGTGGATGTCGCCCTCGTACGCGGACACCGGCAGCCGCCGTGCCTGCTCCCAGTCCCAGGCGCGGGGCTCGGCGACCAGGCCGTCGACGCGGAACGTCCAGTCCGCCGGCGCGATGGCGGGCGTGACCTCGGCGGACAGCACGGGCCAGTCGTCGCCGGCGTCGTACTGCCCGGGCGGCAGTCCGGGGTTCGCGACGCGGGGACGCCCGGTGAATCCTCGGGTGACGTTCATGGTGCTCCACCGTACGGGTCCGCCGGAGCGGTCCCGGACCGGCCCTGACCAGGGCGCTCCTGGACCGGTGCGGCCGGCGCCGGCTGCCACGCGTTGTAGCGGGCCAGATACGCCGCGAACCGCTGAAGGTCCTCTTCCGGCCAGTCCGCGAGCCGCTCCCGGAAGGCCGCCCGGCGGCTCTCCGTGACCTGGGCGAGGATCTCCCGGCCGCGTGCCGTCAGATGCAGCACCTGCACCCGGTGGTCCTCGGGGTCCAGGCGCCGCTCGATGAGGCCACTGCGTTCCAGAGCGTTCACCTGCCGGCTGACCGTGGACTTGTCCAGCGCGTAGTGCGCCGCCAGGTCGGTGGCGCGGCAGCCGTCCCGCTCCTCCAGGTGCCCGAGCAGCGTGTAGGACACCAGCGACAACTCGGGGTGCATGCGCCCCGCCGAGGCCCGGGCCCGGCGCGCGAAGATCGTCATCTCGCGCTGGATCGTCTCCACGGCCCGCCGGCCCTCGCTCCCGCCCTCGGCCGCTGTCACCGAACACCTCCCGCTCGCTCTGGTTGCATAGTACAACTGGCCATGTGGCCGACGGCAGCCGGCCGTCGCCGACGCCGACCGAAGGGACCGTCGGGGTCCGTGCGTTGGGGTAGGGTGACCAGCGGTCCCGGACGGTCCGGACCGTGGGAGGCGAGGAGGTGAGACCCATCGTCGCTGTGTCAGCTCGGGTGCTCTCTCCGCACGACCGTGCGGGTCACCGCCGATAGGTGACCGCAGGAGCGCCCTTCGGCTCCCGAAAGGTCCCGGCTCCTCATGCCCGAACGTCCCACACCACGTCGCTCTTCTTTTTTCCCCGCGGTTTCTCCCGCACCCGGAGCACCGTCCTCGCCTTCCACCGACGGCTCCTTCCCGCCGAGGTCGCGTGTCGAGGTCGTCACCGCGCTGCGCACGGCCGGCTGTGTGTTCGCCGAGGAGGAGGCGGAGCTGATCCTCGCGGCCGCCCGTACACCCGGCGAACTCACCGCCCTGGTGGACCGGCGCGCGTCCGGGCTGCCGCTCGAACAGGTTCTGGGCTGGGCCGAGTTCCACGGACTGCGCGTGCTCGTGGAACCCGGTGTCTTCGTACCCCGGCGCCGTACCGAGTTCCTGGTCGAGCAGGCCGTCTCCGAGGCCCCGGACGCCCGCGTCGTCGTGGACCTGTGCTGCGGGTCCGGCGCGGTCGGAGCGGCGCTGGCCGCGACGCTCGGCCCGGCCGAACTGCACGCCGCCGACATCGACCCCGCGGCGGTGCGCTGCGCCCGGCGCAACCTCGTCCCGCTCGGGGGCCGGGTCCACCTCGGCGACCTGTTCGAGGCGCTGCCGGCCGGGCTGCGCGGCCGGGTGGACGTCCTTGCCGCCAACGTGCCCTACGTCCCCACCGCCGAGGTGGGGCTCCTGCCGCCCGAGGCCCGCGACCATGAACCGCCGGTCGCGCTGGACGGCGGCGCCGACGGCCTCGACGTGCTGCGCCGCGTCACCGCCGAAGCCCCCGCCTGGCTCGCCCCCGGCGGTTGCCTCCTCGTCGAGACGAGCGAACGGCAGGCCCCGTCCGTCGTGGAGGCCTTCACCAGGGCCGGCCTGACCCCGCGCCTGGCCGTCTCGCGGGAGCTGTACGCGAACGTGGTCATCGGCACCAAGGCCCGCCCGGGGCCGTCCCGAACGCCCGGTTCCGACGTCAGGCGGTCGGGGCGTTCGGCGGCTTGAGCGCCTGCGCGCGGGCCACCAACAGGGCCACGTCGTCGTGGTTGTCCGGCTGGTGCAGCGTGCGCAGCAGCATGTCGCAGAGGTCCTCCAGGGGGCGTCCCGGTTCGCCGAGCAGCGTCAGCAGCGACTCCAGGCGCTCGTCCAGCGCCTGCCGCCGGGTCTCCACAAGGCCGTCGGTGTACAGCACCAACTGGTCGCCCGGCTCCAGGCCGACGGTGGTGGTGGAGAACGCCACCCCGCCCACGCCCAGCGGCACCCCCGTGGGCAGGTCGAGCAGTTCCGGGGGACGGCCCGGACGGACCCGGGCCGGGGGCAGGTGCCCGGCGTTGGCGATCCGGCACTGCCGCAGATGCGGGTCGTGGACGGCGTACAGGCAGGTGGCGATGGACTGGTCGAGGCCGTCGGTGATCCGGTCCAGGTGCTCCAGCAGCCGCGCCGGATCCAGGTCCAGCGAGGCCAGGGCCTTGGTGGCGGTGCGCAGCCGGCCCATCGTGGCCGCGGCGCTGATGCCGCTGCCCATGACGTCCCCGACGACCAGCGCCGTCTTGTCTCCCTCCAGCGGGATCACGTCGAACCAGTCACCGCCCACCTCGGTCGTGGCGCCCGCGGGCTGGTAGCGGGAGGCCACCTCCAGCCCGCCCGTCACGGAGGGGTGGCGGGGCAACAGGCTGCGCTGGAGGGTGAGGGCGGTGTCGCGGGCGTTCTGGTACCAACGGGCGTTGTCGATCTGCACGGCCGCGCGGGCCGCCAGCTCCCGGGCGAGCAGGACGTCGTCCTCGCTGAACGGCTCGGGGGTCCGGGTGCGTTTGAGGTCCAGCGCGCCCAGCACCTCTCCGCGCGCGGTCAGTGGCACGGCGAGGTACGAGTGCACACCCGCACGGCCCAGCAGGACGGCCGCCTCCGGGGACCGGGCGATGCGCGCCAGGTCCTCGTCCTTCACATGCCGGACCAGCACCGGGCGTCCGGTGCGCACACACTGGGTGACCAGCCGCTCGGGGCCGTAGCGGGCGACCTGGCCCGGCGGGTCGGCCGCCTCCAGGGCGTCGACGGCATGGTCCGCCCGGACGGCCAGGGCCCGGATCACCGCCGACTCGGTGGGGCCCAGGTTGCAGCGCCGGCCTCCGACGACCGTCTCCAGCAGGTCCACGGCCACCACGTCCGCCAGCTCGGGAACGGCCACGTCGGCCAGCTCCCGGGCGGTGCGCTCCAGGTCGAGGGTGGTGCCGATCCGGGCCGAGGCGTCGGCGATCAGGGCCAGCCGCCGGCGCGCCGCCTCCGCCTCGATGCCGGCCCGGTACTGCTCGGTGATGTCCACGCTCGACAGGGCCACGCCCAGGACCGTGCCGAAGGCGTCCTCCAGCCGGTACAGCGAGACCGACCAGGCGTGGTCCTCCTCCGGATCGGCCGAGGTCCGGCCGACCGCGACGACGTCGACGAGGGGGTGGCCGCTCTCCAGCACCCGTTGTGCGGCCTCCAGCAGCGCGTCGGTGTCCACCCGCGGGAGCATCTCGGGGATGGTCCGTCCGATGTGTGCCTCGGCCGGGACGTGCACCATGCGCGCCAGGGCCGGGTTGACCGAGACGTACCGCAGCTGGGTGTCCAGGACCGCGAGCCCGATCGGGGACTGGGAGACGATCCGCGCCGACAGCGCCACGTCCCGCTCCAGGCGGCGCACGGTCGTCTGGTCGGCGGCCAGCCCGAGCGCGTAGACGGCGCCGCGGTCGTCCAGCAGCCGCATGTTCCGGAACTCCACCAGGCGGGTGCTGCCGTCCTTGTGCCGCACGGGGAAGGCGCCGGCCCAGCCCTGGCCGGTCCGCAGGACGTCGGCGAACAGCTTGATCACCAGGTCCAGGTGCTCCTCGTGCACCATCAGCCGGCCGGCGAGCTGCCCCAGCGCCTCCTGCGCCGAGTAGCCGAAGAGCTCCTCGGCCTGCGGGCTCCACAGCACGATGCGCCCCTGGGCGTCCAGGACCACCGAGGCCACGCCCAGCACGTCGAGCAGCCCGCTCGGCCCCACCGGACCGCCGAACGGCTCCTGGCCCTCGGCCGAGGCAGCCCCGGCTGCTGTCATCGCACGCACCGCCTTCGCCCGTCCACGCGGCCCGCCGTCCCCGGCGCCGACACCCCCTGTTGTACCGCGCCCACACTCACCTCTCCGAGGGTCTGTCGCCTCTTTCCACCATCTCTCACCACCGGGGTGGTCGTCAGGCCGAGTCGGCCGTCAGGGCCGCCGGGGCCGTACGCTGCACGATGTCCGGTATGCCCCGGCCGGGCGAGGCGAGTGAGGGGGAGCGCCGCCATCGGTGCTCCGCCGGTGGTGCTCCGCCGGGAGGTGGTGTTTTGCTGAGGGGTGGGGTGGGGCGCGGTTTCGGGGGAACCCTGTGCGGCGGTCGCAGGAAGCTTGTGCGGCAGTCGCAGTGCGGCCACGAGAGGAGCGATCACGATGGTCAGTGAGCCCGAGCACCCGGAATCCGTCTCGGTGGAACTGAGCGGATGCAGCAAGGAAGACGCCCGGATCGTGTTCGACGCCCTGTGCGCCTGCTTCTCGTCGGACCGGCGCGCGGACGACGTGCCCCGCGACTACCACGAGGTACGCCCGACGGTGTGGCTCGGCACCTTCGACGTCGCCGAGCCCCGCGGGACGTGCGGTCCCGCGCACCTCGGGGCGTCCGTCACGGCCGACGCGCAGGGCGGTTACTGGGCGATCGACCGGTTCCGCACGACCCTGGACTCCCTGTTCACCGTCCAGGACCTGTGCACGGCCTCCGGCGACCAGGAGCGCGAGCTGCACGTACGCCTGGAGAGCCGCTGAGGTGAGCCGCCGGCCGCACGGAACCGGTACGGTTCGTCCGCGGCCGGCGGCTCCTCCGTGTCCGGGACGGCGGCGGCCGTACGGCCATCGGAGTGACGGCCCGGCGGTGGCCGGGTGCGCACTCCCGTTGTGCAACTAGTTGCATAAGCGCCTCGGCGTCCTCTACAAATGCGGTGACGACACCGCGCACGGAGGGCCCGATGAGCCGTTACCCGCACCTGCTGAGCCCGCTCGACCTGGGCTTCACCACCCTGCCCAACCGCGTCCTGATGGGCTCCATGCACATCGGCCTGGAGGAGGCCGAGCGCGGCTTCGAGCGGATGGCGGAGTTCTACGCGGCCCGGGCGCGCGGGGGGGTGGGCCTCATCGTCACGGGCGGCATCGCCCCCAACGACGAGGGACGGCCCTACGAGGGCGGCGCCAAGCTCACCACCGAGGAGGAGGCCGGGCAGCACCGGGCCGTCACCGACGCCGTGCACCGCGAGGGCGGCCGCATAGCCCTGCAGATCCTGCACTTCGGCCGCTACGCCTACCACCGCGACCTGGTCGCACCGAGCCCGCTCCAGGCGCCCATCAGCCCCTTCGTCCCCCGCGAGCTCACCGACGCCGACATCGAGCGGACCATCGACGACTACGCCCGCACCGCCCGCCTCGCCCGGCGGGCCGGATACGACGGCGTCGAGATCATGGGCTCCGAGGGCTACCTGATCAACGAGTTCATCGCGGCCCGCACCAACCACCGCACCGACCGCTGGGGCGGCTCCTACGACAACCGCATGCGCTTCCCGGTCGAGATCGTCCGCCGGGTCCGCGAGGCGGTCGGCGAGGACTTCGTCATCGTCTACCGGCTGTCCATGCTGGACCTGGTGCCCGGCGGCTCCGCCCTGGAGGAGGTGATCACGCTCGCCAAGGCCGTCGAGGCCGCCGGCGCGACCATCATCAACACCGGCATCGGCTGGCACGAGGCCCGCATCCCCACCATCGCCACCTCGGTGCCGCGCGGCGCCTACACCTGGGTGACGAAGAAGCTCATGGGCACGGTCTCGGTCCCGCTCGTCACCACCAACCGCATCAACACCCCGGAACTGGCCGAGCGGCTGCTCGCCGACGGCTGCGCCGACATGGTCTCCATGGCCCGCCCGATGCTCGCCGACCCCGACTTCGTGGCCAAGGCCGCCGCCGGCCGGCCCGAGGCCATCAACACCTGCATCGGCTGCAACCAGGCGTGCCTCGACCACACCTTCAGCGGAAAGATCACTTCCTGCCTGGTCAACCCGCGCGCCTGCCACGAGACGGAGCTGGTGCTCGCGCCGACCCGGGGGCGCAAGCGCGTCGCCGTCGTCGGCGCCGGTCCCGCCGGACTGGCCTGCGCGGTGAGCGCCGCCGAACGCGGCCACGCGGTCACGCTCTTCGACGCCGCGAACGAGATCGGCGGCCAGCTGAACGTCGCCCGCAAGGTGCCCGGCAAGCAGGAGTTCGACGAGACCCTGCGCTACTTCCGCCACCAGCTCGACGCGCACGGCGTGGACGTGCGCCTCGACACCCGGGTGAGCGCCGACGACCTCGCCGACCACGACGAGGTGGTCGTCGCCACCGGGGTCACCCCGCGCACCCCCGAGATCCCCGGCGTGGACCATCCGCGCGTCCTCGGCTACCTCGACGTGCTGCGCGACGGCGCCCCCGTCGGCGACCGGGTGGCGATCCTGGGTGCGGGCGGCATCGGATTCGACGTCGCCGCATACCTGACCGACGGCGGCGGCAAGACCAGCGAGGACCCCGCCGCGTACTTCCGCGCCTGGGGCGTCGACACCGGCTACCGCGCCCCCGGCGGCCTCGCCACGCCCGAGCGGCCCGCCCCGCCGCGCACCGTCCACCTGCTCCAGCGCAAGACCAGCAAGGTCGGTGCGGGCCTCGGCAAGACGACCGGCTGGATCCACCGGACCGAGCTCAAGCACCGCGGCGTCACCATGATCCCGGGCGTGCGCTACGACCGCATCGACGACAGCGGGCTGCACATCACCGTGGACGGCGCGAGCAGCGTCCTGGAGGTGGACACCGTGGTGCTGTGCACCGGACAGGAGCCGCGCCGCGACCTGTACGACGAACTGGTCGCCGCGGGGCGCCGCGCCCACCTCATCGGTGGCGCGGACGTGGCCGCCGAACTGGACGCCAAGCGCGCGATCAAGCAGGGCACGGAGCTGGCGGCGACGCTGTAGGGGCGCGCCGGGGCAGGTCCGGGCCGTCCTTAGGATGACTCCATGTCACTCCCGCACGCGATCCTCACCGCCCTGCTCGAGAAGCCGTCGTCCGGGCTCGAGCTGACGCGCCGCTTCGACAAGTCGATCGGTTACTTCTGGTCGGCGACGCATCAGCAGATCTACCGGGAGCTGGGGAAGCTGGAGGCGGACGGCCTGATCCGCGCCCTGCCGGCCGAGCAGCCGGCCCGGGGGCAGCGCAAGAGCTACGAGGTACTGCCGGCGGGCCGGGCCGAACTGGCCCGCTGGACGGCGACGTCCCAGGAACCAAAGCCGCTGCGCGACGCGCTGCTGCTGCGGCTGCGTGCCGCGGCCGTGGTCGGCACGGCGGGGGTCGAGGACGATCTCCGGCGCCACCTGGAGCTGCACGAGCGGCAGTTGACGGAGTACCGGGAGATCGAGAAGCGAGACTTCCCGCCCGGGAAGGACAGCCCCCAGGACCGGTTGCAACACCTGGTGCTGCGGGCCGGGATCGACCTGGAGACCTTCTGGACCGGGTGGCTCAGGCACGCGTTGGAGGAGTTCGCCGAGCTGCCGCACACGGATTCGGCCTGAGTCCGCCCCCGCGTCGCCGCACCTGGCCCACTCCGACCCGGCCCGCCCGGTCCCGGCCGGGGCTGCGCCCGCCCGTCCCGGCCTGCGCCGGCCGCATCCCCGCCCTGCCCTGGCGGCCCGCCGCTCACAGCGGGTACGGCTTCGAACGGCGGCGCAGCAGCCGGCCGGTGGCGATCATCGCGGCCCCGACCAGCGCCCCGCCCGTCGCGAGCACGACGGTGCCGTCGGCCTTGACGCGGCTGCCCAGGCGCTCCAGGAGACCGCGCGGCGGTGCGGAGTCGGCGAGGGCGGAGGAGGCCGCCGGCTTCGAGGGGCCGGTGACGACGACGGACTGGGTGCCCGCCGTCAGGTCGTCGGCGCACACCACGATCACCGTGTACGTGCCCGGGCGCACGTTCCGCCAGACCGCCGACTGGCCGGCGGTCGTCCCCGTGAGTGCCGCCCGGCGCCCCTGGAGGAAGCTGGTCCGGCCGGGGCCGAGCAGCGAGGCCGTGCCCCAGGCTCCGTTGACCGGGGTGCACGAGCTGGTGGTCACCGTCACCGTGGAACCGCTGGTGCTCGCGGAGATCCCCGGCCCGGCGACGGCCGGTCCGGCGGCGATCTGGACCGCGAGGGCGGCGGCCGCGGCGACCGGCCCCGGGCCGTCGCGCAGGAGGGATCGATCGCGCATGGACGCTCCTTCGGCGGCACGGTCGGCGGATCGTCCCGAGTACCGCCGCGGACGGAGAGTGGCCCGTGTCGCCTCCGAGGCAGCCCATCCCCCGTGACGGCGCGCGGCACGCATACCCCACCCGTGCGGCCGACGGCCGAACGGCCGAGCGAGTCGGTGGGTCCGGCCAGGTGTGTCCAGGACGGTCCCTGGCCGGTGGTGACCGCGTGGGTGGGCGAGAAGCCGCCCCTAATGCTGTGACCGGAAAGGTTCACCGGCTCGCGACGCCCGGCACGGCACCTCGCCGCGTTGTCGCATCACCCGAGTACATCCAGTACACGGATGATGCTCCGCCTTGCGATGTACCGCACCGGACGCCGCGAGCTCTCCGGCAAACCTTTCCGGCCACAGCACTTGGTGCCGTCGGGGAGTCTGGTGCGGATGCGCACCCGTGGCCGACTTCGGTGTGCTCCGCCCTCCCCGTCGCTCCGGCCGCCGGCCGCGAGCAGCAGGGCACCGCCCACGGCCACGGCACGCCCGGGGACACGGCGACGGCGGGCAACGGGGTCGGGGGACGCGTCGCGCGCGGTCTGCCGCCCGTCCATCGCGGTGCGGACGCCGGGAACCACTCGGGTGCAACGGCCCGGACAATGTGCCGTGCCGGTCGGAAGGCGGCAAGGGGGACGCCGGTGCCGTCCTTCCCGGGGAGTTACGTATGCTGAAACCTCACCTCGGCCGAACCGCCCGGAGCAGAGCGGGAGTTCAAGCCGTGGGCGCGGACCGCTGTCGTCGCTGATGCCGCGCCGGTGCGGACGACCGGGGGCCGGGCCGGCACGGCTTCGGCCTCCGGCCGTCCGGCGGACGGTGCGGGCGACGCCCTGTCCGGTCGCCTCCCGTGGGCGCACGATCAATGCACCCGTTCCGGGCTGAATGCCGGTCCAAGTCCCCGAGGGAGGGGTTTGGCATCGCGCGCGTGCGGTCGCTGACGTTCGTCGCGGCGAGCGCCGCCCTGCCGGCTCCGACGACCACCGTGCCGGACCGCCCGCCGAGGGGCCGGCGGCACCCGTCACGGCCGCCGTGCGCGGCCCCTCGCGAGGAGCCGGCGGGGCCTGGGCGGCGGTTCGGACACGGCCGTCGCCCCCCGGGCCGGTGCCGTACTCGTTCGTCGGCGACAGCGGCCCTCGGCATCAGCGGCGAGGCCTCCTCCGCCGCCGCCCGGTGCCTGCGCATCCCGGCCGGCCCGCGTGCCGATGGTGGCACCGCTCGTGCGTCACCTGCATCGTCCGACCGGGCACGCGCCTGGCCCGGCCGCTCTCCACGCTGCGCCGCCCGTCACACCTTCCGGTAGGCGTACGCGTCCGCGGCCGCCGCCGCCACCGCGTCCAGATCCGCTCCCGTGGCCGCCGTGACGACCGCGGCGACGGCACCCTCGACGAACGGTGCGTCGACGAGGCGGGTGCGGTCCGGCAGCTCGTCGCCCTCGGCGAGCAGCGCCTTCACGGTGAGCACCGCACTGCCGAGATCGGTGAGCACCGCGACACCGGCCCCCCGGTCCACGGAGGCGGCCGCGGCGGAGACCAGCTCGGCGCTCGTACCGACCCCGCCGCCCTGCCGGCCGCCCGCCGGGGCCACCGGCACCGCCTCGGCCCCGCCCGCCAGCTCCTTCGCCAGCGCGGCCACCGACGCCGCGACCTCCGCGCTGTGCGACACCAGCACGATCCCGACCAGCTTGTCGTCGCCCATGTCAGCCCTCCGCCGCCTCGGCCAGCGCCGCGATCAGCAGCGCGGACGACGTGGCCCCGGGGTCCTGGTGGCCGATGCTGCGCTCGCCCAGATAGCTCGCCCTGCCCTTGCGGGCCTGCATCGGCGTGGTCGCCTCGGCCCCCCGCTCGGCGGCCGTGCGCGCCGCCGCGAAGCCGTCGGCGAGCGCGTCCACCGCCGGCACCAGCGCGTCGACCATGGTCTTGTCGCCCGGCGCCGCACCGCCCAGCGTCATGACTCCCTGCACACCCGCCCGCAGCGCCTCGGCGAGCTGCTCCTCGCTGACCTCCGGGGCGTCCCCGAGCGCCTTGCCGGTCCGGCGCAGCAGCGTCCCGTACAGCGGGCCGGAGGCCCCGCCGACCGTCGAGATCAGCTGCCGCCCGGCCAGGACCAGGATCGCGCCGGGCGTGTCGGCCGCCGCGTCCTTCTCCAGCGTGGCCCGCACGGCCGTGAACCCGCGCAGCAGGTTGCTGCCGTGGTCGGCGTCCCCGATGGGCGAGTCGAGAGCGGTGAGCCGCTCCGCCTCTCGGTCGACGGACGCGGCGGTCACCGCCATCCAGCGGCGGAAGAAATCGGCGTCGAGCACTGGAACTCCCTTGAGTGGCTGTTGATGGGCGGGGTCGGGGGAGCGCGGCCGGGTCACACGCCCCAGCGCAGACCCGGCGTGTTCACCGGCGCGTCCCACAGCCGCAGCAGCTCCTCGTCGATCTGGCACAGGGTGACGGAGGCACCGGCCATGTCGAGAGAGGTCACGTAGTTGCCCACCAGCGTGCGGGCGACCGCCACCCCGCGCTCGGCGAGGACCCGGTGCACCTCCGCGTTGAAGCCGTACAGCTCCAGCAGCGGCGTGGCACCCATGCCGTTGACCAGCAGCAGCACCGGATTGCTCGGGTCGAGGTCCTCCAGGACCGCGTTGACCGCGAAGTCGGCGATCTCGCCCGAGGTCATCATCGGCCGCCGCTCCCGGCCCGGCTCACCGTGGATGCCGATGCCCAGCTCCAGCTCACCGGTCGGCAGATCGAAGGTGGGGCTGCCCTTGGCCGGGGTGGTGCAGGCGCTGAGCGCCACGCCGAAGCTGCGCGAGTTCTCGTTGACCCGCCGTGCGATCGATTCCACCCGTTCCAGCGGCTGCCCCTCCTCGGCCGCCGCGCCCGCGATCTTCTCCACGAACAGGGTCGCGCCGGTGCCGCGCCGCCCGGCGGTGTACAGACTGTCGGTCACCGCGACGTCGTCGTTGACCAGCACCTTGGCGACCTGGATGCCCTCGTCCTCGGCCAGTTCGGCCGCCATGTCGAAGTTGAGCACGTCACCGGTGTAGTTCTTGACCACGAACAGCACGCCCGCGCCGCTGTCCACGGCCGCCGCGGCCCGCAGCATCTGGTCGGGCACCGGCGAGGTGAAGACCTCCCCGGGACAGGCCGCCGACAGCATCCCGGGACCCACGAACCCGCCGTGCAGCGGTTCGTGCCCCGACCCGCCACCGGACACCAGGGCGACCTTCCCCGCGACGGGGGCGTCGCGCCGTACGATCACCCGGTTCTCGACGTCGACCGTCAGCCCGGGATGAGCGGCCGCCATCCCGCGCAGCGCGTCCGCGACGACGGTCTCGGCGACGTTGATGAGCATCCTCATGGGTACCTCCTGTGGACTGGCAGGTCGGCCCGTGACCTGATGTTCCCAGGCCAGGCGGGCCGTGGCCAGTTGTCGATCTCGGCGGTTCGCGGCGGCTCCGGCCGGGTCCCGCGGCACTCGGACGGACTCGGCTCGGACTGCGGTGACGAGACGTCAGGCGTCTGCGTCGTGGACGTTCGCTCGGCTCCTGCGCTGATGTCGGCAAGTATCGACCTTCCGGCCGGGACGCCGTCAAGATCGCGCGAGATCGGAGCGTCAGGACGCCGCGGCCCGGCCTTCGGCCACCGGGAGCGAGCGGTCCTCCCCGGCGTGGCCATGAGTCCCGCGGACAGGGCGTTTCCGTGGCCGGCCGCGCGTTCCGCTGCGGAGATCGAAGAGGACGGCAACCGGGTCGTGGGGGATCAGGGCCGGTACACCATCCCCGGCTCGGACTGGGCCGGGGCCAGCAGCTGGGACACCGTGACGATGGTGTAGCCGCGGTCCTCGAGCGCCTTGATGATCCCCGGGACCGCGGGCACGGTCCCCTTGTGCAGGTCGTGCAGCAGGATGATGCCGTCACGGTGGGTCTGCTCGAGCACCCGCTTGGTGATCAGGGCCGTGTCGGTCGTCTCGTAGTCCTTGGCCGTCACGCTCCACAGCACCTGCGCCAGACCCAGATCCTTGCAGATCTTCGCCAGCTTCCGGTCCGTGCGGCCCTGCGGCGGGCGCATCAGGACGGGCTTGGTGCCGGTGACCTTCTCGATGGCGTTCTGCGTGTGGGTCAGTTCGTCCCGGGCGTTGTCCGCGTCGATCTGCGTCAGAACCGGGTGCGTCCAGGTGTGGTTGCCGATCTCGTGTCCCTCGTCGGCGATACGGCGCAGGATCTCGGGGTACTTCGCGATGTGGCCCCGGCCCTGCACGAAGAACGTCGCGTGCAGATGCTGCTGCTTCAGGATGTCCAGCAGCTCGGGGGTGGTGAGGCTGGGGCCGCCGTCGAAGGTGAGGGCCACGCACTTCGCCTTGCGGCAGTCGACGGCGCCCGCCACCGAGCCGGACGCCTTGCCGCGGGCGGCACGCGGCGAGGTGTGGTCGTACGTCGTGACCGTCAGGGCCACGGTCAGAGCGACGGCCGCCGTGAGGACGACGGCCGTCACGAGGGCGATGAGCAGGCGCGGACGTTTTATTCGGGTGCGCAGTGGCATGGGGGGACCCTTCCTGGGCCGGATGATCGTCGACGTCCGTTAGTGACGGGTATTGCGGGCCCTGGGTTGCTCCGCCGGCATGTGATCCGTGTCGGACATCGGATGCGGGATGCCGAGCGCCGCCGCGCGGGACGGTCGCGGTGCCCGGAGCGCCGCGCCGGCGCTCGGTGCGGCGGCCGCCTACCCTGGAGGTGTGGCTCGGTCCAACGACGAGGTCGCCGCGCTGTTCGCCGAGTACGCGGACCTGATCTCGATCACCGGAGGAGACCCGTACAAGGCGCGTGTCTACGAGAAGGCCGCCCGTTCGGTGGGCGGCTACCACGCCGACGTGTCCACGCTGGACGTCAAGGGCCTGCAGGAGATCCCCAACGTGGGCAGGTCGATCGCGGAGAAGATCACCGAGTACTTCCGCGACGGCAAGGTGTCCGCCGTGGAGGAACTGCGGGCCAAGATCCCCGCCGGTGTGCGGCGGCTGACGGCGATCCCGACCCTCGGCCCGAAGAAGGCCTGTGTCCTGTACGAGGAGCTGGGCATCTCCTCGGTCGACGAGCTGGCCGACGCCATCCGCGCCGAGCGGCTGCGCGACCTGAAGGGCTTCGGGCCCAGGACGGAGGAGAACATCCTCCACGGCATCGAGCTGTTGCAGTCCGCCGGGGACCGCGTGCTGCTCGACGTCGCCCTGGACCTCGCCGACGACGTGGTCGCCGAGCTGTCCCGGGTGACCGGCTGCCTGCGGTGCGCCTACGCCGGCTCACTGCGCCGCTTCCGCGAGACGATCGGCGACATCGACGTGCTCGCCGCCGCGACCCGCCCCCAGCCGCTGATGCGGGCGCTCACCGAACTGCCGTACGTCTCGGAGGTCATCGCCCACGGCGAGAAGAAGACCTCGATCCGCACCACCAAGGGCCTCTCCGTCGACCTGCGCGTCGTACCACCGGACTCCTGGGGCGCGGCGCTGCAGTACTTCACCGGCTCCAAGGCGCACAACATCCGCACCCGCGAACTGGCCGTGCACCAGAAGCTGAAGCTGTCCGAGTACGGGCTGTTCGACGCCGAGAGCGACGAGAAGATCGTCTCCGAGACGGAGGAGGAGGTCTACGCGCGGCTCGGCCTGCCGTGGATCCATCCGGCGCTGCGCGAGGACCGCGGGGAGATCGAGGCGGGACTCCACGGTGAGCTGCCCGAGCTGATCGAGGAGTCCGACATCCGGGGCGACCTGCACACCCACACCGACCTCACCGACGGCCTGGCCCCGCTGGAGGAGATGGTCGCGTCGGCCGCCGAACGCGGCTACGCCTACTACGCGGTGACCGACCACGGGCCCACCCTGTACATGCAGCGCATGACCGACGAACGGATGCTCGCCCAGCGCGAGCAGGTCCGCGAGCTCGACGGCGTCTACGGCAGGCGGGGCCGGCGCGGCCGGGGCGGCGGCATGCGGCTGCTGCACGGGGCGGAGCTGAATATCGACCCCGAGGGGGGTGTGGACTGGCCGCAGGAGTTCCTGGCCGGCTTCGATCTGTGCGTCGCCTCGGTGCATTCGCACTTCAACCAGGGCCGCGAGCAGCTGACCGGACGGCTGGTGCGGGCCTGCGAGAACCCGTACGTCAACATCATCGGCCACCCCACCACCCGGATCATCGGCAAGCGGCCGGGCCTCGACGTCGACCTGGACGAGGTCTTCGCGGCGTGCGCGCGCACCGGCACGGCACTGGAGATCAACGCCCACCCGGACCGCCTCGACCTGCGCGACGAGGACATCCTGCGGGCCAGGCGGCACGGGGTGAAGTTCGCCGTCGACAGTGACGCCCACTCCACCCTGCACCTGGCGAACATGCGTTACGGCGTGGGCACGGCCCAGCGCGGCTGGCTCACCGCGGACGACGTCATCAACACCTGGACCCAGGCGCGGCTGCGACGGTTCCTGGACAAGGGCCGCACCGGCCCGCGGCACGGGACCTGAGTGCGGTCAGCTGATCACGCGTCGACTCCGCCGGCCCGGGCGCGGGAGGCCTCGATCTCGGCGTACGCCCGTTCCCGGCCCTCCCAGTGGGAGCCCTCGACGCTCTTGCCGGGTTCCAGGTCCTTGTACACCTCGAAGAAGTGGGTGATCTCCAGCCGGTCGAAGTCGGGGACGTCACCGATGTCCTGCAGGCGCGCGAACCGTGGGTCGTGCGCGGGCACACAGAGGATCTTCTCGTCCGGGCCCTGCTCGTCCCTCATGCAGAACATGCCCACGGCCCTGCACTCGATGGTGCACCCCGGGAAGGTCGGCTCGCCCACGATCACCAGGGCGTCGAGAGGATCGCCGTCCCGGCCCAGGGTGTGGTCGATGTAGCCGTAGTCGGCCGGGTACTTGGTGGAGGTGAACAGCAGCCGGTCCAGCCGGATGCGGTGCAGTTCGTGGTCCATCTCGTACTTGTTGCGGGACCCCTGGGGGATCTCCACGATCACGTCGAACTCCACGGTGTCCTCCTGACGCCGCGCCGAGCCGCGTCACCGGCTGACGTCGCGGTGAGACCCGTCGCCGGCGTGCCCGGCGCTCACCTCCAGTGTGCTCCCGCGAGCGCCGTCACCGAGCGGGCCGGCCGCGTCGCCCGCCGGACCGGCGTGCAGGTCGAGGGTCCAGTTCTGGCCGACGAGGTCGTGACCGAAGCTGTGATGGGGCTCCTCGTCGACGAGGGTGAAGCCGTGGCCCTGGTAGATCCTGCGGGCGGACACCAGCACGTCGTTGGTCCACAGCGTCACCTGCCGGTAGCCGGCCTCGCGGGCGAAGGCCAGGCACTCCCCGACGAGGCGGCTGCCCACGCCCAGGCCCCTGGCGGCCGGGGTGACGAGCAGAATGCGCAGCTTGGCCACGCCCGGCTCGTCACCGGCGACCAGGAAGACGCAGCCCGCGCGTTCGCCGTCGACCTCGGCGATCCAGCCGGACTCCGCGGCCGGGTCGTGCCCGGCGGCGTAGTCGGCGACGATCCGGGCCACCAGGGCCTCGAAGTCGGTGTTCCAGCCGAACTGCTCGTCGTAGACCTCGCCGTGCGCCATCACCACCCAGCCCAGGTCGCCGGGACGGTCGGCGCGGCGCACGGCGATGTGCGGCCGGTTGTCCTGCTGCGGCATGGTCGCTTCCCTCCGCCCACTGACACGACTGTTTCAGTAACGCTACGCTAGCTCCATGCCCGAGCGAACGACAGCCCCTTCGGCCCGGCAGACCGAGCTGCTCGAGGCCGCCTACACGTACGTGCTCGACCACGGCCTGGCGGATCTGTCGCTGCGCCCGCTGGCCTCCGCGATCGGGTCCAGCCCCCGGGTCCTGATGTTCCTCTTCGGCAACAAGGACGGTCTGGTGCGGGCGCTGCTGGCGCGTGCCCGCACCGACGAGCTGACGATCCTGGACCGCCTCCGGCAGCCCGGGCAGGCCGGGCAACCCGGCGGGACCGGGCAGGCCATCGGGCTGGTTCCGGCGGCCGCGCGGGTGTGGGAGTGGCTCTCCGCCGAGGAGCACCGCCCGCTGCTCCGGCTGTGGGCCGAGGCGTACGCCCGGTCACTCGTCGAGCCCGACGGGGCGTGGGCCGGGTTCGCCCGTGCCACCGTCGACGACTGGCTCGCGGTCCTGGCCGCCTGCCAGCCGCTGCCGGAGCGGGACTCCGAGACCGGTGCCGTCCGCCGCACGCTGGCCCTGGCGGTGCTGCGCGGCGCCCTGCTCGACCTTCTCGCCTCCGACGACGAACCCCGGGTCAGTGCCGCCGTACGGCACCAGCTCGCCCTGCTGCGCCGCTGACGCGGCAGGGCGAGGGGCGGGGGAACACGCAGGCGTCAGTCGCGGGGTGAGGCGGATGCCCGGCCGGTGGGCGTGAGGGGCAGCGTCTGCTCGGCCGCGGTGCGCGAACCCCCGACCCGGCTCCCGCCGGTGTCGCTCCAGTAGCGGGCAGGTGTGGTCCCGGCGAGCCGCCGGGGGTCGGCGGACAGCCCGATCACGAGGCCGCTGTAGCGGTTGACCAGCCGGTACGTCCCGGTGGCAGTGCCGTCGGCCGTGGTGCCGGGGATCATCCGCCACTGCTGACCGACGGGCGTCGTCAGGCGGTCCGCCGGACCCGGAACCCTCCGCTTCCGTCGAACCGGACATCGTACACCGCGTCGAAGCCGTCGTCGGGCCCGGGCCGGCGCAGTCGTCCGTGCGTCGCACGGATGCCCACGTCCGGGACCCGCTCGCGGCCTGTGCGCAGCGCGTTGCGGCGCAGCGAACCCGCCAGGTCCGGCGGGAACCAGTAGGCGATGACCGAGGCGCCGTGCGCGCGCCCGGCGTCCACGAGGGGGCGCCACTCGCCCGGCGAGGGGTTGTTGTTGTCGACGGCCACCGAGCGGCCGGCCGCCAGGGCCTCTTCGACCAGTCGCATCTGCCGGGCCTGCTTGCGGCGCGCGCCCCGGGGGAACAGGTCCTTGCTCACCAGCTCGAACCGGTCCGCGAGCCGGGAGCGGTAGAACGTGGACTTGCCCGACGCCTGCAGCCCCACCAGCACCGCCAGCTCGGTCACCGTGCTCAGCTCCCCCGCGCCCGCGCCCCGCTCGGCCCCGGCCGCCACGCCCTGCTCAGCGCTCCTCCGCGGTGGCGTGCGGCCGGGGCCGGTGACGCCCGGCGGGGCGGAATCCGTCTCACGTGTCCTGGCTCGAGTGCCCGCACACCCTTCATCCACGCGTCCGCTGCGGGGGTGCCTCCGGGTCCTCGGGTTCCTCCGGCTCCTCGAGTTCCTCGGGCCCGGCGGGTCGGTGGGGCTCCCCGACCGCACCGGGTTCTCCGGAGTCTTCGGGTTCTCCGGGCTGCTCGGGAGGCTCCTCGTGCTTCAGCAGATGTCCCGTCCGGTCGCAGAACACATGGCCGACCAGCGCGCCGCCGTAGACCACGAACCCGGCACCGATGAGCCAGGACTCCACCACCAGGATGGTCCCGATGGGGCCGTAGCTGACCGCGTTGGTGACGATGAGCGGGGTGAACACCAGGTAGGAGAAGGCCCGCAGGCCCACCAGGCCGGCCATGGTGGCGACGGCACCGGGCAGCAGCAGCCGCCATCGCACCTGGTGACCGAGGAGGAAGTGCGGCCCCCACCAGAAGAACAGCACGCCGATCGCCACGCTCAGCAGCATGCGGTAGTTGCCGGCGAGCACGGATCGGGTCTGCACCTGGACGTACAGGTAGACCATCAGGGCGCCCAGCCAGACGGCCTGCCGCCAGATCCGGTGCCACGGACCGGCGGGCAGCCGCCACACCCGCTCGTAGGCGTTCTGCACGCCGGCGGCGAAGGACAGACCGAACACGGCCAGCAGGACCGCGCCCCACACGCTGGTGGTGCCGGTCACCTCGCGCGGCGGGCCGAAGACGTCCGAGAGCACCTCGGCCGACCGGCCGGACAGATCCATGCCGTCCACCAGCCAGAGCGCGAACCCGCTGTGGCGCAGCGGGTCCGCCGCCGCGACCACGATCAGCAGCGGAGCCAGGGTGATCAGGGCGAGAGTGGCGAACCCCAGGGCCCGGTGCATGAGTTCCAGCCGCTTGCCCCGCCGGTAGAGTTCAGCGGCCCAGGACGGGCGCGTCCTTCGGCGTGACATGGTGACGGCGCCTCCTTCCGGTGCCGCGGGTGACCGAGCGCGGGCGCGTGAGACCGGCCCGCCTCCATCATCGCGACCCGACCGGCCGGACGTCGCCCGACGGGCCGTCAGGTGCGGGGGCTTGAGCGAGACCTCGCAGGGTACCCGCGGCCCATGACAGTGGACGGGAGGAGCGCACGGCCGCGGCGCGCGGCGTCGGCGCGTCGGACGCGCCCGGGCTCACCTGGCCGTCCGGGTCGTCCACGACCGGGACAGGCCCTGCTGCGGTGGATCACCACCACCGATCACAAGGTGATCGGCAACCTGTACATGACGACGGCGTTCTCCTTCTTCCTCCTCGGCGGGGTGCTCGCCCTGCTGATGCGGGCCGAACTCGCCCGCCCCGGACTTCAGTTGTTCGGGAACGAGCAGTACAACCAGCTGTTCACCATCCACGGCACGGTGATGATGCTGCTGTTCGCGACCCCGATGTTCGCCGGGTTCACCAACGCCGTCATGCCGTTGCAGATCGGCGCGCCCGATGTCGCCTTCCCCCGGCTCAACGCGCTGTCGTACTGGATGTATCTGTTCGGCGGGCTGATGGTGGTCTCCGGGTTCCTGGTGCCCGGCGGGGCGGCCGGCTTCGGCTGGTTCGCCTACGCGCCGCTCAACAGCGCGGTCCGCAGCCCCGGCACGGGAGGCGACCTGTGGGTGATGGGGCTGGTGGTGACCGGAGTGTCAACGACGCTGGGCGCGGTCAACTTCATCACCACCATCCTGTGTCTGCGCGCCCCCGGCATGACCATGTTCCGGATGCCCGTCTTCACCTGGAACGCGCTGTTCACCTCGATCCTGGTGCTGCCCGCCTTTCCCGTCCTCACGGCGGCCCTGCTGGCGCTGGAGGCGGACCGCAGGTTCGGCGCGCGGATCTTCGCGGCCGGTGACGGCGGCGCCCTGCTGTGGCAGCACCTGTTCTGGTTCTTCGGGCACCCCGAGGTGTACATCGTCGCCCTGCCGTTCTTCGGCATCGTGTCCGAGATCATCCCGGTGTTCAGCCGCAAGCCGGTCTTCGGCTACGTCACCCTGGTGGGCGCCACCATCGCGATCACCATGCTGTCGGCGGTGGTGTGGGCCCACCACATGTTCGCCACCGGGGCGGTGCTGCTGCCGTTCTTCTCTCTGATGTCGTTCCTGATCGCGGTGCCCACAGGGGTGAAGTTCTTCAACTGGATCGGCACCATGCACCGCGGCTCGCTGTCGTTCGAGACGCCCATGCTGTGGGCGCTGGGCTTCCTGGTGACGTTCCTGCTGGGCGGGATGAGCGGGGTGCTGATCGCCTCCCCGCCGCTGGACCTCCACCTCACCGACAGCTACTTCATCGTGGCGCACCTGCACTACGTGCTCTTCGGCACCGTGGTCTTCGCGATGTTCGCGGGCTTCTACTTCTGGTGGCCGAAGTTCACCGGCCGGTTCCTCGACGAACGGCTCGGCAAAATCCACTTCTGGACGCTGTTCACCGGCTTCCAGACCACGTTCCTCGTCCAGCACTGGCTCGGTGAGCTGGGCATGCCGCGCCGCTACGCCGACTATCTGGCCGCGGACGGGTTCACGCTGCTCAACACGGTCAGCACGATCGGCGCCTTTCTGCTGGGCCTGTCCACGCTGCCGTTCCTCTACAACGTCTGGACGTCCGCCCGGCACGGCCGCACGGCCGGGACCGACGACCCCTGGGGCTACGGCCGCTCCCTGGAGTGGGCCACCTCCTGCCCGCCGCCGCGCCACAACTTCACCGCACTGCCCCGCATCCGGTCGGAGTCCCCGGCGTTCGACCTGCACCACCCGGACATCGTCCGGCGGGAGCGGCAAGCGGCGAACAGCGTGGCGAGCAGCGGAGCGACGAGCAAGGCGGACTCCCGAGCGACGACGAACGAGGAGGTTTCCCGAGCGACGACGAGCGAGGCGGACCTCCGGGCGAACGGCGAGGCGGGCACCCGGGCGAACGGCGAGGGGCGGGACACGAACTGACGGACCGGAGGAGGAATGTGTCGTGAGGACCGAGGCCCGGCTCTTCGCCGGTGTGGCGCTCTTCTTCACCGTGACCGCCGCGGGCTACGGCTGGTGGTCCGCCGAGCCGGCGGGCAGCGCCGCCCTGGCCGTCGCCGCCGTGATGGCCGCTCTGGTCGCGTTCTTCCTGCGGGTGCGGCACCGCGGGGACGGCCCGCGTGCCGAGGACCGGCCCGACGCCGAGGTGGTCGACGGTGCCGGACCGGTGGGCTTCTTCTCCCCGCACAGCCCCTGGCCGTTCGTCGTCGCGCTCGGCTCGGCCGTCCTCGCCCTGGGCGTCGTCTACGGCCTGTGGCTCGCGCTGCTCGGCTTCGGCGTGCTCGGATGCGGGGTGCTGGGCATGGTGTTCCAGTACCGGGACGCGGACGCGGGCCCTTGACCTCCGCAACGGCGGCGGCGCACGGATGCCGGTGCGCCGCCGCCGGGGACCAGCTGTGACCCGGCCCTCATGTACGGTCGCCCTTGGGTTTGCCGCGCTGGTCCGGGGTGCCGTGCGGCGGCGGACTGAACGGCTCCGGGGAGGTCGCGGGGGTCACCTGGGAACCCTCCTGCCCCTCGGTCCGCTCGGGGCGCAGTGCCGTGGGGTCGCCCGGGGTGGGCTGGGCGCCCGAGCGCAGCTGCTCGAGCCGGGCGGTCAGCACCTCGGTCACCGGCACGCGGTCGGCGTGAGTGCGCTCGTGGGCGAGCAGCTCCTCGACCTCCTCGGCGGACAGCGAGCGCACACGGCTCTCCAGGGCGCCGAGCGGAAGATGGTCGTAGTCGGGCAGGGGCAGGGTACTGCGGCCGGCGTCGTCGGCCATGGGTCTCACTTCCCTCTGTGCGACGGCCTCCCATGGAGACGAGACGGTCGGCGGGGTCGGCGGTCACCGGGGCCCAGCCGGTACGGCGTCGAACTCATGCCGCGCGGGTACCCGTGCCCGCCACCACGAACCGGCTCACGAGCGGGCCTGACGGGTGCGGGAACGGTTCTCCTTGCGGATCGCCTTCAGCAGCTCGCCCTTGGACATGTGCGAGCGTCCCTCGATCCGCAGCTCCTTCGCGATGTCGTACAGGTGCTCCTTGGACGCGCTCTCGTCGACGCCCTCGCCACTGCGTCCGCCCTGGCCGCGGGGCCGGGCCGACTGGGGGTCGGAGGGACCCTTGCGACCGCCCTCCTTGCGCTCCCAGTGGTCGCCGACCTTCTCGTACTTGTGCTTGAGCGCCCCGTACGCGACGCGGTGCGCCCGCTCGCCCTCGCCGTACTCCTCCACCGCCGAGTCGTGGGCCTTGATCCAGGTGTGCTGGGCGTCCTCGGGGGAGCGCTCCAGCGTCGACGGCAGTTCCTGTCGTCCGGGCACGGGTTCCTCCTTCGTCCTCGTTGCTCTCCGGGCCGGTCGGGTGCCCCGGGCGGGGTAGGGAAAACGGGCGGAGGCCTTGCGAACACAGGGTTTGGCGGGTAGGGCACCGGCTACCCGACGAGTGTGACTACGCCATCTACGACACCTTCGACGGCTTCGCAACAGGAACTCGTACGGTTCCTCGAGGACCGGTTCGCCTGTGCGCAGGCGTGCACGGAGTGTGCGCGGGCCAGCGCCCTGCGGGCGAGCCTGGTGGACCCGGGCGGGAGCGAGGAGCAGGAACTCCTGCGACGCATGGGGATCATGTGCGCGGAGGTCTGCGACACCACCTGCCGGGTGCTGTCCGAGCAGAACAGCCAGGACGAGACCGCCCTCCGTATCCAGCTGGAGTGGTGTGTCAGCGTCTGTCTGGAGACCGCTCACGTCTTCGACCGGCACCCGGGCGCCGAGCACGCCGCGGGCGCCTGCCGGAGCTGCGCCAAGGCCTGCGTGGAGTTCATCAAGATCCTGAACTGAACCGGAGCCGGCCGAAGGTCATCGACGGAGCGTCGGTGCGCCGAGGGAGAGGGGGTGTCCGCCCCTGTCGCCGTGCGGTACCGGAACGGGACGCCGTGCGCCCGGTCCTCTCACCGGGCGGCCTTGCCGACCCGGGTGGGCGCTCACTCTCCCCGCGGCAACGAGTTCAGCTCGGCTCGCTCCCAGCCGGCCGAGACCAGTGTGTCCACGGCGGAGGCATCGCCCAGCGCCGGCGCCACTGCGGCCTCGACCCCGGGATCACCGGCGGCGAGCGCCCGCAGCAGCACGCCGGCCCTCTCGTCCCGTCCCGGCACTGCCGCGACGAGCAGCGCGACTCCGCCGCAGGGCGCCGGCGCTGGACGGTGTCACGAGCACGTCGTGCCGCGGTCAGGCAGCGTGCCGTCGAGGAGGTAGGCGTCGACGGCCCTGGCCGCGCAGCGGCTGTAGGGGTAGGACCCGTGGCCCTCGGCGCGCACCGTCAGCAGGACGCCGACCCCTTCGCCCAGCTCGCGCACCATGTGCTGGGCGCCCTCGTACGGCGTCGTCGCATCGCCGGTGTTGGCGACGACGAGGATCGGGGGAGCGCCGTCCGCGCTCACGTCGGGGTGGGCGCGCTCGCCCTTGAACGGCCAGTCGTAGCAGAGGTAGACGAAGGAGGACCAGGCCTTCCCGAAGACCGGCGAGGCCGCCTCGGTCCGCGCGACAATCTCCTCCGCCTCGGTGAATCCGGGGCGCCGGTCGGAGTCGGCGCAGGTTATCGCGACGTAGGCGGACACGCTGTTGTCACCGGAGGCCGCACGGGCGGCGCTGCCGCCGGTACGCGCCCGGGCACCCGGGGCGTGGTCGTACGCCTTCGCCAGCAGCTTGCCGCCGGTGCCCCGCTCCATCACCTCGCGGAGCGCCTCGACCAGTCTCGGCCGGCCCGCCTCGCCGAGGTCCAGGAAGTTCGCGATGGCGTGCGCGGCGAGATCCGCGTCGAGTTTCTCGCCGCCGCCGGCGGCGGGCGCGGGCTTCTTCTCGAGCCGGTCCAGCAGTGCGATGACGCGCCGGTCGGCCTGCTCGGGGTCGTGGCCGGTGGGGCAGTCGTCGTAGGTCTTCGCACAGTGCCGGGCGAAGCGGTCGAAGGCGAGCTGGACGGCCTTGACCTGGCTGATGTTGTCCTGCGACAGGTCCAGGGTCGGGTCGGCGGGGGCTTCGAGCACCAGTCTGCCCACGTTCTTCGGGAACAGGTGGGCGTAGACGCCACCCAGTCCGGTGCCGTAGGAGACGCCGAAGTAGTTCAACTTCTCGTCACCGAGGAGGTAGCGCATCAGGTCCAGGTCGCGCGCCGTGTGGGAGGTGCCGACGTACGGCAGGAGCCGGCCGGAGTGCTTCTCGCAGGCGTCGCCGCCCTCGAACTCCTTCTCCCCGCAGTCGACAGGGGCGGTCCCGCCGACACCTCGCGGATCGAAGCTGACCAGGTCGTAGCGTTCGCTCAGCGAGGTGTAGTAGTCCGCGAACTCGGGGAGCCCCGTGACGCCGGACTCGCCAGGGCCTCCGAAGTTGAACAGGAGGGAGCCGATCCGCTCGCGTTCCGGTCCGGTGGCCCGTTTCCGGATCAGGGCGACGTCGATGGTGTCGCGGCCGGGATGCCGGTAGTCCAGCGGCGCCTTCATCGTGGCGCACTCCCATCCGGCGCCCGGAGCGTCGCCGCCGCCCTGCGCCGCGGACGGTGCCGGGCAGGCCGCCCAGCGGAGCCGCTGGCCGGTGGTGAACACGGCGGGCAGTCCGGCCGGCGGATTCGTCGCCCTGGCCTCGGCCCGGCGGGTCGCCCCACCGCCCTCGCCCGACGGGGAGGTTCCCGGACCCGAGCCCCCGATGGCGGAGCACCCGGCCCCCGCGGCCACCGCGACGGCGAGGATCAGCAGGGCCGGGGCGGCCTGGCGGCGCACCGCGGCGGACACCCCGGCACGCCGCGAGCGACCACCGAACCGGTCCGCCCCCTGACGAAGTGCCGAGGCCGACCGCCGTGAGTTCCAGCTACGGGTACGCATCCGAGAGTCCCCCCTGCCCCTGACACCACGAACCACGTGCCGCTCGCTCGAACTCCGCCGGCACCGACCCTCTGATCCTCGATGATCGACTGCCATCGATCAAGCCGTGCCGCCCCGCCCCGCCCGGGGTACACGTCCCCGGTACGCCCCGTCCGGGCCGGCCGTCGGCGGCACGCCGAAGCTGTTCGGACATCCATCACCAGGCGCACACGCCTCACCGACCCGAAGGAGCACCCATGCGGTACCGCAAGCTCGGCAGCTCGGACCTGGAGGTCTCGGAGATCTCGCTCGGGTCCTGGCTCACCTACTCCGGCGGCATCGAGGCGGACGCGACCCGTGCCTGCACCGAGGCGGCCTTCGAGGCGGGCGTCAACTTCTTCGACACCGCCAACGTCTACGGCCGAGGCGCCGCCGAGACGGCATGGGGCGAGATCCTCTCCTCCCGCCCCCGCGACTCCTACATCCTGGCCACCAAGGTCTACTTCCCGATGTCGGACGACCCGGCCGACCAGGGACTGTCCGCGGCACAGATCGCCCAGCAGATCGACGCCTCCCTCACCCGTCTGAAGACCGACCACGTCGACCTCTACCAGGCGCACCGCTTCGATCCCACGGTGCCGATCGAGGAGACCGTCGAGGCGTTCCAGAAGGTGGTTGAGCAGGGCAAGGCCCGCTACCTCGGCTTCAGCGAATGGACCCCCGAGCAGATCCGGGCCGCGATCGACATCGCCGGACCCGACCTGTTCGTCTCCTCCCAGCCGCAGTACTCCATGCTGTGGCAGGCCCCCGAGGCCGAGGTGTTCGGTCTGTGCGCCGCGAACGGCATCTCCCAGATCGTCTGGTCCCCGCTCGCCCAGGGCGTCCTGACCGGCAAGTACCAGCCGGGCCGCCCGGCGCCGGAGGGCAGTCGGTTCGCCTCCGCGGACATGGCGGTGTCCAAGGACCTCGTCTACAACGACGCCACCCTCCAGGCGGTCCAGCGCCTCGTCCCGATCGCCGAGGAGGCCGGGATCAGCCTGCCCGCCCTCGCACTCGCCTGGGTCCTGCGCCGCGGCGAGGTCGCCTCCGCGATCACCGGTGCCTCCCGTCCCGAACAGGTTCACGCCAATGCCGCCGCCTCCGGCGTGGAACTGCCGGACGACCTGCTGAGCGCCGTGACCCAGGCCCTCGGCGACGCCCCGGTCACCGAACCGACCCTGGCCCCCGGCGCCCGACCGGGCGTTCGGCACCGCTGACCGCGGCGAGCGGACGCGGATCCCGGCTTCGGCGTCCGCCGCCCGACGCCGAGGGCCGCGGCGTCCGGCCCGATCGTCGCGCAGCAGGAGCCCACGGGCGGACGCAGCAGGGGCCCACGGGCCCAAGAGGGATAGCCTGCCGAGGTGGAGACCATACGCACGGGCGCGGGCGCGCGGGAGAGCGTGGGTGATCCCGGGTTGTTCGGGCCGCGGTCGGTGACGTGGCAGATGCACGGTGATCCGATGATGTGGGTCGCCGGAATCAGGGCCCTGTACCTGCAGGCCCTGCACCCCCGTGCCGTGCGCGGGGTGATGGAGAACTCCGACTTCCGGCGGGACGCGTGGGGGCGGCTGAGGCGCACCGCGAACTTCGTCGGAACGACGACGTACGGCACGGCCGAGGCCGCCGAACGGGCGGGCGCGCGGGTGCGCCGGATCCACCGCATGCTGTCGGCGACGGATCCCGCGACGGGGGAGCGGTACCGCCTCGACGCTCCCGACCTGCTGCTGTGGGTGCACTGCGCGGAGATCGACTCCTATCTGAACGTGCTGCGCCGCTCGGGGTTCCCGCTCACCGACGCCCAGGCCGACCGCTACATCGCCGAACACCGTGTCAGCGGCCGCCTGGTCGGGCTCGACCCGGACGGAGTGCCCGCGAGCCGGGCGGATCTGACGGAGTATTTCGAGAGGGTGCGTCCCGAGCTCGTGGCGGGAGCCGACGCCCGAGCCGTGGACGACTTCCTGCTCCGCCCGCCCACTCATCCACTGCTCGTTCCGGCGCGGGAGGTGCTGTGGCGGCGCGTGGCGCATCTGGCGTACGCCGCCCTGCCACCGTACGCCCACGAACTGTACGGCAGAGCGGCCCCCGCGCCCCACGTCGTGACCCGCCGGCTGCGGGTCACCGGCACCCTGCTGCGCCGCGTTCCGGCACGTCTGCGCTGGCAGCTCCCGCCCAGACACATCCTGCGCGCCATGGCCAGACTCGGTCCCGAGGCCCGTCCGGCACCGTACAAAGCCGGACGGTAGCGCGCCATACTGGGCGAGGGTCCTGCACGTGGACCGGACCGACGCCGGGATCCGGCCCCCGGCGCGCGATCCACGTGGCGGGCCCGGCCGGGAGGTCGGCAGGACACGCGGTGGCACACGGCGACGGGGGCGGCGGCGCGAGATGGCGGACACCAGGCTGATCCAGGGCCGGTACCGGCTGCTCGTCCCGATCGGGCGGGGCGGCATGGGCGAGGTGTGGCGGGCGCGGGACGAGTCGCTGGGCCGGCAGGTCGCCGTCAAGTGCCTCAGACCGCTCGGCCCGCACCACGACCAGTCCTTCACCCGCGTGCTGCGCGAGCGGTTCCGGCGCGAGGCGAGAGTGGCCGCCGCGCTCCAGCACCGCGGGGTGACCGTGGTGCACGACTTCGGGGAGTCGGACGGCGTGCTCTACCTGGTGATGGAGTTGCTGGACGGGCGCGACCTCAGCCGGCTCCTCCAGGACAACGAGCACCGGCCGCTGGCCGTCACCGACGTGGTCGAGATCGCCGAACAGGTGGCCGCCGCCCTCGCCTACACCCACCAGCGGGGCATCGTGCACCGGGACCTGAAACCGGCGAACATCGTGCGCCTCGCCGACGGCACCGTGAAGATCTGCGACTTCGGCATCGCCCGCCTCGGCCACGACGTCGGCTTCACCGCCCGGCTGACCGGCACCGGCACCGCCATGGGCACCCCGCACTACATGTCACCGGAGCAGATCGGCGGCAGCGAGGTCGACCGGCGCAGCGACCTGTACTCGCTGGGCTGCGTGCTGTACGAGATCGCCACCGGCGCCCCGCCGTTCGACCTCGAGGACGCCTGGGCGGTGCTCGTGGGCCACCGCGACACCCCGCCCGCGCCGCCCCGCCGCCACCGCGCCGACCTCCCGGAGTACCTGGAGCGGATCATCCTCGACCTGCTCGCCAAGCAGCCCGAGCAACGACCCCAGGACGCCGAGGAGCTGACGCGCCGTCTCCTCGCCGGACGGGCGGCGCCGCCGTACAGGCCCACGGCGGTCACCGCGCACCCGCGGCCGGGCCCGCCCGAGCCGGCGGGCCGCGGGGCCGGCCGGCTGCCGTCCTGGACGCGCGACATGTCCACCGGCCACAAGGCGGCCGGCCCGGGACCGCACAGCACACCCCCGGACGCGGCGGCGGGCCTGACCGACGCGTGGACCGGGAGCCCCGCCGCACAGGGCGGGCGCCGTCCCGAGCGCCCCGCCACGGGTGCCCTGCCGGTCTCCGAACCGGACGCCCTGTCCGTGCGCGGGCCCGGCGCGACGTCCGCCGACGGGCCCGACCAGCGGCGCACCCCGCCCCCGGCGGCTGTCGAGGCCCTCGTCGGCCGGCACCACGAGGCCCTCGCCCTGGGGCGGCTCGGCCGCTGGACGGAGGCGGGCGACATACACCGGGAGGTCGCCGCCGCCCGCGCCCGGCTCCTCGGCGCCGACCACCCCGACACCCTCGCCAGCCGCTACGAGGTCGCCTTCACGCTCAGCCGTACCGGACACCCCGCCGACGCGCTGCGCGAGTACACGCACGTGGCCGAGGCCCGCATCCGCGCGCTCGGCCCCGACCACCCGGACACGCTCGCCGCCCGGCAGGAGATGGCGTACGTCCTCGGGCGGCTGGGCCGCCACTTCGACGCCCACCAGGTGTACACGGCCGTGCTCGCGGCACGCGAGCGCACCATGGGTGCCGACCATCCCGACAGCCTGCGCTGCCGGCACAACCTCGCCTTCAACCTCAGCCGGCTGGGCCGCCTGGAGGACTCCTACCGCATGGCCTGCCAGGTGGCCGCCGCCCGGACCCGGGTGCTCGGCCCGGACCACCCCGACACCCTGGTCACGCGGTACGAGGTGGCCTACGCGCTCGGGCAGCTGGGCCGCTGGGCGGAGGCACTGGAGACCTACCGGGAGGTGGCCGAGGCCCGCGCCCGGGTGCTGGGCGCCGACCACCCCGACACCCTCGCGGCCCGCTACGAGATCGGCATCAGCCTGGGCCGCCTCGGCCGCAGCGCCGAGGCACTCCGGCTCTACCGCGCCCTGATCGAGGACCGCAGCCGCGTGCACGGCCCCCACCACCCCGAGACGCTGCGCGCCCGCCACGGACTCGGGGTCAATCTCGGACGGCTCGGCCGCTGGGAGGAGGCCCTCGCCGAGTCCCGCGACGTGTGCGCCCTGCGCGAGCGGATCCTCGGTGCCGGCCACCCGGACACCCTCGTCAGCCGCCGCGAGGTCGCCGTCGGGCTGGGCTGGCTGGGCCGCTGGGCCGACGCGCTCACCGAGTACCGCCGAGTGGCCGCCGCCCGCGAGCAGGTGCTGGGCGCCGACCATCCCGACACCCTCGCCAGCCGCAACGACGAGGCGCACTGCCTGGAACAGCTGGGCCGCGTCGCCGAGGCGGGCGAGCTGTACCGGAGGGTGGCCGTGCTGCGCCAGCAGCGGGCGGCGGACGGCCGGTGACCGGCGAGGCCGCCGGACCGGGGGAACCGAGCGGAGACCGTCCGGCCGGCCGGAGCGCCCACCCCTGGCCGAAGTGGATCACCCGTGTTACCAAGAACCATGAGCGCACACGAGGCACAGGGCATCTACGACGCCGTGATCGTCGGCGGCGGGCACAACGGGCTGGTCGCCGCCGCCTATCTGGCCCGGGCCGGCCGGTCGGTGCTGGTGCTGGAACGGCTGGACCACACCGGCGGGGCGGCCGTCTCCACCCGGCCGTTCGCCGGGGTCGACGCGCGGCTGTCCCGCTACTCCTACCTGGTCAGCCTGCTGCCCAGGAAGATCCTCGACGACCTGGGCCTCGACGTGCGGCTGCGCCCCCGCACCGTCTCCTCGTACACACCTGCCGAGCGGAACGGGCGGCCCACCGGGCTGCTCGTCGGCGGCGGCGCGGAGCGCACCCGGGCGGCCTTCGCCCGGCTCACCGGCTCCGACCGGGAGTACGAGTCCTGGCAGTCCTTCTACGGCGTGACCGGCCGCGTCGCCCGACGGGTCTTCCCCACGCTCACCGAGCCCCTGCCCAGCCGTGAGGAACTGCGCCGTCGCGTCGACGACGAGGACGCCTGGCGGATGCTGTTCGAGGAGCCGATCGGCGCCGCCGTGGAGGACCGCTTCGCCGACGACCTGGTCCGCGGCGTGGTCCTCACCGACGCTCTCATCGGCACCTTCGCCGACGCCCACGACCCGTCCCTGGCGCAGAACCGCTGTTTCCTGTACCACGTGATCGGCGGCGGCACCGGCGCCTGGGACGTGCCGGTCGGCGGCATGGGCGCGCTGACCGACGCCCTCGCGGACACCGCCCGGGCGGCGGGCGCCCGCATCGCCACCGGCCACGAGGTGATCCGGGTGGCTTCCGACGGCCGCGACGCCGAGGTCACCTACCGGACCGCGGACGGGGAGGGCACGGTCGGGGCCCGGCACGTGCTGGTGAACGCCTCCCCGCAGGCCCTGGCCGTGCTCACCGGCGACGAGCCGCCGCAGCCCGCCGAAGGCGCCCAGCTGAAGGTGAACATGCTGCTCAAGCGGCTGCCGCGGCTGCGCGACACCTCCGTCGACCCGCGCGAGGCGTTCGCCGGCACCTTCCACATCGCCGAGGGCTACCGCCAGCTGGCCACCGCGCACGCCCAGGCCGCCGCAGGCGAACTGCCCGCGGCGCCGCCCTCGGAGATCTACTGCCACTCGCTGACCGACCCCACCATCCTCGGCCCCGACCTCGTCGCACGGGGTTACCAGACACTCACCCTGTTCGGCCTGCACACGCCCGCGCGGCTCTTCGCCCACGACCACGACGCCGTACGCGACGAACTGCTGAAGTCGACCCTGGCCCAGCTCGACGCCCACCTCGCCGAACCGCTCGCCGACTGCCTGGCCACGGACGCCGAGGGCCGGCCCTGCATCGAGGCGAAGACCCCGCTGGACCTGGAGCGGGATCTGCGCCTGCCCGGCGGCAACATCTTCCACCGGGCGCTGAGCTGGCCGTACGCGCAGGAGGGGACCGGCCGCTGGGGCGTGGAGACGCGCCACGCCAACGTGCTGCTGTGCGGCGCGGGCGCGGTGCGCGGCGGCGGGGTGAGCGGGGTGCCGGGGCACAACGCGGCCATGGCGGTACTGGAGGGGCGGCCGGGACAGGACGGCTGAATGCCCGCGCCGTGCCGGGGCACTCCGAGAGAGCGAAGTTCCCACAGCACGGCCGGGCCGCCCCGGCGGCGGCCGTACCACCCCCCACGGGAGGCTCCCATGGCCGACCTCAGCCCCATCGACCTCCAGAAGGCCCTCAGCGGCATGGACTACCCGACGGACAAGCAACACCTCGTCGAGCGGGCCAAGCAGAACAAGGCGAACGAGAAGATCGTCAGCCGGCTCGGCGGTCTCAAGCAGGACCACTTCGACGGACCCAACGAGGTGCAGAAGGCGGTCTTCAACGAATGAGGCCGTCCTCGGCAGTCCGGGCCAGGTGAGTGGGGCCGTCCCCCCAGGGGGACGGCCCCACCCCCGCCTGCGCGTTCGCCGGCTGCCGTGCTCAGTCCCGCGAAGCCGTCCAGCCCGTGGCCGTCACCCGCGCCGCGTCCGCCGGGCGGGCCTCGTCGAACAGGACGCGATCGCCCGTCTCGACCCGCTGGGCGTCGACGTACGCGCCGCGCCCCACGTACAGACGGTCCGTCGCGTACCGCCAGCGCAGCGTGAGCTGCCGGGCGGCCGGGAGGTCGGCGCCGAGCCGGTGCCAGACCCGGCCGGAGAAGCCGGTGGCCGAGCCCGCCGGGTGCTGCCGCGGCTGTTCGCCCGGGCGCGTCGTCGTGAACGGGACCGGCTGCCAGGTGGCGCCGCCGTCGGCCGTGGACTCCAGGACGAGCACGTCCGACTCCGGCTCGGTGTCCCACCACAGGGAGCAGCGCAGCCTGCCACCGCCGGCGGAGGTGTCCAGCGCGGGCAGCGCGAGGGTCGCCGTGGTCGCGCTCGCCATGCCGGAGAACCAGGCCCGGCGGCCCCGGTCCGGGCGGACGGCCACGGCCCGCGCCAGATTGTTGCCGGCCGCGACCCGGGGAGCCGAGCCGGAGCGCCAGGTGCGCACCGGGTGCACGGAGTTGCCGAGGACCACCAGGAAGGAGTCGGTCGTCGGGTCCAGGACCAGGCAGGTGCCGGTGAAGCCGGTGTGTCCGGCCGTGCGCGGGGTGGCCATCGCGCCCATGTACCAGTGCTGGTACAGCTCGAAGCCGAGGCCGTGGTTGTCACCGGGGAAGGCGGTGTTGAAGTCGGTGAACAGCAGCTGGACCGACTCCGGCTCCAGGATGCGCGCGTGCCCGTAGGCGCCGCCGTTGAGCAGCGTACGGCCGAGCACCGCCAGGTCCCAGGCACGGGAGAACACCCCCGCGTGCCCGGCCACGCCGCCCAGGCTGAACGCGTTCTCGTCGTGCACCTCGCCCCACACCAGTCCGCGGTCGAGACCGGACCACGGCAGGCGGGCGTCCTCGGTGGCCGCGATGTCGGGCTTCCAGGACGCGGGCGGGTTGTACCGGGTGCGGTGCAGGCCGAGCGGGCCGGTGATCTCCTCGGCCAGCAGCACGTCCAGGGTGCGACCCGTGATCTTCTCCAGGACCAGTTGCAGGGAGATCATGTTCAGGTCGGAGTACAGGTACGCGGTGCCGGGCGGGTTCAGCGGCGCCTCGTTCCAGATCAGCTCCAGCTTCTGCTCGTACGTCGGCGCGCTGTACAGCGGGATCCAGGCGCGGAACCCCGAGGTGTGCGTCAGGAGCTGGCGGATCGTCACCTCCTGCTTGTCCGCGCGCCCGAAGTCCGGGAGGTAGGAGGCGACCTTGCCCTCCAGCTCCAGCGTGCCCCGCTCGATCTGCTGCACGGCCAGGATCGAGGTGAACAGCTTGGAGACGGACGCCAGGTCGTAGACGGTGTCCCGGGTCGCCGGGCGCTGCTGCTCGGGCGGGAACTCCACGCCGGTGTCGGTCTTCTCGTCGTACGAGGCGTAGCGCACCGCCATGCCGATCGGCTCGTGCAGCGCCACGGTGCCGCCGCGGCCCGCGAGCAGCACGGCACCCGCGTACCAGGGGTGTTGCGGGGAGGGGCCGAGGAACGCTTCGGCGTCCGTGACGAGTTGGCGCAAGGGTGCGGCGAGCAGTCCGGCCCGCTCGGGGGAGCCGTGGCGCAAGGTGGGCCGGCCGGCCGGGGAGGCGGGCCCACCGACCGCTGCGGCCGGACCCGCGGGCAGGGCGGCCAGGCCCAGCGCACCGCCCAGAAGCAGGGAGACTCGGCCCAGTTGACGCCGGGTCAATCCGCGTCCGTCCCTGCCCACCGCGCCGTCGGTCATCGTGAGGCCTCCCGTCGTACTGACTGAAAGAATCTTTCGGGTCTTGCCGTGCGGGGTGAAACTTTCCTGTCAGAGCGTGCACTTGTCAACGGGGCATGCGGAGACCGGCAGGGACGGATCGGAGCGCGACCGGCTGCCCATCGCGGTCGCTCACCCGCGTCGTCCCGGCGCTTGACCTCACTCCGTGACGGGCCGAGGATCATCTGTCATGACGCCTGGACACGGGAGCACGGTCGACGGAATCCTGCGGCGCAGCGCCCGGCGCGCCCCGGAGCGGGTCGCCGTCGAGTACGGCGAGCGCACCTGGACGTACGGCGCACTCGACGACGCCGTCTCCCGGGCGGCCAGTGTCCTGCTCGGCCAGGGGCTCGCCCCCGGCGACCGGGTCGGCGCCTACGGCCACAACTCCGACGCCTATCTCATCGGCTTCCTCGCCTGCGCCCGCGCGGGCCTGGTGCACGTGCCGGTCAACCAGAACCTCACGGGCGACGAACTCGCCTACATCGTCCGCCAGTCCGGCAGCGGGCTCGTCCTCGCCGACCCCGATCTCGCCGGGCGGCTCCCGGCGTCCGTACGGTCGTTGCCGCTGCGCGACGCCGACGACTCGCTGCTGGCCGCGCTGCCGTCGGCACCGCCCTACGACGGCCCCGAGCCGCGCGGCGAGGACCTGGTGCAGCTGCTCTACACCTCGGGCACCACCGCCCTGCCCAAGGGCGCGATGATGACCCACCGGGCGCTGGTCCACGAGTACCTGAGCGCGATCACCGCCCTCGACCTCGGCGCGGGCGACCGGCCGGTGCACGCCCTGCCGCTCTACCACTCGGCGCAGATGCACGTGTTCCTGCTGCCGTATCTGGCCGTCGGCGCGACGAACATCGTCCTCGACGCACCCGACGGCGACCGGATCCTCGACCTGGTGGAGGCCGGACGCGCGGACAGCCTGTTCGCGCCGCCCACCGTGTGGATCGGGCTGGCGGGCCGCCCCGACTTCGCCGACCGTGACCTCGGCGGACTGCGCAAGGCGTACTACGGCGCCTCGATCATGCCGGTGCCCGTCCTGGAGCGGCTGCGGGAGCGCCTTCCCGAGCTGGCCTTCTACAACTGCTTCGGCCAGAGCGAGATCGGGCCCCTGGCCATGGTGCTGGGCCCCGACGAGCACCAGGGCAGGATGGACTCCTGCGGGCGGCCGGTGCTGTTCGTCGACGCCCGGGTGGTCGACGAGGACGGCAAGGACGTGCCCGACGGCACCCCGGGCGAAGTCGTCTACCGTTCGCCGCAGTTGTGCGAGGGCTACTGGGACAAGCCCGAGGAGACCGCCGAGGCGTTCCGGGACGGCTGGTTCCACTCCGGTGACCTCGTGGTGCGCGACGCGCACGGCTACTACACGGTGGTGGACCGGGTGAAGGACGTCATCAACTCCGGTGGTGTGCTGGTGGCCTCCCGCCAGGTCGAGGACGCCCTGTACACGCACCCGCGGGTCGCCGAGGTGGCCGTGGTCGGCCTCCCCGACGACCGGTGGATCGAGGCCGTCACGGCGTTCGTCGTGCCGCGCGGCGAGGTCACCGAGGCCGAGCTGATCGCCCACGCCCGGGAACGGCTCGCCCACTTCAAGGCCCCGAAGCAGGTGGTCTTCGTGCCCGACCTGCCGCGCAACGCCAGCGGCAAGATCCTCAAGCGGCGACTGCGCTCGCGGGTCACGGACGCAGGTCCACGATCCTCCTGATCTTGCCCACCGAACGCTCCAGGGACTCCGGCTCCACGATCTCCACCGCGACCGACACCCCGATGCCGTCCTTGACCGCGGCCGTGATGGAGCGGGCCGCGGCCTCCCGGGTGTCCGGGCCGGCGCCGGGGCGTGCCTCCGCGCGGATCGTGAGCGCGTCGAGCCGGCCCTCGCGGGTCAGGCGGAGCTGGAAGTGCGGGGCGACGCCCGGGGTGCGCAGGACGATCTCCTCGATCTGGGTGGGGAAGAGGTTCACCCCACGCAGGATCACCATGTCGTCGCTGCGGCCGGTGACCTTCTCCATACGCCGGAAGACGCGCGCCGTGCCCGGCAGCAGCCGCGTCAGGTCCCGGGTCCGGTAGCGCACGACCGGCATCGCCTGCTTGGTGAGCGAGGTGAACACCAGCTCCCCCTCCTGGCCCTCCGGCAGCACCTCGCCGGTGATCGGGTCGACGATCTCGGGGTAGAAGTGGTCCTCCCAGATGTGCAGGCCGTCCTTGGTCTCCACGCACTCCTGCGCGACGCCCGGCCCGATCACCTCCGACAGCCCGTAGATGTCGACCGCGTCGATCCCGAACCGCTCCTCGATCTCCCCGCGCATCTCCTCGGTCCACGGCTCGGCCCCGAAGACCCCGACCCGCAGCGAGGTGGAGCGCGGATCGACGCCCTGGCGTTCGAACTCGTCGAGCAGGGTCAGCATGTACGACGGGGTCACCATGATGATCCGCGGCTTCAGGTCCTGGATCAGCTGCACCTGCCGGGCGGTCATGCCGCCGGAGGCCGGGACGACCGTGCAACCGAGCCGCTCGGCGCCGTAGTGGGCGCCGAGGCCGCCGGTGAACAGTCCGTAGCCGTACGCCACGTGCACGGTGTCACCGGGCCGGGCGCCCGCCGCGCGCAGCGACCGGGCCACCATGTCCGCCCACATCGACAGGTCGTCGTCGGTGTAGCCGACCACCGTGGGGCGCCCGGTGGTGCCGCTGGAGGCATGGATGCGGCGGATGCGCTCGCGGGGCACCGCGAACATCCCGTACGGGTAGTTCTCGCGCAGGTCCGCCTTGGAAGTGAAGGGGAAACGGGCCAGGTCGGCGAGTGAACGGCAGTCCTCCGGGCGTATACCTGCCTTGTCGAAGGACTCCCGGTAGAACGGCACGTTCTCGTACGCGTGCCGCAGTGAGGCCCGCAGCCGCTCCAGCTGCAACGCCCGCAGCTCCGCCACGTCCAGCCGTTCCCCCGCATCCAGCAGCTCCGTCGCCTGCGCCATCCGGAACTCTCCCTCACCTACCACGACAATACGGTCGACCGATCATTCGGTCGATGTGCTGGGGATCAGTAATCCAGGCCGTCCCGGCCCCAGGCAAGCCCCCAAGGGAAATTCCCCTGGCCGCGACGTTCCCGGCGGCCGGGAACGTCGGTATGCCGGTCGCCGGTCCGGGTCCGTTCCGGCGCCCGGCGGCGAAGGGCGCCACGGGCCGTCCGTCCCCACCGCGCGGCTCGCGGGAGCGGAGCGACCGACTCCTCAAAGGTCCTTTCCACGTGGCCTGTCGGCACCCGGGTGCGATCGCTAGGCTGGCCCGCGGACGACGAATCGGGAGGAGCACGGACGTGGCCGAGAGCACTGTCCAGGAGCACCCGCTCGCGGGATGGGACAAGCCGGACCTGGACCTCAGCAACGCCGAGTGGCAGTCCAGCAGCCGTGGCCTGGGAGATGTCCAGATCGCCTTTGTCGAGGGATTCATCGCGATGCGCAACAGCGGACGTCCGGAGAGTCCCTCCCTGATCTTCACCCCGGCGGAATGGGGCGCGTTCGTGTCGGGTGCGCGGGAGGGAGAGTTCGACCTCACCTGACGGGCGCGGATCCGGGGGCGTGCCGGGGTGTGCCCGGACGCTTTCGGGGACACGCGAGCTGTGAGGGCCCGCCGGGCCGGCACCGCCTTCGGGCCGGACCCGGCTCGAGCCCGGCAGCAGGCAGGGCCGTCTCCCGGAGGTGAGGAACCATGAGCAGCCCCCCGGTCGTCGCCGCCGTCGACGGCTCGGACGACAGCCTGCGCGCCCTGGAGTGGGCCCTGGACGCGGCCCGGCGGCGAGGTGCGCCCCTGCGGGTGGTGCATGTGCGGCAGTACGCCATCTGGTTCCCCGACGTCCTGGTCGCCGGCCCGCCGAACGGCGAGGACGACCCGGTGCTGGACCATGCCCGCGTCCACCTGGCCGGGCGCGCCGACGAGGGTACGCCGGTCGAGTACGTGGCCCTGGACGGACTGCCGGGCGCGTTGCTGCCCGAACTGGGTGCCGAAGCGCAACTGTTGGTACTCGGCTCCCGGGGCCGGGGCGGCTTCGCCGGCCTGTTGCTGGGCTCCATCAGCATGGCCGTGGCCCGCGACGCCGAGTGCCCGGTCGTCGTGGTGCCCCGGCCCGGCCGGAAGGTCCCCGACGAGGCGGCCGAGGCACCGTCCGCGGCGGGGCCCCGGGTGGTCGTCGGCCTGAACGTCGACAGCCCCGACGAGGCGGTGACGGAGTTCGCCTTCGCGGAGGCCGCCCGGCGTGGAGCGCGGGTCCGGGTGGTGGCCGCCTACGTCTGGCCGGGCCGGACCTGGCTCGCTCCCGACGAGTACATCTCGCCGCTGATCGACCAGGGCGAGGTGGAGAACGAGGTCCGGACGCTGGCCGAGGGTCTCCTCGGCCCGCACCGCGCCCGGCACACCGACGTACCCGCCGACCTGCACGTGGCGCCCGGCGACGCCGCCGGCCACCTGGTCGCCGCCTCCGGCGGCGCCGAACTGGTCGTGGTGGGCCGCCACCGCCGGCGCCTGCTCGCCCCGGCCCGCATGATCGGCTCCGTCACCCACGCGGTCCTGCTGCACGCGGCGAGCCCGGTCGCGGTGGTGCCCCCGTCACCCCCCGCGGAGTGAACACCCCGCACCCGGCACAGTGCCCGCTCGGCCCCTCCGCGACCCAAGGGGGCAGGGGCGACATCTGCCGCTGCCGGGTTGTCCCGCTCCCGGCCAGGGGACAAGGCACCGTCGGCGCCCGGCGGTGCGCCGAACGGGTCGGGGTGATTTCGGGCCGGGGCGGAGGCTGCCCGGAGGACGCGGAGGGGGGCGGGGCACGTACCATGGCCGCATGTCGTTCCTCCGTCGCCGCAGCGCCACCCCCGCCGGACCCGACTTCGACGTGCTGGCCATGGACCCGGGCGACTGGCCCGGCAACCTCGGCGCCGGCCTGCTGCCCGCGCCCGACGGCACCTGCCAGGGCGTGTTCCTGCGCTACGACCTGTTCGGCGGCCGCGGCACCGCGATGATCATCGGCAACCTCCCCGAGGGCTCTCCGGCCCGGGACGTGGCCGAGGGCGAGGTGCCCTTCGAGGTGGCCCAACTCCTCCTCGCACTGGAGAACGACGAAGAGGTCACCGTCGTCGGCACCGAGGACATGCCGGTGCTCCAGGGCGACAACCTCCTGATCGTGCGTCGGCTGAAGCTCTCCGAGAGCCGGATCTCCTGCGTGCAGTTCGACCGCAGCGACGGCGTGCTGGTCACCATCGCCGCCTGGGACCGGCCGATCACCGACGACCTGTACGCCCTCCTCAAGCCGCTGCCCGCCGAGCTGTTCCAGCAGGGCTGACGGCCCGCGTCAGGCGACGAGCGAAGGGCCGGCCCCTCGTGAAGCGAGGGGCCGGCCCTTTTGCCCTGTTCTTCCGAACCGCAGGTCCTAGCGGGCCGACGACATGAGTCGCACGTCCGCCGCCCGTACGAACTCCACCCGGTGGCCGAACTGGATCTCGTAGTACAGGTCCTTGCCCCTCACCACCCGGTGCGAGTCCGTGGTGAAGGTGACCGCGTACAGGTACTCGCCCGGCACCAGGTCGCCGACGACGTACTTCTGGCCCGCGAGCAGCTTGTACGGCAGCGGCGACACCGACTGCACGGGCACGCCCGCCGGATAGGCCTCCTTCTCCGGGTACGCCCGCCCGTACACCGGCACGCTGTCCAGCCCGGCCTTCGGCGTCACCACCAGCCCGGCCGCGTGCACCGCGGTGGGCCGCTGCGCCGGATTGTGGAACCAGGCCTTCTGCCCCAGGTACCAGATCGCCGTCCAGTCACCGCGCCGTTCGGCGACCGCGTACTGCTGGCCGGTCTCCACCCGCGAGGCCACGTCGTTGACGTCGATCGTCGAGTCGCCGCCGTCCGGCCTCAGCCCGATGTCCTTGATCAGGGGCGAGGAGGTGTCCGGCTGCGAGTACAGCCGCACCTCGCTGGAGCCGTGGGCCGCGCACAGCTGTCCGGCCGTCTCACAGCCCGTGTACTCCGGCTGGTTGGCCGCGTAGTCGGGGCGGATGGTCACCAGCCCGCCGTTCTTGCCCGCGGTGGGCGTGAACGGGTGGGCCAGCAGCTGGAAGTAGTGCCGCCAGTCCCAGTACGGCCCCGGGTCGGTGTGCATGCCGGGGATGTTCCCGGTGGTGGGACCCGGCACCGTGTCGTGGCCGAGGATGTGCTGGCGGTCCAGCGGGATGCCGTACCTGCCGGCGAGGTACCTCACCAGCCGCGCCGAGGAGCGGTACATCGCCTCCGTGTACCAGGCGTCCGGGTCCGTCAGGAATCCCTCGTGCTCCAGGCCGATCGAGCCCGCGTTGACGTACCAGTTCCCCGCGTGCCAGGCCACGTCCTTGGCCTTCACGTGCTGGGCGATGTGCCCGTCGGTGGAGCGCAGGGTGTAGTTCCACGACACATAGGTCGGGTCCTTGATCAGATCGAGGACCCCGTCCCAGCGGCCCTCCGTGTCGTGGATGACGATGTAGCGGATGCGCTGCGACGCCGGCCGGTCGGCCACGTCGTGGTTGCCGTAGTCGTCGGTGCCGAACTGCTCGTACGGCGCCGGGATCCACTCGCAGGAGACCGAGGCCGGGCACTCGGTGCCGGCCGCCGAGACGTTCCGCAGCCCGGTCAGTTCCAGCTGCGTCCGGTCCGGGGCGAGCCGCGGCCGGGCGGCCAGCACGACCTGCTGTCCGGCGTCCGTGGTGCGCTGCTCGCCGGAGCGGATCACGTCGTACACGTCGTTGGCGTACGCAGCCGCCGTCGCGCTGTCGTCCGCGCCGGAGAACTCGGCCACCGCCCCGTACCAGTCGGCCGGGTCCGCGCCCAGCGGCTCGCCGAGCTTCTTCTGGGCGGCGGCCAGCAGCGCCGCACCGCCCTCGACGTTCGCCGCCGGGTCGCCGCGCAGCCGCTCGGCGGGGATGCCGGTCAGCTCGGCAGCCTTGGTCAGGGTCTTCAGCCGGGCGGGGAGTTCGGAGTCCGTCGGCACCGCCGTCCGAGGGTGCAGGGCAGGGCGGGCGCTGTCGCCGCGGGCGTCCTCGGTGCCTTCGCTGTGGTGCGGGGCGTGGGTCAGCGCGCTGCGCGCGTCGGTGAGGTGCATCGGGCCGTATCCGCCCGTCACACTCGGCGCGCCGCCGTGCCCGTCCCAGCGGGACTGCAGGTACGACACACCCAGCAGGACGCTGAGCGGCACGTGGTACTCGGCGGAGGCGGAGGTGAACGCGCGTTGCAGCCGGCCGGTGTCGTCCGCGGCGGCGCCCGCGGACGGGGCGGCGCCCAGCAGCGGCAGCAGCAGCGCGGCGGCGGCGACGGCGCCGGCCGCCGCCCGCGCGCCTCCCCCCGCTCTCGGCGTGCGCCCACCGGCCGGTGCGGGTCTGGGGTGGGTGGCGGATCCTCGCAATGCAGCCTCCTGGGGCGCTCGGCGTGGCGGGGCGTGCGGGGCTGGTACCACTGAGATCCCGGGGCTGCGACAGCCCCCCGCGGGCTCAGGCGTGATCAGTGGTACCGGCTGTCCGACGATCCGTCAATCAGGCGCACGGGCAAGCGAGTTCCCATGTCAAGCGAGGGCCTGGCGAGTTTCGAGACGGCGGGACCGGGGCCTGCGGGGCGTCAGTGGCGTACACCAATGGCCTCTGCCCGGCTGCTGCGGAAGGGGGCACGCGGCGGGAGGGGGATCGGACGCGAAGCGGCACACGACTCGGTCCCGTGGTGCGGTGCCGCCGTGCGGCTGACGCGCCACGGGACCTCGTCCCCGTCAGCGGGTACCGACCGCCGCGCGCACGGCCCGGCGGGCCAGTTGGCAGTCGTCGTGCAGCCGCCGCAGCAGCAGTCGCTGTTCCTCCCCGGCCGGTGCGGCACCCGGATGGGCCGAGCCCGGTGCGGGCGGGACCGGGTCGTGCATCGAGCGCTGCACGGCCGTCTCGTACGTACGGATCTCCCGGGTCAGCACGAGCATCAGGTTCACCAGGAAGGCGTCCCGCGCCGCCGGGCCCGCCGCCTGGGCGAGCTGGCTGATCTGCCGCCGCGCGACCGGAGCGTCCCCGAGCACCGACCACAGCGTCGCCAGGTCGTAGCCCGGCAGGTACCAGCCCGCGTGCTCCCAGTCCACCAGCACTGGACCGGCCGGTGAGAGCAGGATGTTCGCGAGCAGCGCGTCGCCGTGGCAGAACTGGCCCATGCCCTGCCGGCCCGCGGCGTGGGCGATGCCGTGCAGCAGCTTCTGCAGGTCGCCCATGTCGCGGTCGGTGAGCAGTCCCAGCTCGTGGTAGCGGGAGATACGGGCGGCGTAGTCCAGCGGGGCGTCGAACGTGCCCGCCGGCGGGCGCCAGGAGTTCAGCCGGCAGATCGCTCCGAGGGCGGTCCTGATGTCCGCCCGCGGCGGGGTCTCCACCGGGTGCCGCTGGAGAGCGGCCACCCGGCCCGGCATGCGCTCGATCACCAGTGTGCAGTTGTCCGGATCCGCCGCGATCAGCCGGGGCACACGGACCGGCGGCCGGTGCCGGACGAACGAGCGGTATGCCGCTATCTCGTGCCGGTACCGTTCGGCCCACGCGGGCGAGTGGTCCAATAAGCACTTGGCCACGGCCGTGCTGCGCCCGGTCGTGCCGACCAGCAGCACGGACCGGCCGCTGCGCCGCAGCACCTGAACCGGGGCGAACTCCGGGCAGATCCGGTGCACCGAGGCCAGCGCCGTGCGCAGCTGCGCGCCCTGGGGGCCGGACAAGTCGAGTCTCCCGCTGAGCGGTTGTGTGCCGATCCCCGCGGCGCGCCGCGGTCGGCCCGCACCGAGCACGGGGGTCGCCGGACGCGCGGGGTCGAGGTAGGGGCCGCCGGCGCCCGGACGGGGGCGCAGCGACCGGGGCGGGGCGGACACGGAGGACGATGCTGCGTACATGACCGAGACAGATCCCTTCGTGTGCCTTCTGCTGACGCGCTGCCCGCCCCGGTCGCCCTGACGCACCCTGGGGAATGCGCCTGTCATATCGACGGGCGACCGGGTCGGGGTGGCGCGTTCCTACCTGACACCCGTCGTCCCCTGGCACACCATCTGGCGCACCCTGGCGAACCCTGGCGAATAGTCGCCCGGCAAGTCTCGGCGGGTCTACTGTCAACTCAGCCGAGTACCTGGGGGCTTGACGTGACAGGACAACCCAACACCCGTCTCGCGGACCTGTTCGGCCTGGCCGGCTGGTCCAAAGGGGAACTCGCGAGGCTGGTCAACCGGCAGGCGGCGGCCATGGGCCACCCCCAGTTGGCGACCGACACCTCCCGGGTGCGGCGGTGGATCGACATGGGAGAGATCCCGCGCGATCCCGTACCGCGGGTGCTGGCGGCCCTGTTCACCGAGCGTCTCGGCCGTGTCGTGACCATCGAGGACCTCGGTCTGGTACGGCACGGGCGCACGGGGAAACGGCAGGGCGACGGGAGCGTCGACCTTCCCGACGAAGTGCCGTGGGCGCCCGAGCAGACCGCCGCGGTCCTCACCGAATTCACGGGAATGGACCTCATGCTCAACCGACGCGGCTTGGTGGGCGCGGGTGCCGCGCTCACCGCGGGATCCGCACTCAGCGGCGCCATGCACGACTGGCTGCACACCGACCCCACGCTCAACGCCGATGCCCCCCGACTCGACCAGCCCCTGCACGCCGACCCCGCCGGGTACGACCGCTACGACGCCGCTCCCGTCGGGTCGCAGGAGATCGAGGAACTGGAACGCTCCGTGGAGGTGTTCCGCGCCTGGGACGCGGCCCGCGGCGGCGGGCTTCAGCGCAAGGCGGTGGTCGGCCAGCTCAACGAGGTGGGCGGCATGCTCGCCTACCGCCACCCACCCCACCTCCAGCGGCGCCTGTGGGGCGTCGCCGCCAACCTCGCCGTCCTGGCGGGCTGGATGTCGCACGACGTCGGCCTGGAGCCGACCGCGCAGAAGTACTTCGTCATCGCCGCGCACGCGGCACGCGAGGGCGGCGACCGCCCCCGCGCGGGCGAGGCGCTCTCGCGCGCGGCACGCCAGATGGTGCATCTGGGCCGGCCCGACGAGGCGCTGGACCTGATGAAACTCGCCCAGTCCGGCTCGGGCGAGCGCCTCCAGCCGCGCACCAAGGCCATGTTCCACACCATCGAGGCCTGGGCGCAGGCGTCGATGGGCAAGGGCCAGGCGATGCGCCGCACCCTCGGGCACGCGGAGGATCTCTTCGTCTCCGAGAAGGGCGACCCGGAGCCGCTGGACTGGATGCAGACCTTCAAGGACGAGGACCTGTACGGCATGCACGCGCTGGCGTACCGGACGCTGGCCGAGTTCGACCCGGGCGCGGCCGTGCACGCCCAGCACTACGCGGAGAAGGCCCTGGCCCTGCGCGTCGACGGGCGCGAGCGGTCGAAGATCTTCGACCATCTCTCCATGGCCTCGGCCTGCTTCATCGCGGACGATCCCGAACAGGCGGCGCGTTACGCCCGGCTGGCTCTGATGGCGATGGGGTCGAACTCCTCCCGCCGTACCTGGGACCGGCTGCGCCAGATGTACCGGCTCACCGCCCAGTTCGCGAGCTATCCGAAGATCCACGAGCTGCGTGAGGAGATCCGGCTGGCCATGCCGAAGGGGAAGGGCAAGAGCCCCGGCAGCGCACTGGCGTAGGGGCCGATCGGCTCCCTGCGGCTTCGTCGTCACCACGGCTGGGTCGTCGGCACGGCTCTGCCGTCACCGCGGCGTCGTCGTCGCATCGGTCACGTCGTCACTCTGGCGACGAGCACACAGGCGTCGTCCGTGCGCCCGTTCGCGGTGAACTCCGCCACGAGCGTCCGCACGCAGTCCCGCGCGCTGCGCGCCGCGCCGAGCCTCGGGGCGAGGGCGAGCAGGCGGTCGACGGCGGCCGTTCCGCCGTGCCCGGGCACCAGTGCGTCGGTGTGCAGCACCAGCAGATCGCCCGCACAGAGGGTCGTTTTGGCCTGCCCGTAGGCGGCGCCCGGGGTGGCGCCGAGCGGGACGCCCTCCGGTGCGTCCAGGGTCCGCCCCGTTCCGTCGCGGAACAGCAGCGGGGCGGGATGGCCCGCCCGCGCCCACACCAGGGTGCGGGTCGCGGGCCGGTAGCGACAGCACACGGCGCCGCCCAGGGCGGGCTCGGCGGTGGCCCGCGGTAACCGGTTCAGTGCCGTCAACAGCGGGCCGGGCGCGGTGCCCGCCATAGCCAGGCCGCGCAGGGCGCCCAGCAGCATCGCCGTGCCGGAGGCCGCGCCGGGCCCATGGCCGGCGAGGCGGCCGACGCCGAGGAGCAACTCGCCGTCGGACAGCTCCTGTGCGTCGTACCAGTCGCCTCCCACGGGCGCGCCGGCGGAGGCGGGCAGGTGGGAGGCGGCCAGGTCGAGGGCAGGGCGGCCCCCGCGCGGCAGCAGGAGGCCGCCCTGCCACGACGGCAGTACGGCCTCCTTCAGTTCGGCCGCGAGCCGGTGCTCGGTCCGCGCCAGGTCTCGGTGGTGCTGGAGGACGTCACGGGTCTCGCGCACCGTCGACTGGCTGCGGCGCAGCTCGCTGACGTCGCGCAGCACGGCCCACATCGAGGCGGTGGCGCCGTCGGTGCCGACGACGGGTTCGCCCATCATGTGGACGGTACGGACCGTTCCGTCCGGCCGCACGACGCGGAACTCCCCGTCGATCAGCCGGGCATCGACCAGACAGTCGGTGATCATCGCGGTGAGCCGGCACCGGTCCTCGTCGAGCGCCAGGCAGGGCAGTTCGTCGAGGGTGAGCGCGGGGGTGGCGGGGTCGCGGCCGAGGATCCGGTAGAACTCGGCGGACCAGCCGGCCTCGTCCGTCAGCAGGTTCCACTCCGCGCTGCCGACCCGGCTGAGCAGCGGGCCCCGGTGCGCGTCGGCCCGTTCGGTGACGTTGGTCGCCGTGCCGGGCACGGCCGGGACGGGGGGCGGGCCGTCCCGGAGCTGGGCCAGGTGCTCACCCAGATCACGGAGTTGGTGCAGGGCCAGGTCGCACAGCGCGCGCTCCCACCGGCCCCGCGGGTCCGCGGTGTCGCACCGCGTCTCCTGCCGCACGGCGTCCACCTCGCCCCGAAGCCTGCGCGCCTGCGATATCAGCGCGTCGACGGCGCCGCGTCCCGGCGGCTGGGCGGCCGGGCGGTTCGCGGAGAGAGGGGGCGGCATGGCGCACTCCGGAAGGGGGGGACGACGAGCGGTACGGCCAAGGCGGTGTGGGGGACCGCTACGACTGTTGCACAGCGGGCGACCGCCCGTAAGGGATTCGGCGGCACACGACAGGGTGGTGCACCTGGCATATGCCACAGTCTTCCCCCAGCGGCTCGGCTGCCGCCGTGGCGTACGCGTCAGGGCAGGCAAGTCGTAGGCACACTACGTGACTTGGTGGACCGTCACCGATCCGGGTCGTCGTTCGGAAGGACGTTCTCCGAGTGTCCGTTCCATTCCTCCGCGCCTCGGGCGCCGCCGCCGCTATGGTAGTGACGTAGGTCACATGAATTGGGGGTCGGTCGGGCGTAATGCAGACGGCCCCTGCGGGCTCCTAACAACACACGGCAGACCGACACGGCAGAACCGGCCGACCTCCGACCCGCAGGAGAGACCGATCCATGGACATCACCCTCGAGCAGCCCGTCCGAGCCCGCCTGATCACCGGGGACGAGCAGGAACTCGCCGTGCCCGCCACCCTCCGCTACGCCTCCGGCGACCCGCTGGCCGTGCACATGGACTTCCCGCCCGAGGCCTCCCTCGACGGCAAGGAGGTCTCCTGGACCTTCTCCCGTTCCCTGCTGGAGGAGGGCCTCGGACAGCCCGCCGGGGCGGGGGACGTGCACCTGTGGCCCTGCGGCGAGACCCGGACGGCGCTCGAACTGCACTCGCGGTCCGGCATGGCGCTCCTCCAGCTCGACACCCCGGCGCTGCGCCGTTTCCTGCTGCGGACCTACGCCGTCGTCGCGGCCGGTCAGGAGGATGTGTCGGAGGCCGTCGACCGGGGCCTGAACGCCCTGTTCGGCACGGTCTGAGCGCACCGGACACCAGGCGCGCCGCTCCAGGGACACCGCCGCGGGTCGGCCCCCGGTCACGCGCGTGCGGCTCAGCGGCCGGTTCGCGCGTACAGGTCCGGGCGCGGGGCGAGGGTGATCTGTACGCGCCCGCCCTCCTCGAGCGAGCGGACCCCGGCCTCGGCGACGGCGGAGGCGGCGTAGCCGTCCCATGCGCCGGGGCCGGTGACGCGTCCGCGCCGGGTGGCGTCCACCCAGGCCTGGACCTCACGGTCGTAGGCGTCGGCGAAACGTACGAGGTAGTCCTGGGGCACCTCCTGGCGGACGCCGCCGGCCGAGGTGACGGCCGTCCCGTGTTCCTCGCCGATGCGGGCGCTGCCCGTCTCGCCCACGGCCTCGCAGCGCACCTGGTAACCGAACCCGCAGTTGACGAACACCTCCACGTCCACCAGCGCCCCCCGTTCCGTCTCGAAGAGCACGAACTGCGGATCCAGCAGTCCCTGCGGCGCCCCCGAGGACGGCGACGGACGCAGCACGGTCACCGCGGTCAGCTCCTGGCCGAGCAGCCAGCGGGCCGCGTCGATCTCGTGCGACACCGAGCTGTTGATCAGCATCGCGCTGGTGAAGTGCGGCGGGGAGGAGACGTTGCGGTGGGTGCAGTGCAGCATCAGCGGCCGTCCCAGGGCACCGCCGTCGAGCAGCGACTTCAGCCGCCGGTACTCGGCGTCGTAGCGCCGCATGAAGCCGATCTGCGCCAGCCGCCGCCCGAGCCGTGCCTCCGCCTCCACCACCCGCAGCGCCCCGTCCGAGTCCGGGACCATCGGCTTCTCGCACAGCACCGGCAGCCCCCGCGCGAAGGCCGCGAGCAGCGCCTCCTCGTGCGCGGGCCCGGGCGAGGCGATCAGGACCGCCTCGACCCCGGGCGCGTCGAGCGCGGCCACCGCGTCCTCGTGCACCGAGACGTCCGCGATCCCGCCCACGGCCTCCTTCGCCCGTGCCGTGTCCGGATCGGCCACCGCGGCCACCCGGGCTCCGCTCACCACCTGGTGGAGCCGTCGTATGTGATCGGCCCCCATGTGTCCGGCACCCAGCACCGCCACGCCCAGCAGCTCACCCACGTACGCGCTCCCTCCTCGCCGACACGTCCCGCCGTAGCGTAGACGCCGGTGAGGAGGGAGCGTGAGGGGCCCGGAAGCGCTTTCGGCGCCCGTGCGGCCGGAGCGTTCCGACGCTCAGTAGCGCAGCACCCCGGCTATGCCCTGTTCCTCGCCCAGGGTGCCGTCCGGGACGAAGCGGACCTCGGCCCCGGTCTCCAGGCACTGCTCGACGATCTCGTCCACGATGTCCTCGCGGGCGTCGAGGTCGCCGCCCTCGGCGGGCATCAGATGATCGCCGAAGGCGTCGCGCACCGTCACCCGGTAGTTCTCCTCGACGGCCAGCAGCCGGACCCGGCCCTCTCGGGCGGTGCGCCACAGCTCGTCCACGCCCGCCGCGAACTCCTTGCGCCCGCGGGCCGCGTTGAGCTCGCGGACGACGGCCTCGGTCTTCTCGCGCGCCTGGGCCTCCTGCACCGGCCGTATCGCGCGCCAGACGGCCTCGGCCGTGCCGTGCGCCAGCCCGCCGTGCGGCACCTGGACGGCGCACTTGGCGACCGAGCCGAACTCGTCGAGCGTGGACAGCGCGGCCGGCACGCCGGTGACGTACAGCGGACGCGGGTGATCGCGCAGGATCGCGCTCATCGCGGTGTCGGCCTCCCGCAGGAAGTGGCGGGTGCGCTCGTCGCGGAACGTGCTCGGCGCGTCGCCGATCTGCTCCTGGCGCTCGGCGTCGAAGTTCTCGCCGAGGTCGCGGGTCAGGGGGAAACCGCCGGTGCGTTCCTCGGTGACCCGCCCGCCCCCGCCGTTCCACAGGGTCACGCGGTCCGCGGAGAGCGACAGGACCCAGAAGGGGCGCTCGGCGGCGTGCGCGGAGACCAGGTTGCGGGTGAGGAACGTGTCCGAGAGGACCACGCGCTCCGGAACCCTGCGGCCGAGCGACCAGACCTGGTGCTCGCCGGGGGCCGCGAGGATCAGCAGCCCGTCCTCGGCGTGGGTCAGGTCCACCTCGGCGAGGGCCTCGTCGAGCTGCCGCACGACGTCGGCGCGCCGGTCACGGGTGACGGCCGGGTCGGTCTCCAGCTGCTTCTTGGCCTCGGCCACGGCATTGCGCAGCCGGACCGGATCCTGGAAGTTGTCGGGTTCACGGCGGTGCGTCGGCGTCAGCACGGACACCGCGGGGTAGCTGCGGGGGCGCCGCAGCTCGGCAAGGGTCGCGGGACTCAGATCGTGCTCCATGACAGCACCATAGGGCGATTTCCCATACCGGGCATTTGGAGTAATCAGGGCCCTGGGTTGCGGCGGCGCTCCCGCGTCTCCGGCGGCCGTCACCGCTGGACGGGCCCTCTTTCGGGCCGGGCCTGAGGGTGGAACGGGAGGTATTTGCCCTTATTTGCGAACTTTTTACGCGTGGCCGATTCTCGGCAGGTCGTGCCTGGTGGGCAGCTCGCTCGTAGGTGTCGCTGGTGCAAAGTGCGGCCGGAAGTATGAGGGTGGGACGGTCGTTCGGGTCACGGCCGCGTTGACCCGCCGGGGCGGGAGGCAGAGGCTCGTCATATAGGTGCTCGATACAACTGGTGCGCCAGGAGGTACGACATGTGCGGCATCACCGGCTGGGTCTCCTACGACCGCGACCTGCGCGCCGAGGCCGCGACCCTGGACGCGATGACGGAGACGATGGCCTGCCGCGGCCCCGACGCCCGCGGCACGTGGACCGACGGCCCCGCCGCCCTCGGCCACCGCCGGCTCGCCATCATCGACCTGCCCGGCGGACGCCAGCCCATGACCGCCGACACCCCGAACGGCCCTGTCGCTCTCGTCTACTCGGGCGAGACGTACAACTTCACCGAACTGCGCGCCGACCTCCTCGCGCGCGGGCACCGCTTCACCACCGACTCCGACACCGAGGTCGTCCTGCGCGGCTATCTCGAGTGGGGCGACACCGTCGCGGAGCGGCTCAACGGCATGTACGCCTTCGCCGTGTGGGACGGCCGCCAGGACAAGCTGGTCATGATCCGCGACCGCATGGGCATCAAGCCGTTCTACTACCACCCCACCCCCGACGGCGTCCTCTTCGGCTCCGAGCCCAAGGCGATCCTCGCCAACCCCCTCGTCCGCCGCCGGGTCACCCTCGACGGGCTGCGCGAGCTGTTCACGATCGTCAAGACCCCGGGACACGCCGTGTGGGACGGCATGCGCGAGGTCGAACCCGGCACGGTCGTCACCGTCGACCGCGCCGGCCCGCACACCCGCGTCTACTGGCGCCTGGACACCCGGCCCCACCCGGACGACCGCGACACCACCATCACCACCGTCCGCACCCTCCTGGACGACATCGTGCGCCGCCAGCTCGTCGCCGACGTGCCCCGCTGCACCCTGCTCTCCGGCGGCCTGGACTCCTCCGCCATGACCGCGCTGGCCGCCCGTCAGCTCGCCGAACGCGGCGAGAGGGTACGCAGCTTCGCCGTCGACTTCGTCGGCCAGGCCGACAACTTCGTCGCCGACGACCTGCGCGCCACCCCCGACACGCCGTTCGTGCACGACCTGGCCCGCGCCGCCGACACCGACCACCAGGACATCGTGCTCGACGCCCACACCCTCGCCGACCCCGACGTGCGGGCGCGGGTGCTCAGGGCCCGCGACCTGCCCATGGGCTTCGGCGACCTGGACGCCTCGCTGTACCTGCTGTTCCGCAGCATCCGCGACCACTCCACCGTCGCCCTGTCCGGCGAGTCCGCCGACGAGGTCTTCGGCGGCTACCAGCAGTTCTTCGACGAGGAGGCCCGCCGCGCCGACACCTTCCCCTGGCTGGTGCGCTTCGCCCGCGACTTCGGCGACGACGGCGACGTCATGCGGTCCGACCTCGCCCGGACACTGGACCTGCCGTCCTACGTCGCCGAGAGCTACCGCACCGCCGTCTCCGGCATCCACCGCCTCGACGGCGAGAGCGACGTCGAGTACCGGATGCGGCAGATCTGCCATCTGCACCTGACCCGTTTCGTACGCGTCCTGCTCGACCGCAAGGACCGGATGAGCATGGCCGTCGGACTGGAGGTCCGGGTCCCCTTCTGCGACCACCGGCTCGTGGAGTACGTCTACAACACGCCCTGGTCCCTGAAGTCCTTCGACGGACGGGAGAAGAGCCTGCTCAGGGAGGCCACCGCGGACCTGCTGCCCAGGTCCGTGTACGACAGGGTCAAGAGCCCCTACCCGTCCACCCAGGACCCCAAGTACGCGCTCGCTCTCCAGGACCACGCCAAGGACCTGCTCGCCCGGCCCGGCCATCCGGTGTTCGATCTCGTCGACCGCGAGCGGGTGCGCGAGGCCGCGGACCGCGAAACGCCCGTGATCACCCAGGCGTCCCGGCGCGGGCTGGAGAAGACCCTGGACCTGGCCCTGTGGCTGGATCTCTACCAGCCGGAGATCGTCCTCGGCTGAGCCGGACCGGACCGCGCGGTCGTCCGTCTCCCACCCCCGGCCCCTCACCCGCCGGAGTTCGGCTCGTCCGGCGGGCAGGAGCTGCCGCTCGGCGGCAGGGAACCGTAGAGGAGGAAGTCGTTGACCTTCCGGTGCACGCACCGGGAGGACGCGTATCCCGTGTGGCCCTCACCCCGGTTGTCGAGCACCACGGCCGACTTGCCCAGCCGGCGCGCGGTCTCCACGGTCCAGCGGTACGGGGTCGCCGGGTCGCCGCGGGTGCCGACCAGCAGCATCTTGGGTGTGTCGACGTTCTCGACCTTCTCCCGGATGTAGTCGCTGCCCTTGGGGCGGCCGTAGCACATCAGCAGCTCGCTGAGCCGGTACCGGCCGAAGACCGGTGAGGCCGCCTCGTAGTCGGCGCTGAGCCGGCCCAGGTCCTTGGTGAGCTGCCCGGCGCCGGGCCGGTCCGGATCGTCCGCGCAGTTGATCGCCATCATCGCGGCCGGCGCGTTGTCCGGCGGCACGTCCGCCGTGCCCACCAGTCCGCCGCCGCTGCCCGGTGGCTTCGCCGCGCCGGCCCGCTCCGGTGTGTCCCGACGGGCCTGCCCGTGGCCCGGCGGCGCGGTCATGCCACCGGTCGCGAACGCCTCGACACCGCGGGAGTCACCGTCCTGGACCAGAGAGGCGATCGCACGCTCCAGGGAGGGCCACATCGCCCGGCTGTACAGCGCCTGCCCGATCGCACCCACCACATCCTGACCGGAGAGTTTGCCGCCGAAACCGTTCGGAACCGGACTCTCGTCCAGCGAGCCGATGAGCTGGAGCACCTGGTCGCCGGCCGCGCGCCGGTCCTGTCCGAACGGGCAGGCGATGTCCTGCACGCACCAGTCGAGGAAGTCCTCCAGAGCCGTCTGCTGCCCCTCGGCGGCCACCCGGCCCTGTTCCGACAGGGGCTCGGTCAGCGTGTCCACCCCGTCGAGGGCCATCCGCCCCACCTTGTGCGGGAACTCGGCCGCGTACACCGCGCCGAGCCGGGTGCCGTAGGAGAAGCCCAGGTAGTTGAGTTTGCGGTCACCGAGGGCCTGACGGATCACGTCGAGGTCCCGGGCCGCGTCGACGGTGCCTATGTGCGGCAGGACCGGGCCGGAGTGCGCTCCGCACTGGGCCGCTACCTTCTTCCAGTCCTCCAGTACCTTGCGTGCCGCCGCCGCGTTGCCGAGGTCCGGGTTCGCGTCGGCCGAGCCGCCGCCCGCGTCCGAGGAGTCCGCGTCGGTGCCGATCCCGCAGCTGACCGGGGAGGACCGGCCCACGCCCCGAGGGTCGAAGGTGACCACGTCGTAGCCGTTGGTCAGGTCCATGAACTCCTTGCCGCCGTCCGCGGCGAGCGTCGGGACGCCCGCGCCGCCGGGGCCGCCGAAGTTCAGCACCACCGAGCCCCGCGACGTGCCGGTGGCCCGGTAGCGAGCCAGTGCCAGGTCGAGGGTCCCCCCGCCCGGACGGGCGTAGTCCAGGGGGACGGTGACCTTGCCGCACTGCATGTCACTGGGGGAGCCCGCCTCGCAGGCCACCCACTTCACCTTCTGGTGGTAGAACCGGCTCAGGCCGGACGACCCGTCGTCCGCCACCGCCGCCGGCAGCCCCGCGCCGAGCAGGGCCAGCGCCACGGCCCCGACGCCCGCGGAGCGCCGGGCCGCGGACCGCGTCGACAGCTTGGCCAGCATCGATGCCTCCAGGGGCGCTCCGCCGCGGACCGGGACAACGCCCTCGAACACCATAAGCGGCCCCCCTGGGCCTCGCCTCCCGGCGCCGTGACGGGCGTGATCCGGCACCCGCCGCGGCCGCTCGGGAGACCGTGGGAGCCCGTGCGAGTCTCCGGGTGCCGTTCGAAAAGCGGGCCGCTCGAAGGGGTGAAAGGCCGATAAGCCATAACTCGGATCGTTCACCGGCGTTTTACCCCGTGCGAGCAAGAGCTCGCAGACTATGTCTGGAAGGCACAGGACCTATGAAACGGGTTACCCGAAACGGTGTGATCGCCGTCGCCGCGTCCGGCGCCATGGCGATGACAGTGCCGGTGTCCGCCGCGTTCGCCGCCGACGGCGGAGCCACGGCGGACGGCGCCGCGGTCGGCTCGCCCGGGTTGATCTCAGGCAACACCATTCAGCTCCCGGTGCACATTCCGGTGAACGTGTGCGGCAACACCGTGAGCGTGGTGGGGCTCCTCAACCCCGCGGCGGGCAACCGCTGCGCCAACGCGTCCGCCGGGAGGGATCGGACGCCCTCCGGCGACGGAGCGACGGCACGGGTCGGCGGAAAGGATTCGCCGGGCGTGGTCTCCGGCAACAACATTCAGCTTCCCGTGCACGTCCCGGTGAACGTCAGCGGCAACTCCGTGAACGTGGCCGGCGTCGGCAACCCGTCGGTCGGCAACACGTCCACGAACGGCGAACGCCCCGACGAGCCCGCACCGAGGCCGGTCACACCGCCCGCGCCCGCCACGCACCCGGCGCCGAAGCCGCTTCCCGTGACCACCCCGTCGACGCAGGCGTCGCTCGCCCACACCGGCGCCGACCAGACCCTGCCCGCCGTCGCCGCGAGCGCGGCACTGCTGCTCGGCGGAGCCGTCCTCTACCGGCGCAACCGCCCCCGGACGCTCCGCTGAGGCATCCGCCCCCCGGAAGGCCCCACCGCGCGCCACGCGCCGGTGGGGTCCTTGCCCACCGGAGCGGCGGGGCCTCGGCCCGGTCGCCGTGCGGAGCCCTCAGTCCACGTCGCCGCGCAGGATGCTGTACCGCAGTCCGTCCCGCCAGCGGCCGTCCCGGAAGGAGACGCTGCGCAGGACGCCCTCCCTGGTGAAGCCCGCCTTCTCCAGGGCGCGCTGCTCCGCGAGGTTGTCGGCCTCGGTGTCCGCCTCGATCCGCATCACGGTGGTGTGCGCGAAGAGGTACCGCACCAGCTGCCGCTGTGCCTCGGTCCCGGCGCCCTTCCCGCGGGCCTCCGGCAGCAGCATGATGCCCATGTTCCAGTAGTACGAGGCCGGCCCCGAGACGATCCTGCGCCAGGCGACCATCCCCAGCCGCTGCGGTCCGCGCACCACCATCAGGTGCCCCTTGTCCTCGGCGAGCAGACCGTTCTCCGCCCACAGCCGGCGCCAGTGGCCCCGGTCGCGCCAGCCCCACCACTGAAAGGGCGAGGCGGCCTCGGGATCGTGGAAGAAGCGCTCCATGACGGGCAGGTCCGCCTCTTCCACCGGGCGGAGGCTTATGTCGGCCGGGTTCATGACCGGCACCATAAAGGGCGAGAGCGGCGCGGGGAAGCGACCGGTCGGCCATCGGCGTACGGCTTGATCCCGCTGTGGCGCGCCCACCCGCGAGCCGGAAGGATGCTGCGCGCACGCCTCACGCAGACACGCGAACTCCCCCGAACACACGGAGCACATCCATGCCCTTCGCCGTCCACGAAGGCCTCGTCGTCACCCGGGCCACCCCGGAGGACTGGCCGGTGATCAGAGGATGGGCGGCGGACGAGGGCTGGAACCCGGGACTGTCCGACGGGCCGGCCTTCTTCGCCCGGGACCCGGACGGCTTCTTCCTGGGCCGGATCGACGGTGAGCCCGTCTCCCCGATCTCGGTGGTCGACCACGGCCCCGACTACGCGTTCCTCGGCTGCCACCTGGTCCACCCGGACCTGCGCGGCCGCGGCCACGGCCTGACCACCTGGAAGACCGCCCTCGCTCACGCGGGGAACCGAACGATCGGCCTGGACGGCGTCGTCGCCCAGCCGGACAACTACCGGCAGTCGGGCTTCGAGGCCGCTCACCGCACCATCAGGTTCACCGGCCCGCCGCCCGCCGCCCGCCGCCCGCCGCCTGCCGCCCGGCCTCCGCCTGCCGCCCGGCCTCCGGCCGGTCGGCCCGGCCGATCTGGCGGAGGTCACCGCCTACGACGCCGCCTGCCATCCGGCGGGGCGCCCGCGGTTCGTCGCCCACTGGCTGACCACGCCGGGACACCGTGCTCTGGTGCGCCGCGCCGGTGACCGGGTCACCGGCTACGGCGTGCTGAGCCCGGCCACGACGGCCTGCGTGTCGGACCGCTGTTCGCTGACACTCCCGAGGACGCACGGGCCCTGTTCGCGGCGCTGACCGCCGACGCCGAGGGCAACGGAGTGGCCCTGGACGTGCCCGAGGCCAACGCCGCGGGCATCGCCCTGGCCGAGGAGTCCGGTCTGGCCCCGTCCTTCGAGACCGCCCGCATGTACACGGGTCCGGTACGGCCGTACGCACGCGCGCGGGTCTACGGGGTCACCACCCTGGAACTGGGCTGATCGACGGCCCACCGGGCAACGGCCCAGGGTTTGCCGGCCGGCACGACCGACACCGCGCCGGTGGGCCGGCCCGCCTCAGCGGTGCGTCGTCTTCGCCCGGTCCAGTGCGACGACACCCACCGCGGCGAGCGCGATCTGGATGAGCCACTCGATCCAGTCGACCCCCTTGGTGTCCGCCACCCCGATCGCGCCCGCGATCGCGGCGCCGATCAGTGCGGCCACGATGCCGATGAGGATCGTCCAGATGATCCCGATGCGCTGACGGCCGGGGACGACGAGCCGTCCCAGGACGCCGATGACGATGCCGATGACGATGGCACTGATGATGCCGCTGATCTCCATCTTCGCCCCTCTTCGTCGTTCCTCTGTCGTCCCCCGTCGTGCTCCCCGCGTCCATCGAATGCCCCCGGTAACCGGATGCACTCCATACGGTTGTCGCCCGGACCTTCCGTCCACCGTCCGGTCATGGAGCAGGGCCGGGCAGGCCCGGTGCGCTGCGCCGTTCTCGCGATACGAGAACGGCCGGACGTTCCTTGACGGCCGTCCGCGGCGGCTGACACGATCAACGGCATGACGATGCGACTGGACCTCACGCGGCGACGCCATGTCGACCTCGCCCGTGTCTCCAGCGCCTCCTGTTGCCCCGCGGCCTGATCCGTCCTCCCGATCCGCCGCCTTTCGTCTGCCCGCACGCATTCCGCAACAGGAGTCCCGCATGGCCATGGTCCTGTCCGTCTTCGGCAGTCCGTCCGTCTCCTCACGCACCAACCGCCTGCTGCGCCACCTCGATCAGCGTCTTCTCACGCAGGGCCACGAGGTGACACCGTTCGACGTCCGCACGCTCCCCGCCGAGGCCCTGCTCGGCGCGGACCCCCGGCACCCGGCGATCGTCGAGGCAGGCGAAGCGTTCGCCCGCGCCGACGGGATCGTCGTCGGCACCCCCGTCCACAAGGCGTCCTACTCCGGTGTCCTCAAGGCACTGCTCGACCTGCTGCCGCAGTACGCGCTCACCGGCAAGACGGTGCTGCCGCTCGCCACCGGCGGCTCCACCGCGCACGTCCTCGCCATCGACTACGCCCTGCGTCCCGTGCTCAACTCCATGGGCGCGGCGCACATCGTGCAGGGCTGGTTCACCCTCGACAAGGACATCACCGTGCGCGAGGACGGCTCGCTGTCGGTCGCGCCGGCCGCCACCGAGGCGCTGGCCCGGGTCGTCGACCGGTTCTCGGCGGTCCACGGCGGCACGCCCGTGCCGGCCGCGGCGAGTTGAGCCGGGAAGAGGTTCTTCGGGCGTCCTCGGGCGAGGTGCCGATCCGGGTGTGTGCCGTTCGTGTAGGAGGGGGACAACGGCACGACGCCAAGGAGGACGTCATGAAGTACTACCTGCTCAGCGTGATCCAGCCGAGCGAGGGTGCGCCGCCCTCGGCCGAGGCTCTGGCGGACATCGTGGGCAGCCTGGAACTCTTCCACCAGGAGTTGCGCGAGGCCGGCGCCTGGGTGTTCGCGGGCGGGCTGCACGGCCCGGAGTCCGCCACCGTGCTGCGCCCCAAGGGCGAGGAGGTGCTGGCCACCGACGGACCCTTCACCGAGGGCCAGGAGCACCTGGGCGGCGTGTGTGTGATCAAGGCACCGGATCTGGACGCCGCGCTGGACTGGGGCCGGAAGGCGAGCCGCGCCACCACCCTGCCGATCGAGGTGCGTCCCTTCCTGCACCCGGCCGACGAGCGATGACCGGCACGGGCAGGTGACGTCCCGTCGGACGAACCCCGCGGCGGCGACCGTGACCGGGTCGCCGCCGCGGCCGTCCGCGTCCTGGACGCGCGCGCCGGGCCCCCGCGTCGGCGCCGGGCCTCAGCCCAACTGCTCGTGCAGGAACGCGACCGTGCTCCGCCAGGCGCGGTCGGCCGAGTCGGGGTCGTGACTGGGACGGCGGTCGTTGAGGAAGGCGTGGCCCGCCGGGTACAGACGCAGGTCCGGAGTGATGCCCGACTGCCGCCGCAGCGTCTCGCGCAGCTCGTCGACCCGCTCCGGCGGGATGCTCCGGTCCCGTTCCCCGTAGTGCCCCAGGACGCGGGCCCGCAGTCCGGAGAAGTCGGGCGACTCGCCACGGATCACGCCGTAGAACGGCACCGCCGCGCTCACCCGCGGTTCGACCGCCGCGAGGTACAGCACGAAGCCGCCGCCCATGCAGAAGCCGACCGCGCCGACCGTGTCCGAGGTGACCTCGGGCAGCGACAGCAGATGGTCGACCGCGCCGGAGAGCAGTTCGACACCCCGGGAGACCGGCAGGGCCTTCATCAGCCGCTGCGCCTCCTCGGGGTCGTGGGCCACGCTTCCGCCGTACAGGTCGGGGGCGAGGGCGACGAAACCCTCGGCGGCGAACCGGTCGGTGAGTTCGGCGATGTGGTCGGTCAGCCCCCACCACTCCTGGATGACGATGATTCCCGGCCCCCGACCGGACGGGGGAAGTGCGAGATAGCCGTGGGCGGTGGCGCCCGCACTGGGGAAACTGACGTTCTGGCGGGCGGGGACCTCGGCGGGCTCGGTCTGCTCGGGCACGGTGCTCAACTCCTGGCTCACGCTTCGGGTGCCGGGCCGGGGCGGCGCGGCGTCACGGGGAAGGCTGGAGGCCCTCCTTCCGGATCTCTACCGTGTCACCGAGTCCCCGCATACCGTGCGCGAGGGGCCGCCGCGAGCAGATGACCGGCACCGCGCCGACCGCTGCGCCGGCCGCAGTGGTCGGACGCCCACCGGACCACGCGGCGAAGACGGGTGTGCTGCCCCGTCCAGGACGCGCACGGACCGTCCGTTCCGCCGCATGCGCTCCGGACTGGACCGCGACACCGAGCGCGAGACCGTCTCGCCCGCTTCGTCGCCCGGAGCGGACTGGCGCGCGTGAGGTTTTACGTATAACCTCACCCGTCGATCGCACGTTCCCGAAAGGCCCCGATGAGACGCATCGCCCTGGTCACCCTCGTCGTCGACGACTACGACGAGGCGGTCCGCTTCTACACCGAGGCCCTCGGCTTCCGCCTCGTGGAGGACACCCCGCGGCCGGACGGCTCGCGCTGGGTCGTCGTGGCGCCCGGGAGCGAGGGCGCCGGCACCGGTCTGCTCCTGGCCCGCGCCAAGGGCGAGGCCCAGCGGGCCCGCGTCGGCGACCAGACCGGCGGACGCGTCGGGTTCTTCCTGCACACCGACGACTTCGCCCGCGACCACGCGCGGATGACCGCCGCGGGCGTGACCTTCCTGGAGGAGCCGCGGCACGAACCGTACGGCACCGTCGCCGTCTTCCAGGACCTCTACGGCAACCGCTGGGACCTGCTCCAGCCCGCCGGCTGACTCATCCGCCACTGCTTCGACCGCCTGCCCCAGAAAAGATCCGACCATGACTGCTACGCGCGTAGACACCGATGTGATCCGCCGCCTTCCCAAGGTCGTGCTGCACGACCACCTCGACGGCGGGCTGCGCCCCGCCACCGTCGTCGAACTCGCCGCCGCGGTCGGCCACCCCCTCCCCACCACCGACCCCGACGAGCTCGCCGCCTGGTACTACGAAGCCGCGAACTCCGGTGACCTGGTCCGCTACATAGCGACCTTCGAGCACACCCTGGCCGTCATGCAGTCCCGCGAGGGCCTGCTGCGCACCGCCGAGGAGTACGTCCTCGACCTCGCCGCCGACGGCGTCGTCCACGCCGAGGTGCGCTACGCCCCCGAACTGAACACCAGGGGCGGCCTGACCATGCGGGAGGTCGTGGAGACCGTGCAGGAGGGTCTGGCCACCGGTATGGCCAAGGCGGCCGCCGCCGGCACCCCGGTGCGCGTCGGCACCCTGCTCTGCGGCATGCGGATGTTCGACCGCGTCCGGGAGGCCGCCGACCTGGCCGTCGCCTACCGGGACGCCGGCGTCGTCGGCTTCGACATCGCCGGCGCCGAGGACGGCTTCCCGCCCGCCGACCATCTGGCCGCCTTCGAGCACCTGCGCCGCGCGAGCGTGCCGTTCACCATCCACGCCGGCGAGGCGCACGGCCTGCCCAGCATCCACCAGGCCCTCCAGGTGTGCGGCGCCCAGCGCATCGGTCACGGTGTGCGCCTCACCGAGGACATCGTGGACGGCAAGCTCGGCCGCCTCGCGGGCTGGGTGCGCGACCGCCGTATCGCCCTGGAGATGTGCCCGACGTCCAATCTCCAGACCGGGTGCGCCACCTCGATCGCGGAGCACCCGATCACGGCCCTGAAGGACCTCGGCTTCCGCGTCACGCTCAACACCGACAACCGTCTGGTCTCGGGCACCACCATGACCCGCGAGATGTCGCTGCTGGTCCAGGAGGCGGGCTGGACCGTCGAGGACCTGCGCACCGTCACGCTGAACGCGGCCAAGAGCGCGTTCCTCCCGTTCGACGAGCGCAAGGCCCTCATCGAGGACGTCGTGCTGCCCGGTTACCCGGCCGTGCTCTGAAGCAGCCCGCGCACATAGGCGGCCTGTCCGACGTGCTGGAGATCGTCGGACAGGACGCTGACCAGGCGCACGCCCAGGGTGACCGGGGGATCCCAGCCCTCGTCCACGACCCGTCCCAGGTCCTTGGCGGTCAGGCCGCGCAGGGCCTGGAGGGTCTGCTCGTGGACGGCGTCGTAGTACCCGGTGAGCAGATCCGCGGACTCGACGCGCACCTTCGCGACCTGCGCCGCCGTGTGCCCGTACCCGGTGTCGTGGCGCGGCAGGTCCAGCCCGAAGCGCTTCTCCCAGCCCTGGGACAGCCACACCTGGTCGAGGCCGAAGGCGTCGGCGACATGGTCGTCCTGGACCCGGGTGAGATGCCAGACGAGCCAGGCGGGGGAGTTGGCTTCAGAAGCCGGACGGGCGTGCAGTTCCTCCGGCCCGAGGCCGTCGACAACGGCATGGACTTCTTCCCGGATGCGGCCGTAGCCGTCTATGAGGATGTCCTTCGCATGCATGCGTCCACCATCGCGCATCGCCTGCCCTGGCGCGCCCGGAATCCGGCGGGTCGCCGCGGGGTGCCGGACCTGTCGGTCCGTCAGGACCCGGCGCTGTCGGCCCCGGCTGCGCCGGTTTCGCCTCCGTCGGCCTCAGCGGCCTTGCCGGCCCACGACTCCAGGAGGGTGACCAGGGCGCGGGCCGCCGGGCTCGTGCCCTGCTCTGGCGGCAGCAGGACGACGGTCTCGTAGGGCCGCTCACCGGTGCCCTTGAACGGCAGTGCGGTGAGCGACGGACGCTTGTGCCGGAAATGCCGGGGAACCACCGCGATGCCGAGGTTCTCGTCGACCAGATCGAGCAGCCCGTGCACGTCGTTGACCTCCAGGGCCACCGTACGGTCCACGCCCGCGGCCGAGAAGGCCGCGTCGGTGACCCGGCGCGGACCCCAGTCCGGGTGGAAGTCGACGAAGACCTCACCGCTCACCTCCTCGGGGGTGAGCGGCGCGCCCGTCGCCGCGAACCGGTGGCCGGGATGGCACAGCACCGTCATCGGCTCGTCGGCCAGGGTCACCGACCGCAGCTGGTCGGTGTCCTCCTGAGTCCGGTAGGCGAACGCCAGATCGAGGCGGCCCGCGGCGACCCCCTCCGCGAGCGCTCCCGAGCCCGTCTGCCGCAGCCGGATCTCCACGTCCGGATGGCGCCGACGGAAGGCGGCGAGCAGTCCCGCCGCGTCCACGCCGGCGATGCACTGCTCGGTGCCCAGCGTCAGCGTGCCGCGCAGCACGCCCTGCACCGCGGCCACCGCCTCGTGCGCCGCCCTGACCTGCGCCAGGATCCGCTCCGCCTCGCCGTACAGCGCACGCCCGGCCTCGGTGAGCGTGACCCGGCGCGTGCTGCGCACGAACAGCGGTGCCCGCAGCTCCCGCTCCAGCGCCCGGATGGAGGCCGACAGGCCCGACTGGGACACCATCAGCCGCTCCGCCGCCCGGGTGAAGTGCTGGTCCTCGGCGACGGCCACGAAGTGCTTCAGATGGCGCAGTTCCATGATTGAGAAGCCTAGCCGCTCAATCCCATCGGATTCTCCTGTTGGACCGCTGCCCGCAGGCGGGGCGAGAGTAGGACACCGAAGACATCCGAGCAGGAAACAGAAGACACCCGAGCAGGACACCGCTCGCCGTACCAACCCCTCATGGAGTCGCGTTGTACACCGCCCACCCCGACCGCTACGCCGACATGCCCTACCGGCGCACCGGACGCAGCGGTCTGAAGCTGCCCGCGCTGTCACTCGGCCTGTGGCACAACTTCGGCCCGGACCGACCGGTGGAGACCCAGCGGGCCATCCTGCGCCGCGCCTTCGACCTCGGCGTCACCCACTTCGACCTGGCCAACAACTACGGCCCGCCGCCCGGTGCCGCCGAGTCCGCCCTCGGTGAGGCGCTGCGCGAGGACTTCGCGCCGTACCGCGACGAGCTGGTGATCTCCACCAAGGCCGGCTACCTCATGTGGCCCGGTCCGTACGGCGAATGGGGATCGCGCAAGTACCTGCTCTCGTCGCTGGACCAGAGCCTGAAGCGGATGGGCCTGGAGTACGTCGACATCTTCTACTCGCACCGCCCCGACCCGGAGACTCCGCTGGAGGAGACGATGGGCGCGTTGCACTCGGCGGTCCAGCAGGGCAAGGCCCTGTACGTCGGCGTCTCCAACTACTCCGCGGAGCAGACCCGTGAGGCCGCGCGGATCCTGGGCGAGCTCGGTACCCCGCTGCTGATCCACCAGCCGCGCTACTCGATGCTCGACCGCCGCCCCGAGGAGGAGGGCCTCCTCGACGCGCTCGACGAACTCCAGGTCGGCTCCATCGCCTACTCCCCGCTGGAGCAGGGCCTGCTCACCGCCCGCTACCTCGACGGCATCCCCGAGGGCTCCCGGGCGGCGAGCGACAGCCCCTTCCTCACCTCCGAGGCGGTGACCGGGGAACTGGTCGGCAGGCTGCGCGCCCTGGACGAGATCGCCAAGTCCCGGGGCCGGTCGCTGGCCCAGCTGGCCCTGGCCTGGGTGCTGCGCGGCGGACGGGTGACCTCCGCCCTCGTCGGCGCGAGCAGTCCGCAGCAGCTGGAGGACAGCGTCGCCGCGATCCGGAACCTGGACTTCGACGCGGAGGAACTGGCCCGTATCGACGCGGTCGTCAGGCCCTGACCGCGTGAGGTCGTAGGCGCACTCGTGAGGCGGCCGCCCACCGTTCGACCGGTGGGCGGCCGCCTCGCCGTCTCGCCCGTCCCCTCGTGCGGGCGGCACGTCCTCAGGCGCCGGCCGGCACCCGGTCCAGGAAGCCGAGCACGGTACGGATACGGTCCTCGGCGTCCAGGGTGATGACGTCGAAACCGGCGACCGGGACGGAGCCCGCCTCGGACTCGCTCACCAGTTCCCAGGCGAAGCGGGCGGTGTCGTGGTGACCGTCCACGGTGCCGGTGAGCCGGAAGACGAACCCGGGGAACTGCTGCTGCGCCGCGGTGATCAGACCCGTGATCTGCTCGTGGCCGCTGACGTCGGCGAGGGGGTCGGTGTAGGTGCCGTCGGGGGCCCAGGCGGCCGCCACCGCCTTGGCGAGGGCCTCGGCGCCCTTGGCGTTCCAGGCCTCCAGGTAGCGGGCGGCGGCGTTCTCGTAACGGTCGGTCCGTGCGGACATGGGGAATCAGCCTCCATCGAGGGTGTCGGTACGGGGTGCTGGTCGGAACCGGGATCTCCGAGGTCGGCGACCCGATGCGACAACCATGCCCGGGGCCCGGGGGAGGGCGCGATTACCGCCGGGGTAATGGCCCGCGTACCGGCCGGGGTGACGACCCGCGTGCCTCCACGTCACGATCCGCTGACCGCCGACGTGACGGTCCGTGCCGTCTCGGCCGCAGCGCGCGCGGAATATGCCAGGAGACTGGCCGGAAAGTCGTGGTGACAGTGTTTCAGGAGTCAACATACTCGAAGGCCAGGGACCCAACACCGCACAGGAGCCGCATCGGGGAACGACGCACCACCAGCAGGCGGACGCCGCCACGGGGGAGGAGCTGTGCACGACGAATTCCTGTGCCATGTCACCGCGTACGGCGTGTGCGACGGCCGGCGCATCGGAGTACCGCTCGGCACCTACCGGGCGCCCACCCTGGCCCTGGCCCTGTGGTGGCTGCGCGACCGCGCCGTCTGGATCGCCGAGCGCCTCGACCCCGGCCCGGAGACCGAGTACGTGCCCTCGGGCGCGCTCGTCACGGTGCCGGAGGAGGTGCCCGACGTGCCCGGCGTCCTGCGGGCCTGGTGCGCCGACCCGTTCCGCCAGGAACGGGTGGCCGACGAGCTGGCCGGCGGACGGCTGGTGCGGGTCGCCGCGGGCGACGACACCACCGAGTATGAACTCCTCGCGGAGTCCGTGGACGCCCTTCGCATGCAGCGGACCGTCCCGGCACTGGTGCTGCCCGTGGTCTGACTACACGTGCGGCGCGCCGCTGTGGTCGGCGGGGCCGGGGCGCGGTGGGGCGGGCCGTCCCTCGACGGGACGGGGCACGGGGCGGGTCGGCAGAGCACCCAGGAAGCCGGTGACCAGCCCCCACAACACGGCCAGACCGAGGGCACCCCACAGCCGGGGCCGCAGCAGCAGCTCCCCGGACAGACCGCCGCCCACGTCCCCGATGCCGAGCAGCGACAGCCCGTAGTGGGCGGAGACGCGGCCCGCGAGGCAGACCGTCAGAACCGTCAGCACCAGGCCGGCCGCCATCCGCAGCGCGTGCCGCCATGGCAGCACCGGGGTCGGGGTACGGACGGCCGCGAGGTAGGCGGCGCCGAGCACCAGCACCGCGTCGACGACCACCAGCCACCACACCCGGCCGTCGTGCTCGGCCAGCGAACCCAGGTCGAGCGTGGACACTTCCGGGGTGCGCAGCGCCTTGTCGAGCAGATGCGGCACCGGCAGCCCGAAGGGGCCGTCCACCCGGCCGTCCCAGGCGGCACCCAGTCCGATGGTGAAGGCGAGCCAGGTCAGGTTCGGCAGCCCGAGCAGGACCAGCGCGAAGGTCTGCGCAGGGCGCCCGCGCGTCCCCGCCGACACCAGCGCGTCGACCAGTCCGACGGCCACCCATGCGAGCAGCAGGGCGACCATGGCGTACGCCACCGGACGGGCCGACGCGCGAAGCCGTGCCGCCCGCGCCGGCAGCGGGACCTCGCCGGCGACGAGCAGCGCGAGCGCCAGCACGCCCAGCAGCCACAGCAGTCCGAAGCCGACCGTCGGCGGCACGTGGGTGGTGAAACCCACCTCGGGCTGCGCGCCGAAGAGTTCGCCGATGGCGGCGAGCACTCCGTTGCCGAGGTCGACGGCGAAGGTCTGGCGGGCGGCGAACGCCAGGGCGACCAGCGCCGACAGCCACAGAACGCCGATCCGGGCGGCCCACCAGCCCACCTCCGGTGCCCGCACCGGGCCTGGCGCGTCGGTCCCGTCCGGCTCCTCCGGCGTGTCCCGTGTCCCCGTCGTTCTCCCCGGCCGCCGCAGCGGGCGGAGGAAGCCGGTGCCGACGACGAGCGCGCCGACGAGGGTGACCGACAGCGGCATCACCGTCACCCCGGCGTGCGTCGTGGCCAGCGTGCCGGCGTTGCCCGAGAGTTCCATGCTGCCCCCGACCGCCGTCACCACGGTCGCCGCGACGACCCGGGGAAAGGCGTTGTCGGGCAGGTCCGCGGCCCCGGCCGCCCACAGGCCCAGCGCGGCGACCGCGCACATGGCGAGCATCGCGGCCAGTACTGTGGCGATGGCCTGCGGCCAGCCGTGGCGGGACCGTCCGTGGCGGGCGGCCGGTGGAGCGTGGGGGCTCGGTGGGCTCACGCTGTCACGCTAAGCAGCACCGGGGCGGTACGCCCGTCGGAAGGTCCGTCCGCGACCGCGCTGCCCGCGCGCGGGTGCCGCCCGCCGGGGACTGCCCGGCGGCGCCGTGGGTATCAGGACAGAGCAGCAGCGTCCGGTCGTACCGGCCTCCGAGAGAGAAACGCATGATCGAGCAGTCGGACGGGGCAGTGATACCCACTGGATTCGACGTACCCGTGGAACCGCTTCGGCGGGCCACGCACTACACCGGTGAACCCGGATGCATCGCCGACGCGCGTTCGTTCGCCGCGCACTTCCTCGACCAACTCAGGACCGACTGGTACGCCGTGATCGGCCGCCGCTCCGGCGAGGCCCTGCTCCTGGTGGTGAGCGAGCTGGTCACCAACGCGGACCGGCACAGCGACGGGCCCTACATCCTGGAACTGGAGGGGACGGACGCCGCGGTCCGGGTGAGCGTCTACGACAGCAGCGCCGCGCTGCCGCTCCGCTTCCCCCGGGACCCGGAGCGTATCGGCCGGCACGGCCTGGAGATCGTGAACGCCCTGGCCGCCGAGGTGACCGCGGAACGCGTCCCGGTGGGCAAGCGGGTACGCGCCCTGGTCCGCCTCGGGCCCGACTGAGACGGCGGCCGGTCTTCGCAGTCCCAGCCTTCCCGGCCTGCCGGAAGCCCCGGAGCGGACGCCCTCCCGGGTTTCACCCGGACTCGCCCAGCATGCCCTCCCGCAGTTGGGTGAGGATCCGCTTGATCAGCCGGGAGACGTGCATCTGCGAGCAGCCGAGCCGTTCGCCGATCTCCGCCTGGGTGGCCTCCTCCACGAACCGCAGGTGGATGATCTGCCGGTCCCGCTCGCCGAGTTCGGCCACCAGCGGGGCCAGCGAGTGGAAGTCCTCGACGAGCCTGATCCCGTCCTCCTCCACGCCGAGGAAGTCGGCGAGCACCGCTTCACCCTCTTCGGAACCGTCACCGGTGAGCGCGGCGTCCAGTGAGGCGGAGTGATAGCCGTTGGACGCGATCTGGCCCTCGACCACCTCCTTCTCGGTGATGTTCATCAGCGTCGCGAGCTCGGCGACGGTGGGCTCGCGGTCCAGGCGGCTGCACAGCTCCTCGCGCGCCTTGGCCAGCTCCACACGCAGCTCCTGCAGCCGCCGCGGCACATGCACCGACCAGGTCGTGTCCCGGAAGAACCGTTTGATCTCGCCGACGATGTAGGGCAGCGCGAACGACGTGAACTCCACCTCGCGCGACAGCTCGAACCGGTCGATCGCCTTGATCAGACCGATCATCCCGGTCTGGACCACGTCCTCCATCTCGTCGCCGCGGCCCCGGAACCGGCCGGCCGCGAAGCGCACCAGCGACATGTTCATCTCGATGAGGGCGTTCCGCGCGTACTGGTGTTCCGGCGTGCCCTCTTCGAGCTCGGTCAGGCGGCGGAAGAAGAGGCGGGACAGCTCGCGTGCGTCGCGGGGTGCCACGGACCGGGGATCGTCGACCGCCGGGAGCGGTGTGCCGCCCGTCCGGTTCTCCCGGGTCGCCTCGACCGCTGCCTCGGACCGGATCACGGCGGTGTCCATTGCCCCTCCCACGAAAAGTCACGGTTCGGTGAAGGCCGGGTACCCAGGTCGGCGCGACCCATGCGCACGCCGCCTTTTCGTCCGCTTCCGTACCTTCCGTGCCGGTGCTTCACCCAGGGCGAAATGCCGTCCTCTTCCCCGGGCGTACCTGACTCATAGTCTGAAGCGATGAGCAACCAAGCGCCGAACCCCGCCCGCGTCGTCCCGCTGCGCCCGCCGGCCGTGCGCCCGGCGAACACCCGTCAGGCCACAATTCCTCGCGAACCGCTGTGGCGCGACCTCGTCGGCGACGTGCTCCGCCGTGAGCGGCTCACCCAGGAGCGCACGCTCAAGGACGTCGCCGACGCGGCGCGCATCTCCATGCCGTACCTCTCGGAGATCGAGCGCGGCCGCAAGGAGGCGTCCTCGGAGGTGCTCGCGGCCGCGGCCCAGGCACTCGGGCTCGGCCTGGCCGACCTGCTGTCCCTGGCGCAGGGCGAACTGGTCCGCCTCACCAGCCGCACCGCGACGCACAGCCGCCGCACGTCCGCCTCCCGCGTCGACGGCCTGTGCCTGGCCGCCTGACGCCCTGATCACCGGAAGTCCGTGGACCCCCGGCCGGCTGACGCACCGTCGGCCGGAAGGGTTCGGCCGTCGACGGGCACGCGCGTCTCCGTGGTGCGGTCCCGGGCAGGTCAGCGTCCGAGGTGCCGACCCACCAGGGCATTCAGTTGGCTGATCCACGCGTCCCGCCGGTCCGCGCGTCGGGCGTCGAGCTCGCAGGGATACGACATGCCGTCGTGCAGCCGGACGGTGACCGTGAAGCGCCCTCGGCGAGTCGGCGTGCAGATGACCGCGGCGATCTCCGGCCAGTCGAAGTCCGCCTCGACCGTGTCCACTTGAAGGGTGACCCCGGTGGTGTCCACGGTGATGCTCGCCGACCGGTCCCCGATGACGAGGGGCTGCGGGTGTGCCGGGGGCGCGAACCCGGCCGGGGGCGGGAAGACGGCCGGGGGCGGGAACGGTGGCGGGGTCGCCGGCTGCGTCGGTGCCGAGGCCGGCGGGGGGAACGCGGGTGGCGGGACCGCGAGCGTCGGTGTGTAACCGGCGGGTGTGCTGTGCGCGGGTCCTGTCACCAGGTCCAGCAGGGCGCCGGGTGCCGGCCGGGCGGCCGGATCCTTGTGCAGGCAGGCCGCCACCACCGTGCGCAGACCGGCGGGCACGGCGGCCAGGTTCGGAGGTTCGTGGACCGACCGGTACATCAAGGCCATGGAGGTGCCCTCCCCCCAGGCGCTGCCCCCGGCGGCGGCCACCAGCACGGCGCCGAGCGCGAACACGTCGCTCGCGCCGGTCACGTCCTGGCCCAGGGCTTGCTCGGGGGAGAGGTAGCCCGGCGTGCCGAAGGCCGTGCCGGTCGCGGTCAATCGGGACGACTCCAGCGCTCGGGCGATGCCGAAGTCGAGCACGCGAGGGCCGTCGGCGGCCATGATGATGTTGCCCGGCTTGAGATCGCGGTGGACGAGCCCGCAGGCGTGGATCGACGCCAGGGCCTCTGCGAGTGCCGCGGCGAGCGCACGCAGCTCCGGCTCGTTCATGGGTCCGTTCGCGGCCAGCCGCTCGGCGAGGGTCGGGCCCGGGATGTACGCCGTCGCCAGCCACGGCGGGTCGCCCTCGACGTCGGCGTCGACCACGGGCGCGGTGTGGAACCCGCCCACCGTGCGTGCCGCCGCCACCTCCGCGCGGAAGCGCTCACGGAAGACGGGGTCCCCGGCCAGTTCCGGTTTGGCGACCTTCAGCGCGACCGCGCGACCGCCGCGCGTGCGCGCCAGGAAGACCGTTCCCATCCCGCCCTCGCCGAGCCTGCGCTCGACGGCGTACCCCCCGATGTGATCCATGCGCCAAGTATGACGGTGCCGTCGCGCCGGTCGCACCGCCCGTCCCCGATCACCGCCGTCGGCGGCGCCAAGGCCCCGGACGCCGTGTACGGCCGGCGCAGGACGACGGCGTCGCTGATGATCACACGGCGAGGGCGGGGCCGGGCACATCCGGTGGCCGGCCGGCCGTCTTTCAGAACACCGGGGCCAGGCGCCGGCTCAGCACCTCGTCGGCCAAGCCGTAGGCCACCGCCTCCTGGGCGGTGAAGACCTTGTCGCGGTCCATGTCGGCGCGCAGGTCCTCGGGGGCGTGTCCGGTGTGCCGGGACAGCACCTCCTCGACCTGGGAGCGGATCCGGACCATCTCCTTCGCCTGGAGCGTGAGATCGGAGACGGTGCCCTGCCGGCCACCGCTGGCCGGCTGGCCCAGCAGCACCCGCGCGTGCTCCAGCACGAACCGCCGTCCGGGGTCCCCGCCGGCCAGCAGCACCGCCGCCGTGGAGGCCGCCTGCCCCACGCAGAACGTGGAGATCGGCGACTGCACGAACGTCATCGCGTCGTAGATGGCCATGAGCGAAGTGAACGAGCCGCCCGGCGAGTTGAGATAGAGCGAGATCTCGTGCTCCGGGTTCGCGGACTCCAGATGGAGGAGTTGCGCGATGACGACGTTGGCGACGCCGTCGTCGATCTCCGTGCCGAGAAAGATGATCCGTTCGTTCAGCAGCCGGCTGAACACGTCGTAGGACCGCTCGCCCTGCGCGGTCCGCTCGATCACGTACGGAACCGTGTACGACCCCATGTCACAACCCCATCCGTCGGCGCGACGTGGCCGGGCGGACGTCGACCAGCGACTCCACCACCCGGTCCACCATCCCGTACTCCCTGGCCTGCTCGGCGGTGAACCAGCGGTCCCGGTCGCCGTCCCGTGCGATCGTCTCCTCGCTCTGACCGGTGTGCTCTGCGGTGAGCCGCTCGATGGTCCGTTTGGTGTGCTCCAGGTTCTCCGCCTGGATCTCGATGTCGGCGGTGGTGCCGCCGATCCCGGCCGACGGCTGGTGCATCATGATCCGCGCGTGCGGCAGCGCGAAGCGCTTGCCCCGGGCGCCCACCGTCAGCAGGAACTGGCCCATGCTCGCCGCGAATCCCATCGCCAGCGTCGAGACGTCGTTCGGGATGAGCCGCATCGTGTCGTAGATGGCCAGTCCCGCGGTGACGGAACCGCCGGGGCTGTTGATGTACAGGCTGATGTCGGTGCGCGGGTCCTCGGCCGACAGCAGCAGCAACTGCGCGCACACCCGGTTGGCCGACACCTCGTCGACCTGAGTGCCCAGGAACACGATCCGCTGGGCGAGCAGCTGGGCCGCCAGATGGTCGTCGAAGCGGCTGGGCGGTGTGTCGCCCTCCTCCGCGCGTGGCTGGGACGCGGTGGTGGTCAGTGGAGTCATCGGGTCTCCTCGTCGTGGCGTGAATGCCGTCGACTCCACTGTCGGCCGCGAAGAGGCGTCCGATGCCGTTTCTCTGCCCGCGGCAGATTCGCCACCGGCAGAGCGCTCCGAGACCCCCCGGGCGGCCCCGGCCGGTACACGGGTTCGCGCCGGACCAGGGCCGTCCGGCCTCCTTCGCTCTTCTTTCGCGTCGATTTCCGGGCGAGCGATGAGTTCTGCCGCCCGGACCGGTCGATACAGGTGACCGTGTCCCACCCCAAGGAGGAACCCGTGGCCACCGAAGGATTCACCACCTGTCTCTGGTTCGACGGCCAGGCCGAGGAGGCGGCCGAGTACTACGTCTCGGTCTTCAAGAACTCCAGCATCGGCCGGATCGCCCGCTACACCGAGGCGGGGCCCGGGCCGGCCGGCGCCGTGGTCGTCGTCGAGTTCACGGCCAACGGCCAGAAGTTCGTGGCGCTGAACGGCGGCCCGCAGTTCCGGTTCAGCGAGGCCGTCTCCTTCCAGGTCTTCTGCGCGGACCAGGAGGAGGTCGACCACTACTGGGCCCGGCTCACCGAGAACGGCGGAGAGCCCGGCTCCTGCGGCTGGCTCAAGGACAAGTACGGCGTGTCCTGGCAGATCATCCCGGACGGGTTCGTCGAGCTGGTCTCGGACCCCGACCCGGAGAAGGCGGCCCGCGCCACCCGGGCGATGCTCTCGATGGGCAAGCTCGACATCGCCGCCCTGCGGAAGGCCCACGCGGGCGAGTAGGCGGGCCGGCCGCGCGGCCGGCCCACCCGACCGGGGGAGTGGGCCGGCCACCCGGCCGCGGCGCCCGATGGCGGACGCCCGGTGGCGGACGCCCGCCGCGGACGCCCGCGACGACCGCCACGCGTGCGGCGCCTCCTGTCCGGCCCGCGACGTCCGGCGAGCGACCCGGCCGGCGGGTGGCTAGCGTGTGAAGCGGGCCATCACCGAGTCAGCGAACGGGAGAGGATCCCGGCCATGGCGGTACGACCTGAGGGAGCCCCCTGCTGGGCCGACGCGATGTTCAGCGACGTCGAGGCGGCCAAGAGCTTCTACGGCGAGGTTCTCGGCTGGACCTTCGGCGAGTCGTCCTCGGCGTACGGCCACTACACCCAGGCCTACGCGGACGGCAGGGCCGTGGCAGCCGTGGTGCCGCCGATGCCGGGGCAGGAGGGCCAGTCCCAGTGGTGCCTGTACCTGGCCTCGCCCGACGCGGCCGCCACCGCCCGCAGGATCGTCGAGCAGGGCGGCGACGTGCTGATGGAGCCGATGCGGGTCGGCGACCTGGGCACCATGTGCCTGGCCCGCGAGCCCGGCGGCGCCGTGTTCGGCGTGTGGCAGGCCGGCGCCCACGAGGGCTTCGAGGCGACCGGGGTGCCGGGCGCCTACTGCTGGGCCGAACTCGTCACCCGCGAGCCCGAGCGGACGGACCCCTTCCTCACCTCGGTCTTCGGGTACACGGCGAAGCAGCTCGAGGACGACGCGATCGACTTCCGTGTGTTCCACGTCGGCGGCGAAGCGATGCTCGGCCGCATGAGGATGACGGACGACTTCCCGCCCGAGGCGCCCTCGTACGTCAATGTGTACTTCATGGTCGCCGACTGCGACACCGCGGTCGCCGCCGCCACCGAGCACGGCGCCGTCCTCCGCTTCGGCCCGATGGACAGCCCCTTCGGCCGGGTCGCGTCCCTCACCGACCCCCAGGGCGCGCACCTCAGCGTGATCGACGCCACCACGACCCGGGGAGAGAAGCCCGGGTCCGAGGAGATCGCGTAGGCGAGCGCCCCGTCCGTGGACCGCTCCTGCCACAGGGGACGGAGCTTGGGTGCCGTGCCGGGCGGGTCCCGGGCGTCGCCTGGGGCCGCGGGCCGGCGTGGCATGATCTGGGGCATGCGTGAACGAGTGGTGGCCGCGTGCGACGGGGCCTCGAAGGGGAATCCGGGACCCGCGGGCTGGGCGTGGGTGATCTCCGAGGACGCCGAGACCGCGGCCCGCTGGGAGGCGGGCCCCCTCGGCACCGCGACCAACAACGTCGCCGAGCTGACCGCGCTGGAGCGGCTGCTCACGGCGACCGACCCGGCCGTGCCGCTCGAGGTCCGGATGGACTCGCAGTACGCCATGAAGGCCGTCACCACCTGGCTGCCTGGCTGGAAGCGCAACGGCTGGAAGACCGCCGCCGGAAAACCGGTCGCCAACCAGGAGCTGGTCGTGCGGATCGACGAGCTGCTCGACGGCCGTGCCGTCGACTTCCGCTACGTACCCGCCCACCAGGTCGACGGCGACCCGCTGAACGACTTCGCCGACCGTGCCGCCAGCCAGGCCGCGACCGCGCAGCAGCCCGCCGGCAGCGCGCTCGGTTCCCCCGAGCCGCCGGCCACGCCCACCGCCCCGGCATCCGCCGGGCCGCGTCGGCGCACGAACGGCACCAAGAACGGAACCAGGCCGGCGCGAGCGCGCGGCGGCGCCGCCGGCAGTTCCTCCTCCCGCACGATCAAGGCGAAGTTCCCCGGCCGGTGCGTATGCGGCAGGTCCTACGCGGCCGGCGAGTCCATCGCCAGGAACGACCAGGGCTGGGGCCATCCGGAGTGCCGCACGGCGGCAGCCGGGCAGGGCGCCTGACACCGCCACGAACGACCCTGCCCCCTGCCCGGGTGAGACGACCGGGACGGCAGGGTGGCCGGTGCCGCGGGCGCCCGCGACGGGTGCCAGACTGATCGCATGGAAGAACGTGAATTCGGCAGGTCGCAGCAGCACGCGTCGGTCATCGGACTCGGCACCTGGCAACTGGGCGCCGACTGGGGCGACGTCGACGACAAGGAAGCGCTCGCCGTGCTGGAGGCCGCGGCCGAGTCGGGTGTGACCTTCTTCGACACGGCCGACGTCTACGGCGACGGGCGCAGTGAATCGACCATCGCCGCCTTCCTCGGCTCCCGGCCGGACCTGCACGTGCTGGTCGCCACCAAGATGGGCCGGCGCGTCGAGCAGATCCCGGAGAACTACGTCCTGGACAACTTCCGCGCATGGAACGACCGTTCCCGCCGCAACCTGGGCGTCGACCGCATCGACCTGGTGCAGCTGCACTGCCCGCCGACCCCCGTGTACTCCACCGACGCGGTGTTCGACGCGCTGGACACCCTCGTCGAGGAGGAACGGATCGCCGCGTACGGCGTCAGCGTCGAGACCTGCGCGGAGGCGCTGACCGCGATCGCCCGGCCGAACGTGGCGAGTGTGCAGATCATCCTCAACCCGTTCCGCATGAAGCCCCTGCGCGAGGTGCTGCCGGCCGCACGCGAGGCGGGTGTCGGCATCATCGCCCGCGTGCCGCTCGCCTCCGGGCTGCTGTCGGGCAAGTACACCAAGGACACGGTGTTCCCCGCCAACGACCACCGCACCTACAACCGGCACGGCGAGGCCTTCGACCAGGGCGAGACCTTCTCCGGCGTCGACTACGCGACGGGCGTTCAGGCCGCCGCCGAGTTCACCGCCCTCGCCCCCGAGGGTTACACCCCCGCCCAGCTGGCGCTGCGCTGGATCGCCCAGCAGCCCGGCGTCACCACCGTCATCCCCGGTGCCCGTTCCCCGGAGCAGGCCCACGCCAACGCGGCGGCGGGCAAGCTGCCCCCACTGACCGACGAGACCCTGGCGGCGGTCCGGGACCTCTACGAGCGCCGGATCAAGGACCAGGTGGAGGCTCGCTGGTGAGCCCCGCCCGCGCGTAGGGGCTGGATTCCCGCTTCCCGGGGCACCCGTGAGGACAGGAATTCCGGGATCGTCCGGGAAGCGGGGCCGCGGGAGGCGGGAGGCGACGTGACGGCGACAGGTGGCGGTGCGGCGAAACGCCGGGGGCGCGACGAGACCGAGGACGAGCGGGCCGACCGCATGTGGGTGGAGCTCATCCAGGAGGTGCGGGTGGCCCAGACCGGTGTGCAGATCCTCTTCGGCTTCCTGCTCACCGTGGTGTTCCAGCCCAAGTACGACTCGCTGACCCACACCAACCAGGTCATCTACATCGTCACGGTCTTCCTCGGCGCCTCCGCGACCGGCGCGCTCATCGGGCCGGTCTCCCTGCACCGCCTCGTCTCCGGACGCCGGGTGAAACCCCAGGCGGTGCGGTGGGCGTCCCGGATGACGTTCGTCGGACTGGTCCTGCTGCTCGTCACGATGACGGCCGCGCTGCTGCTGATCCTCAGAGTCGCGACGCACGGCGGGCTGGTGTCCTGGCTGGTCGTTCTCGTGGTCGCCTGGTACCTGCTGTGCTGGTTCGTGCTTCCCTTGTGGGCCCGGCGCCGGTACACCTCCCGGTGAGGGGCGCTCGCGGTGCGCTCAGCCGAAGGCGTCGCGCAGCGCGGGCAGCAGGGTCTTCGCCGACCAGTCCAGGAACGGCTCCTGCTCCTCGCCGCCGATCTGCACCAGCGCCACCTCCGTGAATCCGGCGTCGACGTACGGGCGTACGGCCGCGACGAACGCCTCCGGGTTCTCGCCGCACGGGATCGACCCGGCGACGTCGTCCGGGGTGACGAACTGGGTGGCCGATTCGAACGAGTCCGGATGCGGCAGCTCGGAGTTGACTTTCCAGCCGCTGCCGAACCACCGGAACTGCGCGTGCGCGCGCTTGACCGCCGCGTCCCGGTCGGTGTCGTAGCACACCGGGAGCTGGCCCACCCGGGGCTTGCCCTCGCCGCCGTGCCGGTCGAAGGCCTGGAGCAGACCGGCCTTCGGCTCGGCCGCGATGACCAGGTCGGCGAGGTGGCCGGCGACCCGGCAGGACTGCTCGCCGGAGACGGCGATGCCGATGGGCGGCGGGGTGTCCGGCACGTCCCACAGCCGGGCCGACTCCACGTCGAAGTGCGCGCCGTGCCGGGTGACATGGCCGCCCGCGAACAGCGCGCGGATGATCCCGACGGCCTCCTCCAGCCGTTCGTGACGGACGTCGACGGACGGCCAGCCGCCGCCCACCACATGCTCGTTGAGGTTCTCGCCCGAACCGAGGCCCAGCCGGAACCTGCCCTGCGACAGCAACTGCACCGTCGCCGCCTTCTGCGCCACGATCGCCGGGTGGTAGCGGAAGGTCGGACACGTCACGTACGTCATCAGCGGGATGCGCGAGGTGGCCTGCGCGGCGGCCCCGAGGACGCTCCACGCGTACGGTGCGTGACCCTGCGCGCGCAGCCACGGGAAGTAGTGGTCCGAGGTGACGGAGAAGTCGAAGCCCACCTCCTCCGCACGCACCACATGGCCGACCAGCTCCCGCGGACCGGCCTGCTCGGTCATCATCGTGTATCCGATGTGCAGCATGACGGCCGAGTCCCCGGCGCATCCGCTTGAAAACGGGGGATCAGCCCCAGGGGCGGGAAATCGTCGGCCGGCGCCGGCCCGGAGGCGTCAGTGGGTGGTGGGCCGGAAGCTGCTGAGGAACACCTCCAGTGCCCGCCGGTTCGCCGCCGTGCCGTAGGCGTCGGCGGGGGCCGTGAAGCGCAGCGAGAAGCCGCGCCGGCCACCCAGGAGGACACCGCGGCCGAAGGTGTGCGTGCGTCGGTCGGCAGCCCCGGACTCCCATTCCATGTCGGCGGCCCTGCGCCCCTGGTAGGTGGTCGGCCGGATGCCGCCGATCCGCCGGTAGCCCTCCTGTCGCTCCAGGCCGGGCTCGACGTCGTCCCGCCACACCGCGACCGGGTCGGAACCGACGTCCTCACTGTGGGTGACCGCGAGGGTCCGCGTGTCGTCGGCCGCTCCGAAGACCACGCGGTACGCACGGCCGGATGCGCGGGAGGTCTTCAGTCGCCGCCATCCGGTGGGCAGGGCGACCGAGAAGCCCTCGGCGGCGCGGTAGACGTGGAAGCCGGACGGCGGGCCGGCCGCCGTGGCCGACGGGGACGTGGTGGCGGGCGACGGAGTGGTCTGCTCGGCCGGGCCGCCGGACGCGGTGGCGGGCGGTGGACCGGAGGCCCCGGACGCGGCGGTCGGGCCTGAGCCTCCGGTGCCGGGGAGGAGGTGCGTGACGGCCAGCACGGCGACGGCGACGGTGACGACGGCGAGGCCGGTGCCGGTGACCAGGGCCCGGCTGCCCCAGGCCCGTCCCGCCTGCCGGGCCACCGTGCACGCGCCGCGCAGCCGTGGCCGTGGGACCTGCGCTGCGATCGTGTCGGGGTCCTCGTTCAGGACCCGGGTGAGCGCCTCGCGGACCACGGGAGGGGTCAGCCGTTCCCGGGAGTCCTTGCGCAGCAGCCCCTGCACCGCCCGGGTGAGCGGCCCGGCCCGCAGTGGGGTACGCAGCGGCAGCCGGTCCACGCCCCTCAGCGTGGCCTCGGGCCGGCCCCGGTCCCGGTACGGCGGGCGCCCCTCGACCATGCTGTACAGCAGCGCGCCGAGCGCCCACAGGTCCGCGGCCGGACCGACACGCTCGTCACGCGCCTGCTCCGGGGACGCGTACGACGGTGCGGTGATCCGCGGGGCCAGGGTGGCGCCCGCGAGACCGAAACCGGTCACCACGACCCCGCCCCGGTCCCGCACGAACACCTGCCCCGGGCCGAGTTCCCCGTGGGTGAAGCCTTCCGCGTGGGCGACCTCCAGTACGTCGAGTACCTCCAGGCCGATGCGGGCCGCCCGCACGTAGGTGAACGGGCCCTGCTCCGCGAGCAGTTCACCCAGGACCGTACCGTCGATCCACTCGGTCACCGTCCACAGCGCGCCCGACCGCGCGACCGCGTCGACGACTGCGGGGACCCGGCCCGGCCGCAGCAGCGCCATCCGCTCGGAGACGCGCATCACGCGCGCCGTGACACGGCGGGCGGTCTCCGCGTCGGTGCCCTCCGGCAGCCCGGTCCGCGTCAGCAGCCGGGGGCGCTCCGCGGTGACGTCCTCGCCGTACCAGCAGACGTGATTGGTTCCGCGGTGGACGACCTGAAGGAGCCGGTACCGTCCGGCGACCAACTCGTGTGCGGACGGTTGCGCATCGGCCATGGTCATCCCTCGTCGAACCCCCGGCTCTCACCTTTCCCAGTGGTACGGGGGCCGGCACCCGGTCCGTTCAAAAGGACCACGACCCCACACGATTCCTGTCTTTCGGTCAGATTCTCCCGGCCCGGCGGGAGTTCACAGCAGCTCGAACCGGCTCGCCCAGGACACCATGTCGGCCGTGGCCGCGTTGCCCCCGCAGACCACCAGGCCGAACCGGGCGCCGTCGCCGACCCGCTCCCGCACCAGCCGGGCCGCCGGCAGCAGACAGCCCGCGGCGGGCTCGGTCCACACCTTGGCGTGCTCGGCCAGGTCCAGACATCCCTGGACGGCGTCCCGGTCCGGGACCACGAGCACCTCCTCCACCAGGGCGGAGACATGCTCGTACGTCAGCTGCGACACCGCCGGGGCGCTCAGCGTGGTGCTGATCGAGGACACCGGCACCGGCACGGGACCGCCGGCCCGCAGCGCCGCCGACATGGCCTCGGCCCCCTCGGTCTCCACGCCCCAGACCCGCACCCCGGGGCGCAGCGCGCGCAGCGCGACGGCGACGCCCGCGATCAGCCCGCCGCCTCCGACACTGACGAGCACATCGGTGAGGTCGTCGGCGTCCTGGGCCAGCTCCAGACCCACGGTGCCCTGCCCGGCGACCACCACCGGGTCGTCGAAGGGGTGGACGAGGGTGAGTCCCTCGTCGCGCATCCGCGTGGCCGTCGCGAACGCCTCGGCCATGCCGTCGGTCAGCCGCACCGACGCCCCGGCCGCCTCCGCGATCTCGACCGACCGGGCCGGAGCCGTCCTGGGCATGACCACGGTGGCCTTCACATCGAGGGCGGCGGCCATCACCGCCAGCGCGATGCCGTGGTTGCCGCCGCTGACCGCGACCACGCCCGCGGCCCGTTCCGCCTCGCCGAGCGCCAGCAGCTTCGCCGTCGCACCACGCGCCTTGAACGAGCCGGTGCGTTGCAGCAGCTCCAGCTTCGCGGTCACCGGGACACCGAGCAGCCCGGAAAGGCCGGGGCTCGGCACGGTGGGGGTACGCACGACGTGTCCGGCGATCCGCTCGGCCGCGGTGTCGATCTGCGAGATGCCGATCAAGGCAGTTCACCCTTCCGGCGCGGGGTGACGGTCCGCACCGTCTCGACCCTCGCCCGGTCGGGTGCCGCAGGTCAACACGTTGCGGCGGCTCAGTGCTGCTGCGGTTTCTGCGGCGTGGCCTCGCTCGGGCGGACGACGACGTACCCCTGGCCCTGGAGCATCAGCTGGACGGCCTCGCCGGAGCCGCCGCGCAGCATCGAGCCGATGGACTGCGAGCGGTGCAGGGACGTCTGGAGGTGGGCGGTCCAGCCGACGACGGCGTCCGTGTCGACGTACACCGGCTGCTCGGGCGTGACGGGTATGACGAGCGGACTGCCCTCGCACACCAGGCCCAGCCTGCCCTGCCCGCTGAACACGCTGTTGAACAGCCCGCCGCCCGCGATGCCGGACCCCTTCACCGTCTGGATCCGGTACGACAGCGAGGCGTCGAAGCAGAGCACGTTGCGGCCGTTGACGGTGAACTCGTCACCCGGGTCGACCTCGACGATGAAGCAGTTCTGGGCCTCGTGCGCGAACCAGGCCTCGCCCTGCCCGCGCACCGCCATCAGCGGCAGCCCCTCTCCGGTGACCGCGCGCTTGAGCATGCCGCCCACGCCCTGCCCCTTGCGTTCGAACTGGAGACTGCCCCGATAGGCCACCATCGAGCCCTGCCGGGCGAGCATCTCGCCGTTCACCGTGTACCGGATGCACTTGGAGTTCTCGACTGACATGCCCGGCGCGGCCGCGGGGCCCACCATGTGCTCACTGGAAAAGAGATCACCCTTCATCCGGGCATCCTGCCCCGGAGGGGAAGGTTCCGCCAAGATCACCACTCAGCGCAAGGTGTCCGCCCAGTTCGCCGGGACGCGTCCCGCCGGGCCCGGCACCGGCTGGTCGGCCGGATGGGCCTGCGGGGGAGCGAGTTCGGGCCCGGAGTCGTACAGCTCCTGCGTGGCGTAGTTCCAGAACCAGCCCTCGCCCGGCTCGTAGCTCCGGATCACCGGATGCCCGGTGGCCCGGTAGTGGGCGGTGGCGTGCTGGGCCGGCGAGTCGTCGCAGCAGCCGATGTGGCCGCAGGCGGCGCAGCGCCGCAGGTGGAACCACCAGCCGCCGGCCGCGTCGCACTCCGCACAGCCGCTGCCGCTCGGCAGGGCATCCGGGTCGATTCCGTTGTCACTGCTCATGCCGGCTCCTCGAGGGTCGGGCTCGGTGATGTGTCGTCGTCGGCGGCGGTCAGCGGCAGCAGCACCTGGAAGCGCGTGTCGCCCGGCACCGACTCCACCCGGAGGGTGCCGTGGTGCTTGTTGACCACGATCCGCCAGGAGATGTCCAGCCCCAGCCCGGTGCCCTCGCCGACCGGCTTCGTGGTGAAGAACGGATCGAAGATGCGCCCGCGGATCTCCGGTGGGACGCCTGGCCCGGTGTCCCGGAACTCGACCAGGAGGCGGTCGCCGGTGCGCGCCGTCCGCACCGTCAGAATGCCTTCGCCGCCGGCGCTGTTGACGGCGGAGACGGCGTTGTCGATCAGGTTGGTCCACACCTGGTTGAGCTCGGCCGGATAGGCGGGGATCCTCGGCAGCGTACGGTCGTAGTCCTTGACCACCTTGATGTGCGGGCCGATCTTCGCGGACAGCATCAGCAGGGTGCTGTCGAGGAGTTCGTGCACGTCGGCGACCTGGTAGGGGGCGCGGTCCAGCTGGGAGTACTGCTTGGCGGCGTCCACCAGGTGTGAGATGCGGGTGGTGGAGTCCGCGATCTCGTCCATCAGCAGCTCGGTCTCCACCGTGTAGTTGAGCCACCCCACGGCCCCCGGCAGGATCTCCTCGCCGACCGCCACCGCGACCTCCTCGAGCCAGTCGACGTCGAGCCCGGCCTGCACGAAGGTGGGCGCGAGCTGCCAGGCCTGCTCGATGCCGTGGTCCTCCAGCCAGTCGGTGAGGGCGTCCTCCCGGTCGGAGGCCTCCAGCGGACTGAGCGACGGCGCCTTGGCGACCCGTTCGGCGGTGCGATCCTGGATGTCGATGAGATCGGCCAACTGCTCGCGGGAGAAGTGGCCTTCCGTGATCACGGCGAGCTTGTGCCGCATCTTGGCCACCCGTTCCCGCAGCGTCTCCGTGGCTCGCACGGCCGCCGCCGCGGGGTTGTTGAGTTCGTGCGTGAGACCGGCGGACAGGGAGCCGAGCGCCAGCAGCCGCTCGTGCTGCTGGGTCACCGCCTGGCTGCTCTTGGCCCCGAAGAACAGCCCCTCCAGCAGGTGAACCGCCATCGGGAACCACTCCCGCATGACGCCGGCGAACGTGTCCGCGGGCACCATGAAGAACCGCGTCGGCTCCGTGACGCGCATCGAGTTGTTGTACACCTGGCGCAACCGGTCGCCGACGTACGCCTGCGTGGCGCCCGCGTACACCCCCGGCTGCGAGGTCCGGGTGACCTCCACGTCGTCGCCGCCGATCCGGCGGGAGAGCACCACCGTGCCCTCGATCATCACGAAGAAGCAGGTGGCCGGCTCGCCCTCGGTGTACACCGGGCCGGGCTCGAACCGCTCCACCCGCCCCGCGGCGCACAGCCGGCCCAGCTGCTCCGGCGAGAGCTTCTCGAACAGGAACAGCGAACCGATCTCCCTGGGGCTGCACGGCATCGACTGCCCGGTCATGACTGCTCCAGGTAGCGGTGGACCAGCATCACGGCCATGGCTCCCTCTCCGACGGCGGACGCGACACGCTTGGCGGACTCCGCGCGCGCGTCGCCCGCCACGAACACACCGGGCACGTTGGTCTCCAGGTGGTACGGCGGCCGGTCCAACGCCCAGCCCGCCGGCGGCCGCCCGTCGGGGGTCAGGTCCGGCCCGGCCAGGATGAACCCGCGCTCGTCGCGCAGCACGGTGTCGCCGAGCCAGTCGGTCAGCGGGGCGGCGCCGATGAACACGAACATCCACTGGGCGTCGACCTGCTGGGTCTCCCCGGTCACCGTGTGCCGCAGCGTCAGCCGCTCCAGGTGCTCGGAGCCATGGGCCGCGTCCACGACGGTGTGGCTGCGCACGGAGATGTTCGGCGCCTCGTCGATCTGCTGGACGAGGTAGTACGACATCGACGCCGTCAGGTCGGTACCGCGCACCAGCAGCGTCACCGACTTCGCGCTCCGGGACAGGTACATCGCGGCCTGGCCCGCCGAGTTGGCGCCACCGACGATGTACACGTCCTGCCCCTGGCAGGCGGCCGCCTCCGTCAGCGCCGAGCCGTAGAACACCCCGCAGCCGGTGAGATCGGTGCAGCCCTCGGCGTCCAGCTGCCGGTACTGCACCCCGGTCGCCAGGATCACGCTGTGCGCGGCGATCGCCGACCCGTCGGCGAAGCGGACGATCCGGGCGGCACCGTTGGCCTCGAGGCCCGTCACCTCCCGCGCGGTCAGGATCTCGGCGCCGAAGCGGGCGGCCTGCCGCCGCGCCCGGTCGGTGAGCTGGGCGCCGGACACGCCGTCGGGGAAACCCAGGTAGTTCTCGATCCGGGAGCTCTGCCCGGCCTGCCCGCCCGTCGCCGACCGTTCCACCAGCACCGTGCGCAGCCCCTCCGAGGCGCCGTACACCGCCGCGCCGAGCCCGGCGGGGCCGCCACCGATCACGACGAGGTCGTAGAAGTCGGCCGCCGGTGTCGTGGCCAGCCCCACGTGGGCCGCGAGCTCGGGTGCCTCCGGCTCCACCAGCGGCGTGCCGTCCGGCGTGACCACCAGCGGCAGCCGCCGCCCGTCCTGGCCGGCCGCCTTCAGCAGCCGCTGCCCCTCGGGCTCGTCGGAGGAGTACCAGCGGTAGGGCACCTGGTTGCGCGCCAGGAACTCCCTGACCTCCGACGACCGCGCCGACCAGCGGTGCCCGACCACCTTGGTGCTGGGCACCGGCCGGTGGTCGCTCGTGCGCCACGCCCGGAGGAGGTCGTCCAGGACCGGGTACAGCTTCTCCTCGGGCGGGTCCCACGGCTTGAGCAGGTAGTGATCCAGATCCACCACGTTGATCGCGTCGATCGCCGCGTTGGTGTCGGCGTACGCGGTCAGCAGCACCCGGCGCGCTCCCGGGTACACGTCCAGGGCCTGTTCCAGGAATTCGATGCCGTTCATCCGCGGCATGCGGAAGTCGGCCAGGATCACCGCGACGAGGTCGCCGCGCAGCTTGAGCTCGCGCAGCGCGTCCAGCGCGGACTCGCCGGACTCCGCGCGCACGATCCGGTACGACTCGCCGTAGCGCCGCCTCAGGTCACGGGCGACGGCACGGGACACTCCCGGATCGTCGTCCACGGTCATGATGACGGTCCGCGCGGCCTCCGCGGCCTGAGTCATGTGTCTCCCACCCCGAGCGGTCGGATCGGCGGCACGGTGTGCGGCTCCGGACGCGTCACCGCGCCGACTTTCGCCCATCGTATGTTCGATCGCCCCGCTTCGCTCGGGTACCGGGAAGGCGGGCGCCGGACCGCGCGGACCCCTTCCGCGGCGGGGCGGTCGCGGTGGGGAAGACTGGGCGCACGGAACAGACCCCGACACAGGGAGGCGGACGGCATGACGCGGCCGATCACGGCAGGGGTGGACGGTTCGGAGGAGAGCCTCGCCGCGCTGGCCTGGGCGGGCCGGGAGGCCGAGCGCCGCCGGCTGTCGCTGCGGGTGGTGAGCGTCTGGAGTTTCGAGGTGCACGACGTCTTCCACCTGGGGGACCGGGAGGCGCAGCAGCAGTCGGTGCGTGACGCCATGGCCGAGACGCTCCGCGCCATCGCCGGGCGCCACCCGGACCTGGACGTGACCACGGACGTCGTGGAGGGCGGCGCCGCCCGTGAGCTGGCCGCCGCCGCGGCGGACGCCGGGATGCTGGTGCTCGGCTCGCGCGGGCGCGGCGCCCTGGTCGGCTTCCTCCTCGGCTCCGTGAGCCGGCAGGTGATCGCCGAGGCCGTACGGCCCGTCGTCCTGGTGCGGGCCGGGGACGAACCCGCGGCCGAGGCCGCCGGACGGGAGGTCGTGGTCGGCCAGCAGGGTACCCCCGAGGACAGCGCCGAGGTCCTGCGGTTCGCCTTCGAGACGGCCGCCGCGCGGGGCGCCACCGTCCGCGCCGTGCGCGCCTGGACCCTGCCGCCGGTGTTCGCCTACAGCCCCGGCTCGCTGAAGCTGCTCGACGAGGCCGGAGGCCTGGAGCCGTACGAGGCCGACGAGCTGGCCGCCGCGCTGCGGCCGTGGCGGGAGCGCTTCCCGGACGTCCCCGTCGTCGAGCAGGTCGAGATGGGCAGTGCGGGGCAGGTGCTGCTGTCCGCGGCCGGACGCGCCCAGCTGGTGGTCGTGGGCCGCCGCGCCCGCCGGACCGCGATCGGCGCCCGGATCGGTTCCGTCGCGTACGGGGTGCTGCACCACGCCGGCTGCCCGGTCGCGGTCGTCCCGCCGGCCTGAGCCCTCACTCGGACGACGCCGGATCCAGCGCCGCGCGCGCCTTGGGCAGGATGTTCTTGACGTAGTCGGCGACGGCCGTGTCCAGGCCGATGTCGTGCTGGGCGCGCTCGGACAGGTACCAGCGGTGCTCGAGGAGCTGGTGGTAGAGCTCGGCCGGGTCCATGGCGGCGCGCAGCTCGCGGGGAACGGCCCGCACGGTGGGCCGGAACACCTCCCGCACCCAGCGGTGCGCGAGCACCTCCGGGCGGGCCGCCAGGGGGTCGCCCGGGGCGTAGTCGTCCTGGGTGGCCATCCAGCTCTCCAGGTCGGTCAGCAGCCGCCGTGCCTGGTTCTCCTCGGTGTCCAGGCCGGTCAGGCGCAGCAGCTGCCGCTGGTGGTGGCCGGCGTCGACGACCTTGGGCACGAAGGTGACCGTGGAGCCGTTCGAGGCGTGCTCGATCTGCATCTCGGCGACGTCGAAACCGAGGTCGTTGAGCCGTCGTATCCGGCGCTCGATGTAGTGGTACTTGCCCGCCGGGTAGACCGAGGTGCGGGTCAGCTCCTCCCACAGTCCGCGGTAGCGGTCGCAGATCTCGGTGCCGAACTCCACCGGGTCCACCGCCGGGTGCAGCGCACCGGAGGCCTCCAGGTCGAGCAGTTCGCCGCTGATGTTCACCCGGGCCAGATCCAGGTCGTAGTCCCGCTGCCCCGTGCTCAGCCGCGGGTGCAGTTCGCCGGTCTCGGCGTCGACGAGGTAGGCGGCGTAGGCGCCCGCGTCGCGCCGGAAGAGCGTGTTGGACAGCGAGCAGTCGCCCCAGGCGAAACCGGTCAGGTGCAGCCGCACCAGCAGCACGGCCAGGGCGTCCATCAGCCGGTGCATGGTGGCCGGGCGCAGCGTCGTCTCGAACATCGACCGGTACGGCATCGAGCCGCCCAGGTGCCGGGTGACCAGCACCGGCTCCAGCGGGGCGCCCGAGCGGTCGGTGCGGCCGGTGACCACGGCGAGCGGGTCCACCGCTGGGATGGCGAGCCGGTCCAGGTCGCGCAGCAGCTCGTACTCGCGCAGCGCGGGCCGTTCGGCCAGCTCCTTGACGGCGATCACCTCGTCACCGGCCCGGGCGTAGCGCACCACGTGCCGGGAGATGCCGCGCGGCAGCGGCACGAGGTACTCCTCGGGCCACTCCTCGAGCGGTGTGTCCCACGGCAGTTCGAGCAGGAGTGCGGGATGCTCCGGGTTGGTGGCGCTGATCTGCAAGGCCATGGCGCAGAGCTTAGAGCGCGTGTTCCCGTGCCCGCCGCACGGCCTGCCCGACCGGGCCCCGGTGCACGGGCCCGTGGCCGGGCAGCAGCACGTCCGCGGGCAGGCCTTCGAGGATGTCCAGCGAGGTCAGGGCCCGGGCGCGTTCATGGTGGAACATGTCGGGCAGCAGCTGGGGGCCCCGGATCCGCGAGGTGGGGTGGGCGCTGACCAGGGCGTCGCCGGAGATCAGCACGCCCGCGTCCGGCAGGTGGAAGGCGACGTGGCCGCGGGTGTGGCCCGGTGTGTGCACGGGCACGGGACGCCCCGGCAGATCCAGCGGACCCACCGCCGGGAACGGCTCCGGTGCGGCCACCGGCAGATGCGCGGTGCCGCCGACGCGCAGCGAGTGCACCGCCCACGGCAGCACGCCCGGCCGCCAGCCGTTGCGCAGCACCGTGCCGACGGTCACCTGGTGCAGGAAGTCCCGCCGGGCATGCGGTACTTCCGCCTCGTGCAGTTGCACGGGGGTGTCGTAGGTGGCGCGCAGGTACTCGGCGGAGCCCAGGTGGTCGTTGTGGGCGTGGGTGATCAGCACGGCGGCCACGGCCTGCGGCGAGCTGCCCACGGCGGCCAGCGAGTCGAGCAGGTGCCGCCGGTCGCCGGGGTAGCCGGTGTCGATCAGTGTGACCGCGTCGCCCTCGGTCAGGATCACCCAGTTGGTGTTGCTGCCGTGCACCAGATAGGTGCCGTCGGCGACCTGTTGCACGTCCGCCCGCATCGATCTCCTCGACATCCTCGGGCCCGCTGCCCGACGGGGACAGCAAATCAGACGGGGCCCGGACGTGGCACGGAGGGGGGTGCCCGGCGGCGGTCGGTGGTGACGGGAACCCCGGTGCCGGCCGGCTCCGCGTGCGGGAGCCGGCGACGACGAGGACGGTGGTGGTGCGGGCGCCGGCGGTCGGACCGGCCGCTCAGCGCACCCCGGACGGGCGGAACTGGATGCTGATGCGCGGTTCCGTGGCCCGGGTGCTCTTGGGCACGCAGTGTTCCCAGGTGCGCTGGCAGGATCCGCCCATGACGATCAGGTCGCCGTGTCCCAGCGGCCGGCGGATGGTGGGGCCGCCTCCCGCCGGACGCAGCAGCAGGTCCCGGGGCGCCCCCACGGAGAGGATCGCGACCATCGTGTCCTCGCGTGCGCCGCGCCCGATCCGGTCGCCGTGCCAGGCGACGCTGTCCCGGCCGTCGCGGTAGTAGCACAGCCCGGCCGTGGTGAACGGCTCGCCCAGCTCACGGCCGTAGTGCGCGGTCAGGGCGTCACGAGCCTCGGTGAGCACCGGATGGGGGAGCGGGTCGTCCGCCCCGTAGAAGGCGAGCAGACGGGGTACGGCCACGACGTTGTCGTACATCGTGCGGCGCTCCGCGCGCCAGGGCACCTCGGCGGCCAGCCGTTCGAAGAGGTCGTCGGCGCCCTCGAGCCACCCGGGCAGCAGGTCGATCCAGGCGCCGCGGCCGAGCACCGTGCGGCGCAGTCCGTCCAGCGGGCCGAGCCGGAGCTCGTCGGCCTGGTCGAAGAGGGAGCCCTGGAGGTGGTGCGCGGTCATGGCTCCAGCGTACAACCGAATCGAAAATGTGTTCCTATCAACTGGTTCCGAAGACGAGTGCCCGACCCCTGTCCGATACAACGGTGTATCGGATACATTCGCGTATCGAAAACGGGTCGGACACGTGGACCGGAGAAAGGGATCGGACGCCATGGACGCGGACGTCATCGTCGTCGGAGCCGGCCTCGCGGGGCTGGTCGCCGCGCATGAACTGACCAGCCGGGGCCGCAGGGTCGCCCTCGTCGACCAGGAGAACGCCGCCAACCTCGGTGGGCAGGCGTACTGGTCCTTCGGAGGGTTGTTCCTCGTCGACTCGCCCGAGCAGCGGCGCCTCGGCATCAAGGACTCCTTCGAACTGGCCTGGAACGACTGGCAGGGCAGCGCGCAGTTCGACCGGCTCGACGACGAGGACTCCTGGGCGGTGCGCTGGGCGCGCGCCTACGTCGAGTTCGCGGCGGGGGAGAAGCGGTCCTGGCTCGCCGGACACGGCATCAGCCTGCTGCCCACCGTGGGGTGGGCCGAGCGCGGTGACCTCAGGGCCGACGGCCACGGCAACTCCGTACCCCGTTTCCACATCGCCTGGGGCACCGGCACGGGCGTCGTCGAGCCGTTCGCCGACCATTCCCGGCAGGCCGCGCGGGACGGCCTGCTCACCTTCCACCACCGGCACCGGGTGGACGAACTCGTCGTCGAGGGCGGCGCGGCGCGCGGAGTGCGCGGCACGGTGCTCGCCGAGGACGACGCGCCGCGGGGCGTGGCCTCCAACCGGGACGCGGTGGGCGCGTTCGAACTCACCGCGCAGGCCGTGATCGTCACCTCCGGCGGCATCGGTGCCGACCACGACATCGTCCGCCGCTACTGGCCCGAGCGGCTCGGCACGCCCCCGGCCGACATGGTCACGGGCGTCCCGGCGTACGTCGACGGCCGGATGCTCGACATCAGCGCGGCGGCCGGCGCCCGGCTGGTCAACCGCGACCGCATGTGGCACTACACCGAGGGCGTGCGGAACTGGAACCCGATCTGGCCCGGCCACGGCATCCGCATCCTGCCCGGACCGTCCTCCATCTGGCTCGACGCCCTCGGCCGCCGCCTGCCCGACCCGTGCCTGCCCGGCTACGACACCCTGAGCACCCTCCGGCACCTGCGCACCACGGAGGACATCGCCGGTCACGACCACTCCTGGTTCGTGCTCACCCGGAAGATCGTCGAGAAGGAGTTCGCCCTGTCGGGCTCCGAACAGAACCCCGACATCACCGCCAAGGACCGCCGGGCCGTGCTGCGCGACCGGCTGCTCGGCAAGGGCGCGCCCGGGCCCGTGCAGGACTTCCTGCGGCACGGCGCGGACTTCGTGGTCGCCGACACCCTCGACCAACTCGTCGAGAAGATGAACAAGCTCACCGACCAGCCGCTCCTGGACGCCGCCGAGGTGCGCCGCCAGGTGGAGGCCCGCGACCTGCAGATGGCCAACCCGTACAGCAAGGACGCCCAGGTCCAGGGCATCCGCAACGCCCGCCGCTACCTCGGCGACCGCCTCGGCCGGGTCGCTGCCCCGCACCGCGTCCTGGACCCCGCGGCCGGCCCCCTCATCGGCGTCAAGCTGCACATCCTGACCCGCAAGACCCTCGGCGGCATCCAGACCGACCTCGACTCCCGCGCCCTCGGCGCGGACGGCACGCCCGTCGAGGGCCTGTACGCGGCCGGCGAGGTCGCCGGCTTCGGCGGCGGCGGCGTCCACGGCTACAACGCCCTGGAGGGCACGTTCCTCGGCGGTTGCCTGTTCTCCGGGCGCGCGGCGGGACGCGCGGCGGCCGACCAGACGGCCTGAACGGCGCGCCCACGGGGCGATGGCACCGGGAACCTGACGAGTTCCTCACACGTGTCGGCCATGGTCGACACATGATCACTCGCAGTCCCCGTGTCACCCTGGTCGCCGTGTGCCTGCTGCTCACCGGATGCGGCGGCGGTGCGGTGGCGGTGTCCGGCACTCCGTCCGCCCCCGTCACCGCACCGACCGGCGCTCCCGCACCCCGCCCCGAGATCTCGGTCGACGCGGCCCCGCAGCACATACCCGGCCTGGGCCCCCGGACCCTGGCGGCGATACCCTCCCGCTCCCGGCAGGTCGTCGTGGTCACCGGACGCGGCCACGACTCCCCGGACTCCACGGTCGTGCTGTACCAGCGCGACGGCACCGGCTGGCGGGCCGGGGAGAGCCGGCCCGCGCACAACGCCCTCAAGGGCTGGACCGACCACCACCTCGCCGGCGACCTGCGCTCGCCCGTCGGTGTCTACACCCTCAGCGACGCGGGCGGCCTGAAGCGCGACCCCGGGACCCGGCTGCCGTACCACCACTCCGCCGGGTTCACCTCGCCCGGCACCGGTTTCGAAGGGGAGTCGCTGGCCGGGTCGTTCGACTACGTCGTCGCCATCGACTACAACCGCCGGCCGGGCACCTCGCCGCTCGACTGGACCCGCCCGCTGGGCGCGAGCCGTGGCGGCGGCATCTGGCTGCACGTCGACCACGGCGGCCCCACCCACGGCTGCGTCAGCCTCGCCGAACGGCACATGAAGGAACTGCTGCTGACCCTCGACCCGGCCCGGCACCCCGTCGTCGTCATGGGCGACGCGGCGTCCCTGCGCCGCTGAAAATAGGATTCACCGAGTGTGCGCACATGTGCTGGTCGCCGAGGACGACGAGATGCAGGCCGAACTCATACGCCGGTCGCTGCTGGCGGAGGGCCACACCGCGACCGTGGTCCACGACGGCCGGGCCGCCCTGGACGCGGCCCGGCTCGACCGCCCCGACCTGGTGGTCCTGGACCTGATGCTGCCGGTGATCGACGGCTTCGGGGTGTGCCGGGTGCTGCGCCGGGACGACGACGTCCCGGTGCTGATGCTCACCGCCCGCTCGGCCGAGGACGACGTGCTGCTCGGCCTCGAACTCGGTGCGGACGACTACATGACCAAGCCGTACAGTCCCCGCGAGCTGATGGCCCGGATCCGCACCGTCCTGCGCCGCAGCGGGCGGGCCGACGACCGGCGCGCGGACCCCGCCGTACGGGCCGGGGACATAGCCGTCGATCCGGTGCGGCACGAGGTACGGTGCGAGGGGCGGCCGGTGGGGTGCACCCCGGCCGAGTTCGAGATCCTGCTGGCCATGGCCGGCGAACCCGAACGGGTCTTCACCCGGCGTCAGCTGCTCCAGTGCACCAGAGGCCTGGACCGGGCCTCCACCGAACGGGCCGTCGACGTGCACATCATGAACCTGCGCAAGAAGCTCGAGGCCGACCCGCGCCGCCCGGCCCGCCTGCTCACCGTCTTCGGCGTCGGCTACAAACTGAGCGGGGGCAGGTCATGAGCGGGCGCCACGCGCCGCGCGGGGGCGGCGCATGAGCGGCGGCATACCGCTGCGCAAGCGCCTGCTGGTCCGGCTGCTGATCGCCTCCGTGCTCATCGCCCTGTGCTCGGTCGCGGCGACGGCCTGGCTGGCGGTGGAGACCACCACCCGCGCCCTGCGCGAGGAGCAGGGCCAGGACCTCGCCGACGACATGGACATCCTCGCCCGGCTGAGCGGCTACGCCGCCACGCACCCCGACTGGAAGGGCGTCGAGCCGACCGTACGGGCCCTCGCCTCGCGGACCGGCCGCCGGATCGCCCTGACCACCACCGACCGCACCCCCATCGCCGACTCCGCGTCGCACGGCGGCCCGCTGCCCCCGAACGCCGCCGCGACCATCGACCCCCTGCACACCGACACCTACACCCAGCGCGGCGCTCAGCGCAGCGGCATCGACCCACGCGCCGTCGGCCCCTTCCGGCTGCCTGCCACGGAACGGACCCGGCTGGACGTCCTGGCCGACAAGCGCAGGAACTGCTTCCAGCGCCACGGCGTCGAGACCACCGTCCGGCGCCTACCGAGCGGTCGCCCGGTCGTCACCGCGACGGACGGTCCCGGCTCCACAGCGACCGAGTGCGCGGACGGTCGCCTCAACGCCCCCACCGCCACCGAGCAGAAGGCGCTCGACGTGCTCGCGCGGCGGGCCCGCACCTGCCTGAGCCATCAGGGACTGGACCCGCAGACCCCGCTGTTCTCCCTCTTCGACCCCGCCGACATGACCGCGGGCACCCGCCTCGTCGTGGCCAAGATCGCGAAGTCGGGAGACCCGGCGGAGGCGAAGAAGGCGCAGGAGTGCGCCGACAGCGCCCGCCGCGCACAACTCGATCCCTACGTGGCCCCGGTCGCCCAGCTCTACCTCGGCGGCGGGGCCGGCACCGAGTCCCGCTTCGTCATGTCGCCCGCCAACAAGGCCAAGATCATCGGCGCGGCCGGCCTGGTGCTCGCCGTCACCGTCGCCGTGACGGCCGTGGTCGCCACCCGGCTCGTACGGCCCCTGCGCGCCCTGACCGAGGCGGCCCGGCAGCCACCCGAACTCCACGTGCGGGTCCCGGTGACCACCCGGGACGAGACCGGTCTGCTCGCCGTGGCGTTCAACGCGCTGACCGAGCGCCGCGAGCGGCTGGAGGCCCAACGCAAGGCGATGGTCAGCGACATCGCCCACGAACTGCGCAGCCCGCTCACCAACATCCGCGGCTGGCTGGAGGTCGCCGGGGACGGCCTCGTCGACCCCGACCCCGCCCTGCTGGCGTCCCTGCACGACGAGGCGCTGGTGCTCCAGCGGATCATCGACGACCTCCAGGACCTGGCCGCCGCCGACGCGGGCACCCTGCGCCTGCACCGTGAACCGCTGCGCGTCCGCGACCTGCTCGACCAGGTCGTCGCCGCCCACCGCGTGGCCGCCGACGCCGAGGGTGTCGCCCTGCGCGCCCGGGCGGACGGCGAACCCTGGCTGGACGCGGACCCGGTACGCATGCGGCAGGCGCTCGGCAACCTGGTCTCCAACGCCCTGCGCCACACACCCGCCGAGGGCACGGTCACCGTGGCCGCGCGCCTCGACGGCGACGAGGTCGTCCTCGACGTGACCGACACCGGGTGCGGCATCGGCCCGGCGGACCTGCCGCACGTCTTCGACCGGTTCTGGCGCGCGGAGAAGTCCCGCAGCCGCCGCACCGGCGGCAGCGGCCTCGGCCTCGCCATCGTCCGCCACCTGGCCGCCGCCCACCGAGGCACCGCCACGGCGGTCAGTGAACCCGGCGCCGGAAGCGTCTTCACCCTGCGGCTGCCCGCCGCCCCGCCACCACCGGAGAGCCGGGGGGTGACCCCCAGCGGCCGGAGCGAGTGATCGTGGAGCCGTGCCGCGCTGATTCCCCCGGCCGGGGTGCGGGTACCCCGAGCGCCTGAGGGAGAGGGAGATCACGGCATGAGCGCATCGGACGAGCTGCGGGTCGTGCACTCGCTGGCCGAACTGGCCGACGTCGTCGAGCGGGACCGGGGGCTGTACGTCCGCTGGTCACGCGGCCCCGGAACCGACTTGGGCGCCACGTCGAGCACCGACGCCCTCACCGGCGTACCCATGCCGGGCCTGTCGGCCAATCCGCTGGACGTGGAGGAGTGGTGGCGGAACCGGTCCGTGGAGCTGTGGGTGGCGCGCCGGCTGTACGACTACGCGCATCTGCCGCACGACAAGGGTCCCGGGGTCCGTCCCTGGGTCCTCAAGGGCCGGGAGGCGGGCCGGGGGCCCGACAACGAGCCGCTGGTGGTCGACGTGGACCCCGTGTGCTGGATCGCCCTCGGCGTCATCGACGAGGCGCGGGCCGCGGTGCGGCGGCAGGAGTCGGAGTGGGGGACCATGCGCCGCTCCGGCGGCTGACCGGTCCGCACACGAAGGTCACCTGAAGCGGCGACGGGCCACGGCGCGCCGCCGCTTCAGCGCACGGCGTTCGCTCTCGGTGGTGCCGCCCCACACGCCGATGGTCTGGTCCGTGTCGAGCGCCCACTCCAGACACCGCTCCTGGACGGGGCAGCGCCGGCACACCGCCCTGGCCTGCTCCAGCTGTGCCAGCGCCGGGCCGGTCGTGCCGATCGGGAAGAAGAGGTCGGGGTCCTGCCCGCGGCAGGCGGCGTGGTCTCGCCACTGGTCCATGAAGAGTCACCTGCGATCGGAAGTCGTCTGTGGTCCATGCCTGAACATGTGCAGGTACATATACCTGTCCGGCTTCGGGTCACCTGCCGCCGCGTGGGTGAAACGCACCGGCACAGCCGGTCCTGCGATAGTGAACCCGGACAGGAAGATGTATCGACCAACCAGGGACCCCGTGGACACCAGCGACACCACTGACACCGCCGACACCTCAGACCACTCCTCGGGCCGCTCCGACGGCGGCACGGCGGCCCCACGGCCGGGCGAGGCGGGGACCGAGAGCGACCGCACGACCCGGGCGTCGGCGGGCGGCGACGGCCCGGAGCCCGCCGCCGGAACCGTCCGGCGCGGCTGGCGCCGCTGGGCCATGGACACCCGCCCGCTGCGGCGGCCCGCCTACCGCCGGCTGTGGTCGTCGACCATCGTCACGGCGGTCGGCAGCCAGCTCACCGCCGTCGCCGTGCCCAAACAGATCTACGACATCACGGGCTCCTCCGCCTGGGTCGGTTACGCCAGCCTCGCCGGGCTGGTGCCCATGGTCGTGTTCGCCCTGTGGGGCGGCGCGGTCGCCGACACCGTGGACCGCCGCAAGCTGCTGCTGGTCACCAACAGCGGCATCGCCGTCACCTCGCTGCTGTTCTGGTTGCAGGCGGCGACCCGGATGGGGTCGGTCGTGGTGCTGATGGTGCTGCTCGCCGTGCAGCAGGCCTTCTTCGGGCTGAACTCCCCGGCTCGCAACGCCTCCATCGCCCGGCTGGTTCCCGAGGAGGAACTCCCGGCGGCCAACGCCCTGGGGTCGACGGTCATGCAGACCGGCCTGGTGGCCGGGCCGTTGCTGGCCGGCGCGCTGATCCCCGTCATCGGCCTGCCCGAGCTCTACCTCGTCGACGCCGTGGCCCTGTGCGTCACCGTGTGGGCGGTGGTCCGGCTGCCGTCGCTGCCGCCGCTGTCCGGTGCCGCGGCCCGCCGCGCCGGGGTGCGCGAGATCGCCGCCGGGTTCCGCTACATATCCGGCCACAAGGTGCTGCTGCTGTCCTTCGTGGCCGACATCATCGCCATGGTCTTCGGCATGCCCCGCGCCCTCTTCCCGCAACTCGCCGCCGAGACCTACGCCCCCTACGGCGAGGGCCTGGCGCTGGGTCTGCTGTTCGCGGCCGTCCCCATCGGCGCGGTGGTCGGCGGCCTGTTCTCCGGGACCTTCTCCCGGGCCCGCAGGCACGGCTGGATGGTCGTCGGAGCGGTGACGGCCTGGGGCCTGGCCGTCACCGGATCCGGCCTGAGCCGCAACCTCTGGATCGCGGTGGCGTTCCTGGCCGCCGCCGGTGTCGCCGACATGGTCTCCATGGTGTTCCGGGGCGCGATCCTGCTCTCCGCCGCCACCGACGAGATGCGCGGCCGGATGCAGGGCGTCTTCACGGTCGTGGTGGCGGGCGGCCCGCGGCTGGCCGACGTGCTGCACGGCACGGCCGGTTCGGCCTTCGGCCCGCGTGCCGCCGTCGCGGGCGGCGGGCTGCTGGTCGTCGCCCTGATGCTGGTCCTGGCGGCCGCCGTACCGGCGCTGCGCCGCTACCGCGTCTGAGCCCGAGGGCCCCCGCGCCGGGCCCGCGATGATCCGGACGAGAGGCGAACGGGTGCTGTAGGTGAGCCTTGTCGGTGAAAGGATTCGACGACAGGAGCCGGCCCAGGTGTGCTGATCACGGGCGTCGACGACGCTCGCGATCGGCCCTCAGAGGCCGCGCCGGGGGATCGTGTACTGCTCCATGAGCCTCACCCGGGTCGTCTCCAGCCGGTGGGCGAGGATCTCGGCGACGGTGCGCACCAGGGACAGCCCGAGCAGCGGGTCCTCCACACACAGCGCCATCACGGCCGGCCCGTCGAACTCGTAGGCCCGCACGGGACTGAAGGCCTCGGCCCCGAAGTCCCACTCGTACGGCGGGAACAGCCAGGACCAGCCGAGCAGGTCGCCCGCGCCCAGACTCGCCACGGTCACCCGCCGGAGCGGCGTGACCTGCTGGTCGAGGTGGACGGCGCCGGAGCGGATGACCCAGAACCGGTCTGCCGTGCCGCCTGCCTCGAAGATCCTGGTGTCCTCGGGGAAGGACACCTCCTTCGCCAGCTCCATCAGGCGTTCGCGCTGCCTGTGGGGGAGGGCGGTGAGCAGTTTTATCGCTTTGGTCATGACCGGAGGCTCCTTGCCGGCGTCGGGATCCGCGCATGTGCCTACGCCCATTTCATCCGTTACGGGCGCCCCGGGCACCTCGGCGGGCACGGCCTCGTCCGGCGGGACGCCGGGTGCGGCGCCGCGCGGGCATGAAAAAGCCCTGGCTGGACGGGGGAAGCCAGCCAGGGCCGTATGCGGCGGTGTACGGAGGACACTTCGGGTCGACCCCGTCACCGCGTATGTATGAACCGTAAACCATCTCGGAGGGGTTGACGTACTCGGAACCGGCTCACGTGACCGGATTCACTCGCCCGGCAGTCGTGACACATGTATCCGCGGCCGTGACACGGCTGCCCGGGGGGCCGCGGTGTGCGGCGCGACAGCCGGCACACCGTGGACCCTCCGCGAGGCGGGCCCGCGCCCGCCCGTCAGGCCTGCTCGTGCCTGCCGGGAGTGAGGATCTCGTCCAGCACCCTCAGCACGGTCTCGTACGAGAGCACGCGCACGGCGGCCTCCCGCGCCCCGTCCGGATCGGTCGGCCCGAGCCTGTCGCGGCGGACGCGCCACCGGTGCTCCTCCTGCTCCGCACAGCGCCTGGCGCGCTGCATGCGCCGCAGCAGCTCGTCTGAGTCCACGACTTCAGTCATGCCGTTCACATACCCGCGCAGCAGCGCCGCGATCGCTCGCCCCCGCCGCTCGCCACCGGGAGCCGGGATGTTTGGCGCAGCCCGGAGAGGCTAGCCGAACGGAGAGGCCCCCGCGCAGTCGCAGGGCACGAGGCCCCCGGCCCGCCGACGGGTCGGCCACCGGTCCGGCCGTGTTCTTCATCGTCCGGTGAGTTCACCATCCAGGGAGCGAGGAGATGTGCGACAAGCACTGGATCACCCCCGGCGCCGCAGCGCGGTCCGCCGTGGACCGGACCGGACGGCAGCCCGGGCCGTGCAGGCCGGCCGACGTCCGCCGCGCGGTGGAACGCGCGATCAGTGAGTGCTGCCGGACGGGCGGGCCGTGCGACGCGCACGCCGTCTCCGACGCCCAGCTCGTCGCCTCCGAACTCACGACCAACGCGATCCTGCACGGCGGCGGCGTGACGGACTTCCACGTGGACGTGGTCGGACGGGACGTGCGCGTCTGCGTCAGCGACCGCAGTGACCGGCTACCGGTGGTCCGGCCGCCCGTGGACGGCCACGGCCGGCGCCGGGTGGGCGGCCACGGCTGGCCGATCGTGTGCCGGCTCTCGCGCGATGTGCAGGTGTCCGACCTGCCCTCCGGCGGCAAATGCATCAGCGTGGTGGTGCCGCTGGTCTGATCCGGTCCGACGCGGTTCCCGCGAACCCGTCCGAACCGGTGGCTCCCCCCAACCCGTACGAAGAAGTCGATCCGATCCGGTCCGGCACGGCGCCGCGGCAGACCCGCTGCGAAGCGGCACCGAATGCGGCGTTTGTTCCTGATACTCCAGGGCAGACGAAACCTCGTGCTTCGGACCGGAGGCGCCAGCGGGAGCGGTAGGGCTGCCGCCCGACGGCCTCCAGGTCACCCGGACAGCGTCCCCCCTTCCGCGGTCATTCCCTGAAATCGTTCAGGAGCGATTCCGCATGCTCATTGATAGGTCGACAAACCGTCATGGCGTCCCTGAAGACCATGCCGCTCCCGCCCGGCGGCTCCACGACGACGCACCCGACACCGCGGCCCTCTTCCACCGCCTCGCCGAGCTGCAGGAGGGTCCCGAACGCGATGCGGTGCGCGACGCACTCGTGACCGCGTGGCTGCCCATGGCCCACCGCATCGCGGGCCGTTTCCGCGACCGCGGGGAGTCGATCGAGGACCTGCGGCAGGTCGCGGCGCTGGGGCTGGTCAAGGCCATCGACCGGTTCGACCCGGACCGCGGGGCGTTCGAGAGCTACGCCGTGCCCACCATCACCGGTGAGGTCAAGCGGCACTTCCGGGACCGGATGTGGGCCCTGAGGGTGCCCCGCCGCGTGCAGGAACTGCGCAACAAGGTGCGGGTGGCCCGCCGCGAACTCACCCAGAACCCCGGCAGCCCCGAACCCTCGGTCGCCGCCATCGCCGCCCACACCGGACTGACGGAGGAGGAGGTCGGCACCGGGATGGAGGCGCTGGAGAGCTTCAGCACGCTCTCCCTGGACGCCGAGCTGTCCACCGGTGCCGACGGCTACAGCCTCGCCGACACGCTCGGCTCCGCGGACACCTCCTACGACGTCGTCGTCGACCGGGAGTCCGCGAAGGCAGGGTTGCGCCGGCTCCCCGAACGCGAACGCGCCATCCTCTACATGCGCTTCTTCGAGGACATGACGCAGAGCCGCATCGCCGACCGGCTGGGCATCTCCCAGATGCACGTCTCCCGGCTCATCAGCCGCAGCTGCGCACGGGTGCGTGACGAGGTGCTGGCGGAACGGGCGAACCGGCGCGGCAACGGGTCCCGGCCGACGGTCGCGTGAGTGGTCAGAAGTCCGTGGACAGGCCGCTCGCCTCGGCGATGCCGCGCAGCTCCTCGGTCTCCCGGTGACGATCGCGCAGGTAGTCGGCTATCTCGGTCAGGCGGGCCGGGTCCGAGGCGGTCGCCGCGTCGGTGACGACCCGGACCGGGCCGGTCTCCTCGATGTCCAGGACGACCAGCTCGTTGTCGAGCCGGCCGGTGACGGCGGTGGCGATGACCAGGGCGGCCTCGTCCCTGATCTCCTGAGGCAGGCCCTGGGTCTGGGGGCCGTCCAGCGGGAAGTCCGCGGTGGGCACCCCCTGCTCGCCCTGTTCGTGAATGGCCCGCAGGACCGGGGCGACGACGGCGAGCAGGCGTTCGTAGTCCTCTTCGGGCATCCGGATCCGCAACAGGTCGAGGTACACCTGCACGGCCCGGTCATCGGGCGGAAGCTCGTCTTCGTTCATCTGCTCCGTGTTCCCCGCCCCGCGCCGGTCAGACGTGGCACCGACCCGTTCAGCTCCGCAGGCTCCGTACCGGGACGCGCAGGGGGCGGGCCAGACCGACCACCGACTCGTCCAGGCGTTGCAGATGGCGCAGCACCCGGTCGGTGACACGGCCGTAGCGAGGTGTGCCGGGCGTCCCGTCCGCTCCCAGCAGGGAGGCGATGCTCGGACCGGTCTCGACCGGGGCGGCGGCGCGCTCGTCGGACAGATGGGCGATGAGCGTGTCGATGTTGCCGCTGATGCGGCGGCACACCTGGCGCAGCCGCGGATCCGCCGCGATCGAGGGGTGGGTGGGCAGCAGCTCGGCCGTCGCGGCCAGCGTGCGGGCGTGGTAGGCGCAGGTCTCCAGGAGTGCGAGCAGGTACTGGGCCGTGTTGCGCCGCGACCGCAGCGGGCTGATCGGGTGCGTCAGCGGCTGCACGGCCGACCGCAGGTCCCCCAGGGCCTTGTCCAGCTCGCGCGCCTGGTCCAGCAGATCCGCCCCCGGTCCGCCGCTGAGCTGGTCCACCGCGGCCCTGGCGATGTCCGAGAGCCGCTCCAGCACGGTGACGAGCAGCTCGTCCGTACGGCGGTCGGTGCCCACCGGCAGCACCACCGCCGCGGCGATGATCCCGCAGGCCGCGCCCAGCGCGGTCTCCTCGATGCGCAGCACCAGCACCGCGGTGCTGTAGGTGTGCAGCAGCGTGTACAGCAGGCCCAGTGCCGCGGTGACGAAGAAGGACGACAGCGTGAACGACAGCGGGGCCGTGTAGAACATCGCGAACACGAAGAGCAGCACCAGCGCCAGCGCCGGCCAGGTGTGCGGCCCGACCAGCCCGGCCAGGACGATACCGGCCACCACCCCGAGCACCGTCCCCAGCAGCCGGCGGTAGCCCTTGACCACGATCTCGCCCGTGGACGAGGTGTTGATGAACACGATCCAGCAGGTCAGCACCGCCCAGTACCAGCGCTGGAAGGACAGGAACTCGCCGCCGGCGATGGCCAGTGCCGAGCCCACCGCGACCTGCACGGCCGCCCGTGTGGTGGGCCGGCGCAGCCCGGTCATGGGCTCTTCCTGTTCCCGCTCGCCTTCCTCGGAGCCGGTGATGGAGGCGTGTTCGGCCTCCAGTTCCTCGCGCGAGCGGATGGTGGCGGGGGCGTCGTCGGACTCGTCGTCCGGCGCCACGGCCAGCGCCATCCGCAGTCCCAGCACCGCCCGGGCGGCCTCGCCGATGCCGCGGAAGACGTCCTGCACGGCGGGCGGGGCGGACGGCAGGTTCTCCTCCTCGCGGTAGCCGAGGAGCCGGTTGCGCACATGGACCATCGCGGTCCCGCCGCCCTCCCCGACGGGCCGCAGCGTGAGCATCGCCAGCGCGCCCAGGTCGCGACGCAGCGTGCCGGTCGCCTCGTCCCGCGCCGGCAGCCGCCCGCCCGGCGGGACGGGGGCGCCCGGCAGGTGGAGCGTGAGCGTGTCGGCGCGTTGACGGCTGCGGGCGGTCAGCAGGAGCAGACCCAGCCGTTCGGCGGCGATCTCGGCGTCCGCGATCCGCCGCTGGACCAGCCGGGCCACGGACGCGTCGGAGGTGCCCTCCTCCAGCCGGCCCTGGATCATCAGGGCCGTCTCGTGCAACCGGGCGGTGCCCTCGCGCACGGCCTCCAGGGCCTTGTCCGCCTCGTCGGGCCCGGCGTCCAGCAGCTCCAGCTGCGCCCACAGCAACTGGGCCAGGCGCACCCGGAAGGCCTCGCGCAGCCGTAGCAGGATGCCTGCCGGAGTCTCGTAGACGATCACGAAACGCACCAGGGCGCTGGCGGCGAAGGCGATCGTGACGACGCTGTACAGACGCGGCAGCGTGGCCGCGGTGGCGCCGACGAACAGGGACATGAAGTAGATCTGGAAGCCGATCAGGCCGAGCGCGTTGCCCCGGTCACCGAACCGCCGGCTGTAGACGGCGCAGAAGATCAGGACGACGAAGAAGATGTCCCCGGCCACCACCTGCCGGTTGAGCAGCGCCGCCAGCGACACGGACACCAGCGCCACGGGCAGGCCCACGGCGAGCGTGACCGCCTGGCGGGCGCGCTGCTTCTCGCGGATGGCGAAGGAGGCCGCCATGGACGCGATCGCGCCCGCCACCAGATGGGCGACCGGTACGCGCAGCGCGGTGAGCGCGGCGAGCGTGAGCGCGATCGAGCCCGCTGTCCGCGAGCCCGCGGCCAGCCTCAGCAGCCCCGGGTCGGAGGCCGTGACGCGATCGCGCAGCCGTACCCAGACCGACCCCTTCACCGCACTCACGCCGCCGTACTCTCCCGTTGCCGGTGCCGATCCGGATGCCCCCTCGCCACAGCATCGCATGCCCGCAGGTGGGCCCGGGTGCGGGTGGGCGCGGGCGCCGGGGCCGTGCGGGGTCAGGCGGTCCTGGGACGGGTGCGTTCGACGTACTCGCGTACCTGCTCGTTGGACATGTACGCGTCTGTGTACTCGAAGTCCTTGAGGTTGGCGGGCCGGCGGGCCTGGAAGCCGGTGCGGACGAAGTCGTCGCCGGCGATCGCGTTGAGCATCCAGTTCGTGGCGACGCGGGCCTTGGCGACGTTGGTGCGCAGCGCCCCCAGGTGGTAGCCGCGGGTCACCAGTTGGGCCGGCACCCCGTGCAGCTCGACACCCAGCGGCTTGGCGACCGCGTCCGCCCCGCCCAGATCCACCACCAGGCCCAGGTCCTTGTGCTCGTACGGCCGCATCGGCAGGCCCCGCAACGTCGCGATGAGGTTCTCGGCGACGCGCTTGCCCTGCCGCATGGCGTGCTGCGCGGTGGGCGGGCACACCGCACCGTCGCCCTTGGCCAGGTCCGGCACGGCCGCGGAGTCGCCGAGTGCGAACACCCCGTCGTGGCCGGGCAGACACATCTCGGCGGTCACCGCGAGCCGTCCCTTGACCGTCTCCGCACCGAGGGTGGCGATGAGCGGGCTCGCCGCCACCCCCGCGGTCCAGATCAGGGTGTGGGTGGGCACGACCCGGCCGTCGGTGAAGGTGACCTCCTCCGGGCCGGCCTTGGCGATGGACACACCCAAGGAGATCTCGACGCCCCGCCGGCGCAGGTCCTCCTGGGCACTGCGGCCCAGCTTCTCGCCCAGCTCCGGCATCAGCCGGGGCGCGATGTCGATCAGATGCCACTTGATCAGCGCCGGATCCAGGCGCGGGTAGCGCTTGACGGCGGCGTGCGTCAGGCGCTGGAGGCAGGCGGCGGTCTCGGTGCCGGCGTACCCGCCGCCGACGACCACGAACTGCAGTCGCGAGGCGCGCTCGGCCGGGTCGTCGCTGGCGTCGGCCAGGTCGAGCTGTGTGATGACGTGGTCCCGGATGTAGGCGGCCTCGGCGAGCGTCTTCATGCCGAAGGCGTTGTCCGTCAGACCGGGGATGTCGAATGTGCGGGTGATGCTTCCGGGGGCCAGCACGATGTAGTCGTACGGCTCGTCGACGATGCGGCCGGTGATGGTGCGGACGACGCACACCTTCGCCTTCAGGTCCACGCCGATGGCCCCGCCCGGGATGATCCGGGTGCGGTACTTCTCGCTGCGGCGCAGCGAGACGGCGATCGACTGGGGCGTCAGCACGCCGGAGGCGACCTGGGGGAGCAGCGGCAGATAGAGCTGGTAGGCGGACGGCGTCACCAGGGTGACGTCGGCCTCCCGGGGGGCGAGCCTGCGCTCCAGGCGGCGCACGCATCCCACGCCGGCGAAGCCCGCGCCCACCACCAGGATCCTGGGTCGTGTCACGGTGTTCATCCTTCCTGTCGAGCACCACGATGCCCGTCGAAGGCCGCAACCGCACCAGAAGCGGCCGTGTCCGGATGCATGACCCGACTTACCCGGCCTCGTCTCCTGCCTCCTGGTCCCCGCCGGCCGGGGTGAGTCCTTCCCGCTCCCCGTCGACCAGGGCGAGCGCCTCGTCGACGGTCTCCGAGACGGGCACCGTGATGCTGACCCCGGTCAGGTCGAGGACGCGCCGCACGGGCGGGGTCGGCGCGATGATGTGCACGCTGCCCGGGCGGTCGCGCACCTCCTGGTACACCCGCAGAATGATGTTCATGCCCGAGGAGTCCATGAACGGGACGCCGGACAGGTCGAGCAGGAAGTGCCGGCGGCCGTGATGGAGCTGGTTGGCCAGGTGGGCCTGGAGCTCGGTAGCGGTGTCGACGTCCAGATAGCCCTGGGCCGTGAGCAGGGCGACGTCCTCCCGGGGCACGGTGACCTCAACGGACAGCGGGTTCTGGGCAATGGGCACGAATACCTCCAACGAGTGCTGGCTGCGCACCCGCGTGTACCCCCCGACCGCCCTGTCATGCGCACACGTTCACCGCCCCCGGGGAGTCGACGCCGGAAAGCCCGGGAGGGCCGTGTTCACCACGGCAGGAACACGTGCACGTCCTTCCCGTTGTCGTTGACCACGACGCTCACCTGGTCGCTCAGCGTGTGGATCAGATGCCAGCCGATCCCTCCGCCGCCGGTGCTGGGACGGAACGGGCGCGGGGCCGGCGGGGTGCTACTCGTATCGGTCAGCGTGACATGGACCCCGTCGAAGGTCCGGCGCATGCGCAGCACGAACGGTCCGGGCGCGTACTGCACGGCGTTCGCGGCCAGTTCGGTCACGACCAGCAGGATGTCGTCCCAGTGTTCGGGGGCCGCCGGCAGCGAGGTGCGCGCGAGGTCGTCGAGGAACTCCTCCGCGGCGAGCCGCGCGCCGGTCACATGGTGCAGCTCACCGGTGAAGTGAGCGGTGCGGCTCGGAATCCCCTCGGTAGCCAGTGTGTCGTCCCCAGGCGGCTCGGTTGCCATCTCGCCTTCCCGGCCCCGCGCGAGCGGGGCTTCGTCGTCCTTCGCTTCCCTCCCGTCCGTCCACCTGTCTAGTTCCCGTGGGTGGGGAGGCTACGCGTCGGCCTGCCGCGGGGCTCGTCCGGCCTCGTCCCGGGCTCGTCTCAGCGGAAGACGTCGTCGGAGTCGTCCCAGTCCGCTGTCGGATCCTCGGCCGGCGGGTGGCGCCGACGAGGGGAGCGGGCCTGGTACATGGCGTCGATCTCGAAGGCGTAGCGCTCCACGATGGCGTCGCGGCGCAGCTTCATCGACGGCGTGAGCAGGCCGCCGGCCACGTCGAAGGGCTCGGGCAGCACCCGGAAGACCCGGATGGACTCCGAACGGGACACCGCACTGTTGGCGGCCGCGACCGCCCGGCCGACTTCCTCGCGCAGCGCGTTCTCCTCGCGTGCCTCACGGTTCGGGGCGTCGCCCTGGACCGTGAGCGAGGCGCGCCAGTGCGCCAGGAACTCCGGGTCCAGGGTGATCAGCGCACCCACGCACGGCCGGTTGTCACCCACGACGACCGCCTGGTGCACCAGCGGGTGCATCCTCAGGCGCTGCTCCAGCGGGGCCGGAGCCACGCTCTTGCCGCTGCTGGTGATGATGACGTCCTTCTTGCGCCCGGTGATCGTCAGATACCCCTCGGAGTCCAGGTGGCCGATGTCACCGGTCGCCAGCCAGCCGTCGCGCACCGCGGCCCGGGTGGCGGCCTCGTCGCCCACGTACCCCTGGAACAGCGAAGGGCCCCGCACCAGGATCTCCCCGTCGCCGGCCACCTGGATCTCGGTGCCCGGCAGGGCCCGGCCGACGGTGCCCGACTTCTCCCGGCCGAACGGCTGCATGGTGATGCCGCCCGCGGTCTCCGTGAGCCCGTACCCGTCGTGCACGTAGATCCCGATGCCCTCGTAGAACAGGGAGAGTTCCCGGCTCAGCGGGGAGCCTCCGGAGGTCGCGCGGCCGACCCTGCCGCCGAGCGCGGCGCGCAGCCGGCGGTACACGGTCCGCTCGTACAGGGCGTGCTGCAAGCGCAGGTCGAACCCGGGGCCCGGGCCCCGGCCGAGCCGCTGCCGCTCCAGCGCCGCCGCGAAGTCCCGCGCCGTCTGGGCCGCCCGTTCGAACAGCGCGCCCCGGCCCGCCTGCTGCGAGGTGCGCAGGAAGTTCTTGTACAGCTTCTCGAAGACGGACGGGACGGCGTAGAAGTACGTCGGCCGGAAGGACCGCAGGGCCGACGCCAGCGCCGCCTCGCCCAGATCGGGTTCGTGACCCATCAGGAGGCCGCCGCGGACGCAGATGCCCTGGATCATCAGTCCGTACACATGGGAGAACGGCAGGAACGCGAGGACGGAGGCCTGCTCGCCCGGAGGGGCAGTGGTGTGCCCCCAGCCCGCCAGCAGCGTGTCACAGGGGCTGGCCAGCGCCCGGTGGCTCAGCGCGCAGCCCAGGGGTCGGCCGGAGGAGCCGGAGGTGTAGGCGATCACCGCGGTGGCGTCCGGCAGCACGATCCGGCGCATCGAGTCGACCGTGGTCGGCGGCACCGGCACGCCCCGCGCGACCAGCTCCTCCAGGGCGCCCGCGTCCAGCTGCCACACATGCCGCAGCAGGGGCAGCGACGCGCACACGGAGCCGACCGTCATCACACCCTGCTCGTCCTCGACGGCCACCGCCACGCATCCGGCGTCCCGCAGGATCCACTCGACCTGGTCCCGCGAGGAGGTCGGATGGATCGGGACGACCTCCGCCCCGACCGCCCACAGCGCGTAGGAGAGGACCGTCCACTCGTACCGGGTGCGCGCCATGACCGCCACCCGGTGGCCCGGCGCGATCCCGGACGCGACCAGTCCGCGGGCCAGGTCCGACACCTGGTCCCGCAGCTCCACGGCGGTCACCTCCTGCCACTCGGCGGATCCGGGGGAGGCCCGGCGGGCGAGCACCGGATGGAGGGGACGCATCTCGGCGGTCTCGAAGACGCTGTCGGCGAGCCCGCCGGTCAGCAGGGAGACGGCGGGCGGAGCGAGGGCGAAGTCGCGCATGCGCTGCTCCTGGTGTGTACGGAGAGTGACTCCGCAGGTGAGTGCCGTTGTCGGCGCGTCGAATCTAGCCCAGCTAAGCGCGGCCGGGGGCCCGGAACGGCGATGTGGCTGTTTTGTGATCCGGGCCCGTTCGGGGAAACCCGTCCGGCATGAGTTACGTCAACCCAGATCCCGATCCCGAACGGACTCCCGGCCTGGAACCGGGGGGTGGGGTCCCGCCGGGCGAGACCCCGCCCGCGGAGAGCAGCATGCCCGAGGCGGGGCCCCGCCAGCCGGACAGCACCTCCAGAGGGTGGGCCAAGGCCCCGCTCGCCGTCATCCTCCTCCTCGTGCTGGTGCTCGCCTTCGGCTTCCTGGCCTACGCCCTGGGCCTGATCTTCTTCTGAGTCAGGCCTGGGTCAGGCGCACGCACGCGGCGACGACGTCCCGCAGGCTCCCGGTCCGCTCGAGCACCTCGCGCTGCACCCGGGCGCCGTTGCCGCGCCGCAGCAGCCGCCGGGTGGCCTCGCGGGCCCGGTCCAGATCCCCGCTGCCGGCGAGCGCGTCGCCGACGTGGTCCAGCAGCGCCCGCACCACCGCCTCCGCGGGCAGCCGCCGCATCGTCAGCGGATGCAGCAGTTCCCGCGCCAGCCCGGCGCGCGCCGACTGCCAGGCGGCCAGCCGCAGCAGGCTCACACTGTGGTCCACCGGCTCGCGGCCCGCCCGCCATTCGCCGGCGGCGGTCTCCACCAGGGCGCGGGCGAGGGTCGCCACGAGCTGGGCGGTGTCGGCGTGCAGACACACGTCCGCGACCCGGATCTCCACCGTCGGATAGCGCTCGGACAGCCGGGCGTCGAAGTAGGCCATCTTCTCGTCGAGGATGACCCCGGTGGCCACCATGTCCGCCACCCGCCGGTGGTAGCGCTCGGCCGACCCGAACAGCTCGGTCGGCCCGGCCGACGGCCAGCGGTCCCACACCCGGCTGCGGTAGCTGTCGTAGCGGGTGTCCTCGCCCTGCCAGAACGGGGAGTTGGCACTGATCGCCAGCAGCACCGGCAGCCACGGCCGGATCCGGTCCACGACCGCGACGCCCTCCTCGTCCGACTCCACGGCCACATGCACGTGCATTCCGCAGACGAGCTGTTCCCTGGTGGCGATGGCGTACTGCTCGGCCAGCCACTGGTAGCGGCGGTTGACGCTGATGGTGGGGCTGACCGGCAGCGGGGAGGTGGCCAGTGCGGCGACCGCGCAGCCGATCTCCCCGGCGTGCCGGGCGGCCTCCTTGCGGCAGCGCACGATCTCCGCGCCGAGTTCCGCCATGTCCGTCTGCGGATGCGTGGCGAACTCCAGCATCTGGCCGTACAGCTCCTTCTCGAACACGTCCTGGCTCGCGTCGGCCGCCTCCGCGTGCGCGAGCACCGCCGCAGACAGGGCTCTGGGCTCACCACTGTCCGGGGCGACCAGGAGGAGCTCCTCCTCCACTCCGACGGTCCGCACCTCTCGCCGCCCCTTCCGTCCGCGCCCCGACCACCGGCCGGGCAGCCGGGTCGTAGGACCCGGCTGCCCCGGGACGGCCACCGGACACATGGGGCCGCGCCACACGCGTTCGTTCCGGCCCGGGGCGCGGGCGCGCTCAGGCGGGATACGGCGTCAGCCAGATCGTGGCCAGCGGCGGCAGCGTGAGCCGGATGTGCCCGTCCTCCGGTTTGACCGGGTCGGGGTTGGTGACGTCGCTGCCGCCGTAGCGCGCGGCGTCGGTGTTGAGCGCCTCGCACCAGGCGGTGACGTCGCCCGGCACGTGAAGGCGGTAGTCGTGGCGTACGACCGGCGAGAAGTTCGACACCGCCAGCAGCGGGGCGCCCTGGGCGTCGTGGCGCAGGAAGGCGTAGACGTTGTCGTCGGCGGCGTCCACCGCCACCCAGCGGAAGCCCTCGGGCCGGGTGTCGAGCTGCCACAGGGCCGGCGTGACCCGGTAGAGCGTGTTCAGGTCACGCACCAGGTCCCGTACCCCGCGGTGGTCGCCGGCCGCGCAGTACCCGTCGTCGAGCAGCCACCACTCCGGCCCGTGCTCCTCGGAGAACTCGCCGCCCTGCGCGAACTCCTGCCCCATGAACAGCAGTTGCTTGCCCGGGTGGGCCCACATGAAGCCGAGGTACGCGCGATGGTCGGCACGGCGCTGCCACCAGTCGCCGGGCATCTTCGACACCAGCGCCTGCTTGCCGTGCACCACCTCGTCGTGCGAGATCGGCAGCACGTAGTTCTCGCTGTAGGCGTACACCATCGCGAAGGTCATCTCGTGGTGGTGGTACTTGCGGTGCACCGGCTCCTTGCTCATGTACTGCAGCGAGTCGTGCATCCAGCCCATGTTCCACTTCAGCCCGAAGCCCAGCCCTCCGCAGTCGGTCGGCGCGGTCACCCCGCCCCAGGCCGTGGACTCCTCGGCGATGGTCACCACTCCCGGCGCCCGCCGGTAGACGGTGGCGTTCATCTCCTGGAGGAAGGCCATCGCGTCCAGGTCCTCGCGGCCGCCGTAGGCGTTGGGCGTCCACTGGCCGGAGTCGCGCGAGTAGTCCAGGTAGAGCATGGAGGCCACCGCGTCCACGCGCAGCCCGTCGATGTGGAACTCCTCACACCAGTACACGGCGTTGGCGACCAGGAAGTTGCGCACCTCGGTACGGGCGTAGTCGAACTCGTACGTCCCCCAGTCGGGGTGCTCGGCGCGCTGGGCGTTCCCCGGCTCGTACAGCGGGTCCCCGTCGAAGCGGGCCAGCGCCCAGTCGTCCTTGGGGAAGTGCGCCGGCACCCAGTCCATGATCACGCCGATGCCGGCCCGGTGGCAGGCGTCCACGAAGTACCGGAAGTCGTCCGGGGATCCCAGCCGGGAGGTCGGGGCGTAGTAGGACGTCACCTGGTAGCCCCAGGAGCCGCCGAAGGGGTGCTCGGCGACCGGCATCAGCTCCACGTGGGTGAAGCCCAGGTCCTTCACGTACGCCGGGAGCTGCTCGGCCAGTTCCCGGTAGCCCAGCCCCTTCCGCCAGGACGGCAGATGCACCTCGTACACCGAGAACGGCGCCTCGTGCACCGGCGTGTCGCCGCGGTGGGCCATCCACTCCGCGTCGCCCCACTCGTGCTGCGAGGCGGTCACGATCGAGGCCGTGTCCGGCGGCACCTCCGTGCGCCGGGCCATCGGGTCGGCCTTGAGGAACCGGCCGCCGTACTGCGAGGTGATCTCGAACTTGTACCGGGTGCCCTCGCCGACACCCGGCAGGAACAGCTCCCACACGCCCGCCGCGCCCAGGGAGCGCATCGGGAACGTGGTCCCGTCCCAGTAGGTGAAGTCCGCGGCCACCCGGACGCCCCGGGCGTTCGGCGCCCACACCGTGAACCGCGTGCCGCTCACGCCCTGGTGGACCATCGGCTCCGCGCCCAGCGCCTTCCACAGCTGCTCGTGCCGGCCCTCCCGGATCAGATGCAGGTCGAACTCGCCGAGCGCGGGCAGGAAGCGGTAGGGGTCGTGGACCTCGTACTCGTCCTGCCCGTAGGTGACCACCAGCGTGTACGCGGGGATCTCGGCCGACGGCAGCACGACCGAGAACAGGCCGTCGCCCTCGGAGACGAGCGGGACGCGCTCGCCGTCGACCACCGCGCTCACCGCGTCGGCGAACGGACGCAGCGCCCGGACGGCGATCCCGCCCGGCACCGGATGCGCGCCGAGCAGCGCGTGCGGATCGTGATGGGCGCCGGACAGCAGGCGCTCACGGTCGGCGGGGTCCAGGGGCGGGGCCGTCCTGGTCCGGGCCGCCTTCGTCCGGGCCGCCTTGGTCCGGGTCCGGGTCCGTGCCGCAGCGGGCGGGACGGGGCCGGACGGCTCGGGAAGTGACGTGTCGCGCAGTGCCACCGGTTCAGCCTCCTCTCACGGCGAGACGTTCGATCGCCGCCATCGGTACGGCGAGCCAGTCCGGGCGGTGCCGGGCCTCGTACAGCACTTCGTACACGGCACGGTCCGTCTCGTAGGCTCGCAGCAGGGCGTGTTTCTTGCGGGGATCCCAGCCGGCGCGGGAGGCGTAGCCGGCGCAGTACGCCTCCCGGCAGCGGCGCGCCCACTCCGGCCGCCACGGGCGGCGCTGGCGGGCTGCGTAGTCGAAGGAGCGCAGCATCCCGGCGACGTCCCGCACCGGGGACTCGGGGAGGCGGCGCTCGGCGAGCGGACGGGACGGCTCGCCCTCGAAGTCGATGACGAACCACTCGCGGCCGGCCCGCAGCACCTGCCCCAGATGCAGGTCGCCGTGGACGCGCTGGGCGGGCGGCCCGGCGTCGCAGCTGACCAGCGCGGCGAACGCGGTCCGCAGCCGCGCCGCGTACGGTCGCAGCGCGGCCACGCTGTGCGCCGCCGCCTCCAGCCGCTCGGCCATCGCGGTCGCCGTCCGGGCGACCTCCCGGTGCCCGCTGGTGGGGAAGGCCTCGGCCAGTGCCAGGTGCACCTCCGCCGTGGCCTGACCCAACTGGTGCGCCTGGGTGGTGAAGTCGTCGCCGGTAGCCAGCGCCCGCAGCGCCAGCGTCCAGCCGTCCGCCGCGTCCGGCAGGAACGGTTGGAGCACGCCCAGGGTGGCCTCCTCCGGCTGGCCGGTACGCATCCAGGCCACCGGGGCGGGAACCCGGCTGCACCCCTGCCGGGCCAGCGCCCACGGCACCTCCAGGTCCGGGTTGACGCCCGGCTGGATGCGGCGGAAGACCTTCAGGATGAACTCGTCGCCGTACACGATCGAGGAGTTGGACTGCTCGGCGTCCAGCAGCCTCGGCACCAGGCCCCCGGGGATCAGCACGGACGGATCGACCTCGAAGCGCAGCGGGCCCGAGGTGCCGGGGTGGCGCAGCCGTTCCAGCAGCAGCTGCGCGGAGCGCGGGTCGCACAGCGCGTCGTAGACCGCCAGCCCGGCCATCGGCCCTTCCTCCGGACGGCCGATGAAGGCCCGGTGCAGGCGCGGGGCCAGCTGTTCCCGCACGCCGAGCAGCAACTGGTAGCAGTCGGCGGGCGGCGGCGCCGTCGTGCAGGCCGGGGCCGGGACACCGCCGTGGCCGGTGCCGACGCCGCCGTGTTCGGCCTGGACCAGCAGGTGCAGACAGCCGGGGAACAGCTCGGTCATCGACAGCAGCCGCAGATCGGTGACCGGCCGGTCCTTGCCGGCGAACCAGCGCTGGCAGGGCAGCCATTCGCGCAGCAGCGACCCGAGCGAGGCCATGGGCCCGGCCAAGCCCGCGGTGCTCGGTCGCGGGGTTGCGGTCTTCGGCATGGTCACACCTCCTCCTCTCTCGGCCGCAGGCTCAAACTCGTCGGCCGATCCGGGATGCCACCTTGGTGAGCCGGAACCAGTAGAAGCCGTGTCCCGCCAGGGTCAGCAGATAGGGGAGTTCACCGATGGCCGGGAAGCGGACCCCGCCGATGAGCTCCACCGGGTGCCGTCCGTCGAAGGCGCTCAGGTCCAGTTCGGTGGGCTGGGCGAAGCGGGAGAAGTTGTGCACGCACAGGACCAGGTCGTCCTCGTGCTCGCGCAGGAACGCGA